>NZ_JAJNIK010000001.1:0-430610 GCF_022386495.1 Mammaliicoccus sp. H-M34
CTTTATCGAATAATTCGACTGTAGAACCTGGTTCAGCGTTTACAGAAATCGTTGGCGTCATATGAGCTTGTCCTGTTAAATCAGTTGTGATAACAGGTTTAGCCGGAGCCGTTGTATCAGTTGCTTTGATTGGGTCAGAAGCATCAGATGTATTTGGTGTTTCTGCGTTATCCGTCGCTTTCGCCGTAATATTACCTTCAAGTAATGGCATAGTTGGCGTAATTTCAGCGACACCTTGATCATTGGCCATAGCTTCACCAATTTTGTTGCCATCTTTATCGAATAATTCGACTGTAGAACCTGGTTCAGCGTTTACAGAAATCGTTGGCGTCATATGAGCTTGTCCTGTTAAATCAGTTGTGATGACAGGTTTAACTGGCGCTGTTGTATCAGTTGCTTTGATTGGGTCAGAAGCGTCAGACGTATTCGGTGTTTCTGCGTTATCTGTCGCTTTGGCCGTAATATTACCTTCAGGTAATGGTGTTGTTGGCGTAATTTCAACTACACCTTGATCATTTGCGACGCCTTCACCAATTTTGTTTCCATCTTTATCGAATAATTCGACTGTAGAACCTGGTTCAGCGTTTACAGAAATCGTTGGTGTAGTTCCTGCTTGTCCTGTTAAGTCTGTAGTGATAACAGGTTTAACTGGCGCTGTTGTATCTGTCGCTTTGATTGGATCAGAAGCGTCAGACGTATTCGGTGATTCCGCATTATCTGTCGCTTTGGCCGTAATATTACCTTCAGGTAATGGTGTTGTTGGCATAATTTGAGCAATACCTTGATCATTTGCCACAGCCTCACCAATCTTATTGCCATCTTTATCAAAGATTTCAACCTTTGAATTAGGTTCAGCATTTACAACAATCGAATTTGTCGTCCCTGCTTTGCTTGTTAAATCTGTTATGATAACAGGTTTAACTGGAGCAGTTGTATCAGTTGCCTTGATTGGATCAGAAGCGTCAGATGTATTCGGTGTTTCTGCATTATCAGTCGCTTTCGCTGTGATATTACCTTCAAGTAATGGTGTAGTCGGCGTAATTTGAGCGATACCTTGATCATTCGCCTTAGCTTCACCAATTTTGTTTCCATTCTTATCAAATAATTCTACATTTGACCCAGGGTCAGTAGTGACTGTAATTGGTTCTGTAGTACCTGCTTTACCAGTTAAATCAGTTGTGATAACAGGTTTAGCCGGAGCTGTTGTATCTGTCGCTTTGATTGGATCGGAAGCATCAGATGTATTTGGTGTTTCTGCGTTATCCGTCGCTTTGGCCGTAATATTACCTTCAGGTAATGGTGTAGTCGGCGTAATTTGAGCGATACCTTGATTATTTGCGACAGCTTCACCAATTTTGTTTCCATCTTTATCAAAGATTTCAACTTTTGAATTAGGTTCTGCATTCACAGATATATTTGGTGTCATATGAGCTTGGCCTGTTAAGTCTGTAATGATAACAGGTTTAACCGGAGCCGTTGTATCAGTTGCCTTGACTGGATCTGAAGCGTCAGACGTATTCGGTATTTCTGCATTATCAGTCGCTTTAGCCGTAATATTACCTTCAGGCAATGGTGTTGTCGGCGTAATTTGAGCGATACCTTGATCATTTGCGACAGCCTCACCAATTTTATTGCCACCTTTATCAAAGATTTCAACTTTAGAATAAGGTTCAGCATTTACAGAAATAGTTGGCGTAGTTCCTGCTTTGCTTGTTAAATCTGTTATGATAACAGGTTTAACTGGTGGTGTTGTATCTGTTGCCTTGACTGGATCAGAAGCATCAGAAGTATTCGGCGTTTCCGCATTATCCGTCGCTTTAGCTGTAATATTACCTTCAGATAATGGCGTTGTCGGTGTGATTTGGGCGATACCTTGGTTATTTGCGACCCCTTCACCAATTTTGTTTCCGTCTTTATCAAAGATTTCAACTTTAGAATAAGGTTCAGCATTTATAGAAATAGTTGGAGTTGTACCAGCTTTATCCGCTAAGTCTGTAGTGATGACAGGTTTAGCCGGTGCTGTTGTATCTGTTGCTTTGATTGGGTCAGAAGCGTCAGAAGTATTCGGTGATTCTGCATTATCTGTCGCTTTCGCTGTGATATTACCTTCAGGTAGTGGCGTTGTCGGCGTAATTTGAGCGATACCTTGATCATTCGCTTTAGCTTCACCAATTTTGTTTCCGTCTTTATCGAATAATTCAACATTAGATCCTGGTTCAGCATTCACAGAAATAGTTGGAGTCATATGAGCTTGTCCTGTTAAGTCTGTAGTGATAACAGGTTTAACCGGAGCCGTTGTATCAGTTGCCTTGATTGGATCAGAAGCATCAGATGTATTTGGTGTTTCTGCATTATCCGTTGCTTTGGCTGTGATATTACCTTCAGATAATGGTGTAGTCGGCGTAATTTGAGCGATACCTTGATCATTGGCCACACCCTCTCCAATTTTGTTTCCGTCTTTATTAAAGATTTCAACATTAGAACCTGGTTCTGCATTTACAGAAATAGTTGGCGTAGTTCCTGCTTTGCCTGCTAAATCTGTTATGATAACTGGTTTAGCCGGAGCTGTTGTATCTGTCGCCTTGATTGGGTCAGAAGCGACAGACGTATTCGGCGTTTCCGCATTATCTGTTGCTTTCGCTGTGATATTACCTTCAGGTAGTGGCGTTGTCGGCGTAATTTGAGCGACACCTTGATTATTCGCCACACCTTGACCAATCTTATGACCATTTTTATCGAACAATTCTACATTAGATCCTGCTTCTGCATTCACAGAAATAGTTGGTGTCATATGAGCTTTACCACTTAAATCTGTTGTGATAACAGGTTTAGCCGGAGCTGTCGTATCTGTTGCCTTGATTGCATCAGAAGCGACTGAAGTGTTCGGTGTTTCCGCATTATCCGTTGCTTTGGCCGTAATATTGCCTTCAGGTAATGGTGTTGTTGGCGTAATTTGAGCGACACCTTGATTATTCGCCACACCTTGACCAATCTTATGACCATTTTTATCAAATAATTCAACATTAGATCCTGCTTCTGCATTCACAGAAATAGTTGGCGTATTTCCTGCTTGTCCTGTTAAATTTGTTGTGATAACAGGTTTAGCTGGTGCAGTTGTATCTGTTGCCTTGATTGGATCAGAAGCGACTGAAGTGTTCGGTGTTTCTGCATTATCGGTTGCTTTGGCCGTAATATTGCCTTCAGGTAATGTTGTTGTTGGCGTGATTTGTGCGACACCTTGATTATTCGCCACACCTTGACCAATCTTATGACCATTTTTATCGAATAATTCTACATTAGAACCTGGTTCAGCATTAACTGAAATAGCTGGAGTCGTACCAGCTTTGCCTATTAAGTCTGTTGTAATCACAGGTTTAGCCGGAGCAGTCGTATCTGTTGCCTTGATTGGATCAGAAGCGACAGAAGTATTCGGTGTTTCAGCATTATCGGTCGCTTTGGCCGTAATATTACCTTCAGTTAAAGGTGTTGTTGGTGTAATTTCTACCACACCTTGATTATTTGCCACACCTTGACCAATCTTATGACCATCTTTATCGAACAATTCTACGTTAGAACCCGCTTCTGCATTCACAGAAATAGTTGGTGTTGTTCCAGCTTTACCAGTTAAGTCTGTTGTGATGACAGGTTTAGCTGGAGGCGTTGTATCTGTCGATTTGATTGGATCAGAAGCTACAGAGGTATTCGGTGTAGCTGCATTATCAGTCGCTGTCGCTGTGATATTACCTTCAGTTAAAGGAGTTGTCGGTGTGATTTGAGCAACACCTTGATCATTTGCGACACCTTCACCAATCTTATTGCCATCTTTATCGTATAATTTTACATTAGATCTTGGTTCAGCGTTAACAGCAATAGTTGGAGTCGTACCAGCTTTACCAGTTAAATCTGTTTGAATGACAGGTTTATTTGGAGGTGTTGTATCTATAACGAAGAATTTAAAATTTTTACCTATACTATTACCGCTTGGATCTACATATTTAACAGATATTCTACTTGTACCTTCAGTTGTTGGTGTACCAGTAATTTGCTTGGTTTGACTGTTATAAGTTAGTCCTGGAGGTAAACCTGTTACGCTACTTGGTTCTACATCACCGCTATTATCTGTCGCGTTAGGAATTGTTATTGGTTGTATGGCTACATTCCTTTCATTAGTTTTATTTTGTAGAGGTGGAGCTACAGGTGGTGTTGTGTCTATAACTTCAATTACTACTGGGACATCATCGTAACTGTTATCTGGGTATGTTACTCGTACAGTAGCATTTTTATCACCTACAGTTCGCGTATCTATTTGTGTTATATACTCATATCTTGTACCATTTGGTGTTCCGGCTGGTAAATTGATTGATTGATCAACAGATGGTGTTTCATTTATCTCTACTGTTTGGTTAATAGCTGTTGGATTATGTCTATCTGCATCTGTTTCTTTACGAGTAGCGACTTTTGGAGCACTCGGAAACAATTCTCTTCCTTTGGTTACTATTCTTGCTGTAACATCTCCTTCAGGAATATCTACTGTCGGTGTTATAGGTGCTTTACCATTTGATTGGACAACACCTTCACCAATTACATTATTACTTTTATCGTATAATTTAATTGCTAATCCTGGTAATGAATATACAACAACAGGAGTTTTGGTATTAGCCTTTTCAGTTAGGTCTGTATGAATAGTAGGACTAATAGTGGTATTATAAACACCTCTAACTCTAAATGAATTTTGTTTATTTCTAATGCTAGTATTCAATCCACCAGCACCGATAATAAATGATTTGAATTTATGATCACCAGTTGATGTATCTGTAGGGTCTTCATATTTTGAAAGTAATGTTGTTAATGGTACTCTCACTTCAAATTCAACAATAATTTTCTCAGAATGAGCTCCATATACTACTTTAACTTGAGATGTAAGAGGATAGATGAAATCTCTTGTTATATCATTATATATTTGAGGTCTCTTTAGTCTAAACGTCTTATTTAAATCTTCGGTATAAACTTTATTTGTATTTATGCTTTGGCCATTTTTTTCTAATTTAACTATTTTAATATTTCCTTCACTTGCAGCGAAATAATATTTCATACTTCCTCTATTGGCACTGTTGTCATTGAATTTAATTTTATATCTTATAACAGCATTATCACCTTCACGTGCTACGTTTACTAATTGCATATTAGCAAGTAAGTGGAATTGGTCTCCTTGGTTATTACCACCAAAGTCTCTATCACCCAAAGGACCAAAGTCATATTCTTGAGCAATACCTGTTGGATATGGTCCTTGAGCAGCTCTAAACACTGATAAACTAGGAGCAGGATAAACATTTCCGTAATTTGATTGGAAAGATTTATTTAACGCTAATGCTTTTTGTTGTGCTCTTGTTAAATCAGAATAGAAAGCTTGAATATTTAAGTTCTTAAGTTCTTCAAAATCAATTGAAAAAATCTCTCTTGGACTTAATTTCTTAAATTCTTCAACAGTCATTTTATTAGTACGGACTTCAGTAGCTTTAACTATTTTAGGTGTCACATTATTCTCATTATTATTTGTGTTATTTATCTCATTATTATTTCTATTTTGAATTGCTTCATTTGAATTGTTTTTCTCTATAATTGTTTTTTTATTATTTTCAGGTTCAGTTAAATTTGTTTTTATTTCTGAATGTGGCGTTTGTTGAGGAGATGAATTATGTTGATCTACTGTATTTGTAGTAGTTGACGCCTTGATAGATTGGTTTACATTATTTTCAGGTTTATCTAATTCTTTATTATTTTCTTTAGTAACAATCGTATCTTTGTTTAATGTGTTTTCCTCTTTATAAGTTGAATTTTCTGTATTTTTTTGTTCATGTATTTCATTCTCCACTTTTGAAGTTTGATTATCTGTTTCTTCAACTTTAAATTGTTCTTCTATTTGTTCATTTGTGTTTATTTTATCAGTTGGTGCCTCATTATTCTGTTCTACATTTTCGTTTGTGTTTTGATTTGATAGTTCATTACTTGTATCATTTGTTGTTTCTGTAGGTTTTACTGATTCTTCTTGATTGGTAACATCTATATTTTTTTCTGATGCAAAAGCTTTATCTGATGGATTTCCAAGAAATAAAAGTGTACCGATTAATATTGAGCATGTACCAATAGTATATTTTCGAATACTAAACTTTTGTAATCGCCGTTGATTGTCCATTAGCAATCTCCTTTTCATAGATAATAATTTATATAGGAGTGCTACTTTACTCATACGATGATTCTTATGTAACTATTTTATTTTTATCTCACTAGTAATGTGTTCAAAAAATCTCTAAATGAATCTAAGATATATGAGCTAAGTTTCACTCTAACAATATGTGAATGGTGATATTAAATTACTCTCCTTCCATATAAACTATTCACATATTTGATATGGAACAAAATTAAATTTTGTTCCAAAATATTATATCATCTTTATTGTGCGAATAAAATACTATATTTTTAAATCTCTATAAAATATTTATATAAATTTTAAAGTCTATAATATCTCGTTATAGTATGTCGTATTCAAATATTATTCCTGTATTCTCACTTGCATTTAATTGAACTATGCTAGATGTTCATGTAAATTAGATATAATGATGAATTTAATTGAAAGAGATGATATTAGTGCCACAAATTTATTTTGATGCAGCGACTAAAGGTAATCCTGGTGAAAGTACATGTGGAATTGTAATTATAGTAGATAATGAGAGGCATTATTTTACGGAAAGCTTAGGATTGATGGATAATCATCGTGCTGAGTGGGAAGCATTTATCTTATCACTAAAGCATGCTATTGAATTAAATGTTAATAATGCTTTAGTGTATACAGATTCAAAATTGATTGGTGATAGTATAGAGAAAAATTTTGTGAAGAATGAAATGTTTAAATCGTATTTTAATGAATATAAACAATTGCAACAGAAATTTGATTTAGTATTCGTTAAATGGATACCAAGAGCACAAAATAAAGAAGCTAACCAATTAGCACAAACTGCATTAAGAAAGCATTTGAAAAAACGAAATAAAAAATAATAACCGCCAACTACATTGTTGGCGGTTATTATTATGAAAAGTTATTCATTAAATATTTACTTGAAACAAACAGTTCATGTTCATTACAAATATTTATAGAATTTTCTATATGATGGTTGTATGTCATTTTATTTAATAAGTCTTCTGTTTCAAGTGGTACATCTGTATGAATTTGAGCTAGTCGTTTGGACATGGCTAAATCATCTCTATATGTAATGATTTTATTATGTTGTCCGGCAGTTAATTCATCAATATTTTCTATAACATTTTCAACTGATTGATATTGTTGAATAAGTTTTATTGCAGTCTTCTCACCTATTCCTTTAACTCCTGGATATCCGTCAGCAGTGTCACCCATAAATGCTTTTACATCTACTAATTGATGTGGCTCAAGACCATATTCTTCTCTAAATTTATGGATATCATATTTATTATATATATTGAATCCTTTTTTTGTTAGCCAGATGTTAACGTTTGTATCAATACATTGCAATAAATCACGGTCACCACTTACTACGTATGTTTCGTATCCTTTTTCTTGTGCCTTTTTACTAATCGTACCGATAACATCATCCGCTTCATAATTTGTTATACCTAAGTTAAACATTCCTAATTTTTCAGCAATCTCTTTCGCTCTATCAAATTGAGGTATCATCTCTTCTGGTGGTGCAACTCGGTTAGACTTATAAGCTTCAAACATGTCGTTACGAAATGTTTTTGAACCCATATCCCAACATACTGCAACGTGTGAAGGTTGTATATCGTTAATAACTGTATACGTATGTCTAACGAAACCTTGTACCGCGTTTGTGGGAATCCCTTTTGAATCTCTCATAAATTGCTTATGGATACTTGTAGCATAAAAATGTCTAAATAATAAAGCCATTCCATCTATTAATAATATTTTATTTCCCATTTTGTTCTCCTCTATATCTCTTTTAAGACTTTTTCGATTTGTTCTATAACATTATTATCTATGTTAACAGATAAATATGATTCTATCAGTTTAATCGTTTCTTTGTTGTAATCTACTATATAATGTTCAGCTAAGTTATCATAGCCTTCAAGATTTTTAGTTAAAGCATTGTTAAAGTAGACGATTGGTTGATCTAATAACGACATTGTATCATTTAATATTGATGTTTGTACGTCCTTAGCTTTAGATGTTTTTAACAAATCTTTTTTCGAAATGGAACTAATTGTTTGGTTAGAGATGTCTTGAATATTGATATTTATCGGTTCTGGATTTATTTCATTGATAAAATCATGTTTGAACTTTGATACTAATATTGACGCTTCGTTTAATTCAACGATTGTTGGTGTAAGTAAATCATCAAATGTTCTTGAATAAAAGTTCTTTAATCTTTCAACTATGAGTGAACTTTCTAAACTTAATTTTTGATTTAAATCATCGACATATTGTTTTGTACTTGTTTGCAGTGATTGTTTAAAATCATCTGTAACAGTAGAAGTATTAAAATGTTTTTTCACAATATCGTTTAATTGTATATTTAATCGGTCTTTCAAATAATAAAGTTGATCATGAATTTCTTTTTCTAGTTGATGATGCGATTTTACAACTATTTGATTAGTGAAGTTTTGTTTTTCTTTATATTGAAGTAATGTAGTATTTCTTTTTTCTAATTGTGCTTTATCTTGTCTATACGTATGGACCATTCTTTCAAGTTCACTAATCAATTGATTAATTCTTGATTCTACTTGAGATTGTAAAACAGTTTTACTTTCAACTTTAACAAAATGTTCTATTGCGTTCATGAAATTATTGAAATAGTCGTCATAATTTTTAATAGCGAGTTTACTAGATACAGGATAACATTCAGGTTTAATGTTTAATGCATCTAATGAGGACTCCACATATGAAATAACTGCATTTTTATCTTCTTCTGATTCTGCTAAGTCAATCGCATTAATAACGAATTTTAATCCTTGTGTTTGTTGCAAATTATTCATATCTCTCATATAAGTTAAAAATTCGCCATCTTTATCTGTAAAGGCATGGTTGTAATAGCTAACATATATTATAAGATCACTTGAAGCTATTATTTGTTCAGTTTCTCTCGTGTGTCTTTGGTTATTAGAATTTAATCCAGGTGAATCGATAATAATTTTATCTTTTAACCATTCTTCTTCTAGTCTTAAATTAATTTTATGCACAAATGCTGCGTGCGTATCATCTGCAGTTAGTTTTTCTAGTTCTTCAAGTTTAAACTCAGTGGCTTTATCTTTTTTCAGTGTATCTTCATAATATTTGAAGTTTGTTTCAATAGCTTCAAAAAATGCTATATGATTACTCGATAAAGAAGGATGTTGTTTTATATTTTTATCTTCTATAAAAGACTCAATAGAATCATAATTTTTATTCGCAAATTCTGTTATATGATTAATTTCTTCGAGTAATTGAGAATAAGTTTTAAAAGTAACTTCTTGTTTTGTGCCATAACTAATTTCAGTAATACTTGCAGTAGTTGGGTTTGGTGAACTTAATAATATAGGCTTTCTTAAAATAGCATTAATTAAACTACTTTTCCCTGCACTGAATGTACCAAATACCGCGATTTTTGTAATGTTATTTTCTATACGCTGAACTTGGTTATGAATGTTTTCTACTTCACCTTCAAATAATGGAAGATTTTTCAACTTTGTTAATTTTTCTTTTATATTAACGAGATTACTTTCTTTTTGTTTTGAGTTTTTTACTTTATATTGATGTTTCTTCTCAATTTGATTTCCTAAATCTATTTCTTCAATACGTACAAAATGTCTATCAATTAACTTATCTATAGATTCATCCAGATGAATATAGTAGTGCTGGTAATTATTTGTTATAAGAGAAGATTTTAAATTTTTGAATTCAATATATTCTTCATATTCACTTAGTTGGTTTGCACCTTCATTAGTTTCATTATGCACTTCACTTGAATTCACAATTTCTCCTATAAGTTGATTTGTTTCATTACGAACTTTTCTAGTGATGATATCTACTATACCTTTCGTATATATAATTACATAATCATTCGTAATAGACGTTTGCTCTTGGACATGTTCAGCAAGTTCCTCTTTAGAAATTGTATATTGTTGGTTGATAATTTTTTCGAAAAGATTGGAATCTTTAATGTATTTATTAAGATGTTCTAATGATTTAATCCATACTTTCGTTATTTCATCATGTATTTTTAAATCTAATTCTTCTTTTACCGTATTTAACTTTTCTTCTTGAATAAGTTCTTTTTTCTTATCTTTGTTGAATAACCCTTTTACTTTATAATCTTTAGCTGTCGTTTCTAAATAAACACGAATCGTTTCTCTCATTTCGTAAGGCATTAGATAAGCGTTATCTAATATTTCTTTTCGCTTTTCTTTTAAATTTGATGTGAATTGATCTTTATTTTGAATAAGAGACTGTTCATTTTGAACGTTGAATTTTTCTTTATATGTTTGATAATCTTCATCAAATGTTTCTTCAGTTGATTCAATGTCTGAAAGAATAGATTCCATATGACGATTTATATATTCTAATTGCTCTTGTTTAATGTAATTTGTTACGCGTTCAATAAATACTTGATGTTCAGTTCTGTTTTGATCAAGTTGATGAATGTATTCATTGAATTCAACTTTTTCATTGTTTGGTGTTTCATACTTTGATACATAGAAAATCTTCTCTAAATTAAGTTTCCAATCTGTAACTGCTTTATTAACTCTACGCTTATATATATCAAAAGGTATTTCATTTTCATCATGTTTATCTACTTGATTCACAAGCAAAATAACAGGTATATCTAATTTGTTAAGAGACTTAATGAAATTGAAATTCATATCTGATTGTACGTGGTTATAGTCTACTGTATAAAAAACATAATTCGAAGTCAGTAAATATTGAAATGCACTTTCTCTATGGTTGTCACTCATAGAATCTACACCTGGCGTATCTTGAAAAGTGAAACCTTTATTAAATTTATCAGAAGTAAACTCTATCTCGATTGATTCTACTTTACGATCTTCAGTATTTAATCTTTTGACATCTTCTTGGTTATTCACCACTGTATATTGGTTATCACTTAAATTGACGGAAATACTATTTTTATTTGATGAAATTAATTGTGCGGTATTACTCGTTGTTGGCACTGGTGAACTCGGTAATATGCTTTGGCCGATAACATTATTTATTAATGTAGATTTTCCAGCTGAAAAATGACCTACAAAGCTAACAGTATATTGTTCATTATATACTTTCTTAATCATTTCATTGATTTGTTTAATCAATTGTTGATTTGATGATTTTTCAATTTCTTTTTTAAGTTTATAGAGTAAGTCTAATGATTCTTGATTACTTTCCATTTTAATTCCCCTTCATTTATGCACAAATAATTTAAATAATGTGATTTACATCACATTATTTTTTCTATCTCTATTCTATTATAAATAATGAAGAGAATATAAGAAAGGATGAATCATATGACAGTCCAAAAAAATGACCTTAGTAATAAAACTGATGACCATTCACATGATGATCTCGACCTAAGAGGCACGCTCTACTCAGTTTTTACATTGGGAGGAATTTTTGCAGTATTATGGGTGATTTGTTTTATTTTATTTTTGATAAGAATGTAAGGGGTGAAATTTGTGCATAAATATGAAAAGTTATGGTTAACCATAGGAACAGCTTCTTTAGTATTGTTTCTTGCAATTTTAATAATCACTGGATTACATAATGGACATAAGCCAGCCGCTTCTGGTAGAGAGTATGTAAATCCAGATAAAGTCGATCAAATTGAACCTTTTAATAAGCCAGGTCTCAATAAAGTGGATGGTAAAGACTATGACTATGAACTAGTAATAGTCGCTTCAGCTTTTAATTATCAACCTGGAAAAGTAGAAATACCTAAAGGTTCAAAAGTAAAAATCATTGCAACAAGTAAAGATACTTTGCATGGCTTCAGTTTACCTGGAACAAACGTTAACATGATGCTTGAACCAGGACACATTAGTGAATATACAAAGACATTTAATGATAAAGGCGAATATTTGATCATCTGCAATGAATATTGTGGTGTCGGTCATGCAGATATGAAGTCGATGATAAAGGTTGTGGATAAAAAATGATAACACGTTTAAATAAGTCAGACAGTAAACTCGTTATGGCACATATGTATGTGGCAATTGGTTGTTTAATTCTAGGGGGACTCGCAGGTTTATTACAAACTTTTGTAAGATCAGGTTTATTACAATTACCTAAGAATATTTCTTATTATCAAATTTTGACTGTACATGGTATTGTTTTAGCACTTGTACTTACAACTTTCTTTATTTTAGGGTTTCAATATTCAGCAGTAGCCAAAACTTGTGGACATTTAACATCTGTACAAAGAAAATTAGGATGGATTGGCTTTTTTGTTATGATTGTTGGAACGCTTATGGCTGCTACAATGGTGTTACTTAATAAGGCAACAGTTTTATATACTTTTTATGCACCATTACAAGCACACGTCATATTCTATGTAGGTATGGCTTTAGTAGTTGTAGGTAGTTGGATTTCTGTAATTGGCCAAATTTTGAAATATAGAGAATTTAAGAAGACTTATCCAGGTAAGAAATCTCCCCTACTTAGTTATATGGTAGCAATAAATGGAGTAATGTGGATTGTATGTTCGTTAGGGGTTGCAGCAACAGTGCTTTTTCAATTAATACCATGGTCTTTAGGTTTAGTTGAAAGAGTTGATGTGTCATTAAGTAGAACATTATTTTGGTATTTTGGACATGCATTAGTTTATTTCTGGTTATTGCCAGCTTATATGTGTTGGTATGCAATCGTACCGAAAATAATAAACGGCAAAGCATTCTCAGATAACTTAGCAAGAATGTCATTTATGCTTTTCTTATTCTTCAGTATTCCTGTTGGGATACACCACCAATTAGTTGAACCTGGAATTGATGATATGTGGAAGTATTTACAAGTAGTTCTAACATTTATGGTAGTAGTACCTTCGTTTATGACAGCATTTAGTCTATTTGCAACTTTCGAGCATCATGGGCGTTCTTTAGGATATAAAGGATTATTTACATGGTTTAAATCTTTACCTTGGAACGATGCAAGATTTGTATTACCTTTCTTAGGTATGTTGGCATTTATACCTGGAGGTGCTGGAGGCTTAGTAAATGCTTCAGCACAAATGAATGGTCTTATACACAATACGATTTGGGTAACTGGACATTTCCATTTAACAATCGCATCTGCTGTTATATTAACTTTCTTCGGCATAATGTACTGGTTGATACCTCATTGTACAGGTAGAAAATTGACTAAATTTACTAATAAATTAGCAATTATACAAGGCTATACTTGGGCAATAGGAATGACAATCATGAGTGGTGCAATGCACTATGTAGGTTTATTTAAAGGTGCTCCAAGAAGATCGACTTTTTCTGAATATGGAGGTGCTAAACAAGCGGCAGAGTGGATCCCGTATCAAGTTTTACAAGCCGTTGGGGGAACAATTCTATTTATTTCAATTATATTAGTTGTAATGATATTTATACACTTAGCTTTCTTATCACCAAAAGGAGAAGAAGAATATCCAATTGCGGAAGCATTAGATGAGCAACAACCAGTAACTAAACTTGTCGAAAACTGGAGATTCCTAATCATCATTACTGTATTATTAATTCTAATTGCTTATACAGTTCCGATTGGTCAAATGTTTATAGATCCACCACCAGGAGCTAAAGGATTAGGTGAAGGTAAACTTTGGTAAGTAAATGAAAAGTTAATAAGTACGCTTCATACAAAAAAGATGAAACACCCACAATTGGATGTTTCATCTTTTTATTTATGTTTTATTTACTTCGCTTACCCCAATATTGATAGTAAGTACATTCGATATAACCGTTAAATAATTTTCTTCGCTTAGTAGCTTTTGTACCTACTAAAGGTTCGAATTCTTTATAACTCGTTAACATATATAATGAAACTTGGTTATTCTTGTTTAATATTTCACCTAAATGTTTGTACATTGCTTCTACTTCGCTTCGTTCACCTATACGTTCTCCGTATGGTGGATTCCCTATTATTGAAACAGGTCCTTCTGGTACTACTAAATCATGTACATCTTGAACAGTAAATTTAATTATATCACCTAGTCCAACTTCTACAGCATTTGCTTTCGCTATTTCTACCATTCTAGGGTCTATATCGCTAGCCACAATATCAATCTCTTTATCATATAAAGCTGCTTCATCTGCTTCTTGTCTTAATTGATCATATAAGCCTTCTGGAATGATATCCCATTCTTCACTTGCAAAGCTACGATTGAAACCTGGTGCAATGTTCTGAGCTATTAGAGCTGCTTCAATTGCAAGAGTACCTGAACCACAGAATGGATCTATAAATGGTGTTTCTCCACTCCAGTTTGTTAATCTTACAAGTGCAGCTGCTAACGTTTCTTTCATTGGAGCTTCACCTTGTGCTAAACGATAACCTCTTTTATGAAGTCCTGAACCTGATGTATCAATTGTTAATAACGCTTCGTCTTTTAGCAATGATACTTCTACTTGATATTTACTACCAGATTCATCAATCCAACCTTTAATGCTATATACATGTTTAAGTCTTTCAACTATCGCTTTTTTAACGATTGCTTGGCAGTCAGATACACTAAATAATTTAGATTTAACGCTTTTGCCTTGTACTGGAAACATGCCTTGAGCTCCAATAACATTTTCCCATGGTAGTGACTTTGTCTTTTCGAATAGTTCATCAAAAGTTGTTGCATTAAATCTTCCGACTACTATTTTGACTCTATCAGCAGTTCTTAACCATAAATTTGCTTTAACAATTGCTTTTTCGTCACCTTCGAATAATACGCGACCATTTTCTACAGTCGTCTCATACCCTAATTCTTGAACTTCTTTAGCAACAATTGATTCTAATCCCATGGGACTAGTAGCGAGTAATTGATACATGTATATACTCCTTTATATTTAAATTATTATTTACAAATAAAAAGCTCTCCTACTTGGGAGAGCGACACTAGTAAGTGATAAATCTGTAAGCCATGTTTTGTCCTTTAGTACTGCTAACGTGTACTAGTTACACTCGTACGCCAGTGATAATCATCTGTCTGTATGATTACATACCTTCTCATTCCGTTCATTTCCGTCAAAGAAGTGCTCCTACCAATTTTGGATTGCTCACTCGAGGGGTTTACCGCGTTCCACCTTCTACATTTCTGTACAAGCTACGTCACTGTGGCACTTTCAAACTACTTTAACCATATTATAAATAACTTAGGTTATTTCGTTGCCGTCAATTAATTGCCTTGGTTTATTGTTTCGCCAAGCACGAACACTACATTCATCTCAGAATGTGTGAGCATGGACTTTCCTCTACATAATGTAGCGATTATCCGAAATACCACTCGACTTAGAATTATAGCATAAACTAAGAAAAATAACTATAATTTATTCACCAAATACAGCTTTTTCAAGATTAGAGATTCTCTTTAATATATCTACATTATTAGAATTATATTGTTGTGAACCTTGTGGTCTTCCTGAAGCAACACGCAATCTTAACTCTTCAATTTCTTTTTTTAGTTTAGAATTTTCTTCTGTTAACTTTAGTACTTCATTATTTAAGTCAGCCATCTTTTGATAGTCTGAAATAATGTCATCTAAAAAAGCGTCTACTTCTTCAGTTTTAAAGCCTCTTAAACTTTTTTCGAATTCCTTTTCATAAATATCTTTTGCAGATAGTTTTAATGTTACATCAGCCATATTTACACCTCATTTAATAAGATTCATTTTCATTATTATAATTAAATTCCATAAAGTCTTGTAAATCGATGAACGTAATAACATTATAAGTATAATTTGTCTTTTCAGCAAAATCAACTAACTTACTTTTGAAGTACTTTGGTGAAGCTTCTTGTTCGTCATCATAGAATAAAATGGTTTTGTCAGTATTATCCAAAATGAAATCATTTGCTTGTTGGAATTGAAATGCTCCTTGGTATTCATTTTGATGAATAGCATTTACGTAATCAGCTTGAGCAACAATACTTTGATATTTATGCTGGTTTGTTTCATTCCATTTATTAAAATGATTCAAGAATGGCGTTAAAATTGCAAGTTTCAATTGAGGATATTTCTTTTTCATTTCTATTGTAACTTCAGCTGCCCACAATTCAAAGCCAAGCTGACCAGATATTATTGCCCATTCCATACCTTCCTCAATTTCTTGTTCAATGATTTCCTTAATATATGCTTTGATCACTTTAACTTCAGGCTGATCATCTTTAAATATATTGAGTTCAAAAGGTTTATAGCCAGTAAAGTATATGGATGTCATGACAAATCACCTAAATGTGTATGAATATAATTCAAATCGTGTTGTACTGCTTTATGTTTCTCTAGAAACATTTTTTTACTCGTTCTTTTATAATGACATTCAACTGATAATTCTTTATAGTTATCAATTAGTAAATAAAACTTTTGTTCGTTCATATACTGTAATTTTAGAATTTCTTGTTGTTTCGAAGAAAGTTTATCTAGTAACTCGTCAACCACTTCAACAAATGGGACGACATCATTATAAAAATCATATTCATGATCATCTTTAGCATTTTTAAATATTTGCTGCATATCATTCAATTTATTTATAAGATTTAATAACATAATTATCCCTACTATCAATGAAGTTTGTGTTTTAAAAGTCCCCACGATAAAATGATAACATAACTAGAAAAGTTCTAGAATATATTTGTATCATAAAAAACTTTTGTAACTTATAATGAAATAAGGTATAATATTTAGAGTTTTATGATATGAAGATAGGTGATGAATTTGAACTATCCAAATGGTAAAAAAGTATCAAAAGATACTTCTAAAGTCTTAAGTCAAGACTCCACAAAGTATAGTAAAATAAAATATGGTAAACGGGGTATGAATTTAGAAGAGGAAATTGATAAATCAAATCAATATTTCAGATTAGAAAATATTGCTGTTATCCATAAGAAACCGACACCTATTCAAATTGTTGATGTAGATTATCCTAAAAGACAAAAAGCTGTCATTAAAGAAGCATATTTTAGAAAACCTTCAACAACAGATTACAATGGTGTTTATAATGGATACTATATTGATTTTGAAGCAAAAGAAACCAAAAATAAAACAAGTTTTCCATTAAATAATATTCACGACCATCAAGTATCGCATATGGAACAAGTTTCAAACCAAAAAGGTATATGTTTTTTATTGATAAAATTCAGCTATCATGATAGCGTATTTTTATTGCCTTTTAGGGAATTTATGGTATATTGGGACAGATATAAATCTGGTGGAAAAAAGTCCATTACACTTAAAGAAATTGAAAATGATGGTTTTTTAATTCCAATCCAATTTAGACCAAGAATTAACTACATAAAAATAGTTGATCAATTGATAAAAATAGAAAGTGAGGCGCTCAAATGAGTCAATCAAAAGCTTCTAATAGTAAAAATAACAAAGAACAACCTAAGAAAAAGAGGAATATTAAAAGAACAATAATTAAGGTGTTTGGTATTCTCGCACTTGCATTTTTGGCAATGGTAATTGTAGGTGTTCTCTTATTTGCATATTATGCTTGGAAAGCTCCTGCTTTCAATGAAAGTGCACTTAAAGACCAATTGCCAACTAAAATTTACGATAAAAACAATGAACTCGTAACAACCCTTTATATGGGACAAAAAAGAGAACACGTTAAATTTGACGAAGTTCCAGACCAATTAAAAGATGCTGTTCTAGCAACTGAAGATAATCGATTTTATGATCATGGTGCATTAGACTATAAACGTTTATCTGGCGCAGTAATGAAAAACTTTACAGGTGGGTTTGGATCACAAGGTGCCTCAACACTTACACAACAAGTTGTAAAACGTTCATTCTTAACTGATAAGAAATCTATTGAAAGAAAAGCTCAAGAAGCATACCTTTCATATAGACTTGAACAAGAATATTCAAAAGATGAAATTTTTGAAATGTATTTAAACAAAATCTATTACTCAGATGGTATTTATGGTTCACAAACTGCAGCTAAGTATTATTTTGACAAAAAACTAAAAGATTTAAACTTAGCAGAAACAGCATATTTAGCTGGTTTACCACAAGTTCCAAACCAATATAATATTTATGACAATCCTGAAGGTGCTGAAAAGCGTAAGGATACTGTTCTTTATTTAATGGAAAGACATGGTAGAATTTCTAAGAAAGAAATGAAGGAAGCTCAAGATACACCTATCGATAAGAACTTAATTCAAAGAACGGTAGAAGAAAGAAATGATGCTATGACAGAAACACCAGATAACGAGTACGCATCATATATTAATTTCGTTAAACAAGAGATTACTGAGAATAAAGCATTTAAAGGACAATCTCTAAACGATATTATGACAAACGGAAATAAGATTTACACAAATATGGATAAAGATGTTCAAAAGAAATTACAAGATGCTGTAGATAACGGTACTTTCTATAAAAACAAAGACCAAATTACTGGTTCATCCATTATAGATACTAAAACTGGTAAACTTGTTGGTATTAGTGGTGGTAAAGATTATAAAGATGTTGTAGATAGAAACCAAGCAACTGACCTACATCCAACTGGTTCGTCATTAAAACCAATTTTATCTTATGGTCCAGCAATAGAAAATATGCAATATGCTACAAATCATAAGTTCCAAGATGAAAAAGAATATAGCATTAATGGTAGTGTATTTAAGAACTATGATGGCAATGGACATGGATCAGTGACAATGGCAGATGCATTAGCAAGATCATATAACATACCAGCACTGAAAGCTTGGCAAGAAACAAATCAAAATGCTGGTGAAAAAGCAGTTAAAGATTTTGCATCTAAAGTTAATTTAAATTATAAAGAAGAAATAGGACCTTCAGAAGTACTAGGTGGTTCACAATCTGAATTCTCCCCTACTCAACTCGCTTCAGCATTTGCAAGTATGGGTAATGGCGGAACATATAACGAAGCTAAATCAATTAGAAAAGTTGTAACACAAGATGATGAAACAATTAAATTCTCAAGCGATAGTCATAAAGCAATGGAAGATTACACAGCATACATGTTAACTGAAATGCTTAAAGGTACTTTCGATGCATATGGTTCTGCTTATGGTTATGGAATTGATGGAGTAAATGTAGCAGCTAAAACTGGTACAGGTACTTATGGTGATGAAGTATATAATGAATATCAATTACCTGAAAATGCAGCCAAAGATGTTTGGATTACAGGTTATTCACCTCAGTACACAATGTCCGTTTGGATGGGCTTCAATAAAGTTAAAGATTACGGTGAAAATTCATTCTTAGGACACGATGAACAAATTAAACCACAAATGTTATTTAAAGATGTAATGTCACAAATATCAAGTTATGATGGTGCAGACTTCGAAAAACCTGATTCAGTAACAGGTAGTGGTAAGAGCCTAAGTGTTGCAGGTAATGAAGATAATCAAACAACAAGTAGCTCAGCACCAAGTACTGACAATAATAATGATAGTAACAATAACAATCAAAATAACTATAATTTCTCAAACAATAATAATAATGTAACAACAAATGAACCACAAACAAACTCAAATACATCAAGATCATCTAACACACAAAGTACAACTCAACAACAATCAACTAATACTGAAGAAGTAACAACAGAAGAACAAACAACTGAAGCACCTACTTCCGAAGATTCTAGTGATAATAGTTCAAGCAGTTCCAGTTCGAGCGCAGCTAAAGAAGCCGCCAAACAAGCTGAAAATGATTAACGACTACTAAATATTAAGAGCAGAAATTCATTTTAATAATGAATTTCTGCTCTTATTTTTTATAAAAATTGTTTTGGCACCTCTTAGAACTACCATCAGATTGCCTGCAAAGTAATAGACTTTGTTGGCATTTTTTATGCGCATGCTTACACTTCTACTGACTTGTGTTAACATAGGTATCCTTAGTTACACTTCTTTCGACTTGTGTGAATATAGATACCCTTGCTTACACTTCTTTCCACTTATGTAAATATAGACACTTAAGATTAAATGCCTTTGACATAAATGTCCTAGTATTTTAATGATAATCATTTAGCTACCTCTTAGAACTAACATTTTTCTATATAATTATGGTTATTACGACGATTTTGTAGTGCGGACGCCTGAGGGAATAGTATGAGTGAGAGACTACAGGCTCGAACCATACCCCTAGGCAAGCATGCACGAACAAAATCGTAAGATTTTATAAAAATAGATATTATTAATGATTTTGTAAAGTGCTGACGCCTGAGGGAATAGTATGTGTGAGAGACTACAGGCTCGAGCCATACCCCTAGGCAAGCATGCACGAACAAAATCGTAAGATTATATAAAACTGTATATTTATAACGATTTTGTAAAGTGCTGACGCCTGAGGGAATGGTATGTGTGAGAGACTACAGGCTCGAACCATACCCTAGGCAAGCATGCACGAACAAAATCAAAAGATATAAAAAAATAAGCATATCACTGTAAACTTTAAAAAATCAGTTAAGTGATATGCTTATATAATAATCCACTCGATCAAATACTTTTATTTATCTTCTTTTAATCTTGCTTCTCTTTTAAGTTTAAGTTGATGTCTTGCATTCATCTTAATAAGTTCATCTTTAAGCGTTACCATCTGTCTATAACCCATAAAGTGATAAATTCTATCATTTATATATTGATATCTTTCTTCAAAGTTCATTGGTATAACTGGATAGTCTTGGATACCTTTTATTTCAAATTTCTCTATTTGGTTGATTTGTTCTATATAAGCTATGATAAGTGCATAATATTGATCTAAGAGTTCGTGTGCTTCATTACTTTTTAATTGTTTGTTTTTTACAAGTGGTTCTATTTGTTCTTCTAATATCATAAAATCATTCTTTTCTATCATGCTTCATCAACCTTTACTAGTCCTGCTTTTAATCTTTTCTGACCTTCTCTACAATCAGCCAACAATGGACATGCTTCACATTTAGGCTTGCGTGCAACACAGTGATATCTACCAAAGAAAATTAACTGATGATGGCTTTTAGTCCACCTTTCTCTTGGTATAATACTGCATAAGCGATCTTCTACTTGTCGTACATTATCCTTTTGTCTACATATTGCTAGACGTTTCGAAACTCTTTCAACATGTGTATCAACAGCAAGAGAAGGTTCTCCAAATGCGACACTCATTACAACGTTTGCAGTCTTACGGCCAACACCTGCTAAAGATTCTAGCTCTAAATGTGTACTAGGTACAATGCCATCATAATTATCCAACAGTGATTGACATAACTTTTGAATGTTTTTTGCTTTATTTCGAAATAGTCCGATTGATCTAATATCATCTTGTAATTCTTCTAAACTCACATTTAAGTAGTCTTCAGGTGTTTTATATTTTTGAAAAAGCGACTTTGTGACTTTATTAACTAATACATCTGTACATTGTGCAGATAGCAATACAGCAATTGTTAGTTCAAAAGGATTATCGTGTACAAGCTCACATTCAGCATCAGGAAACATTTCATCTATGACATCCATCATTTCTAATGCTCTTTTTTTACTTATCATAAGGATTCTCCCCGTTCACCCAATCAAAAATCGGTATTGAATTTACATTTTGTTTTAATTTTTTGTTGTGATTGAATTTCTCACTTTCTTCTTTTGAAGACTGAACAGTTGTAATGTTTTTCTTCTTCCAATTTAATAAAATTCTATCAATATACTTGAAGCTTAGTTTGTCTAAACTATGCGCTTCATTTAGTGCACTTTGTATAAGCTCATTAGAATGGTGATCGGTATCAATCCAATGATTTAATGTTTGAACTTCAAGTGGTGTTAAAGGACGTCCAAACGTAGATTCAAATTCTTGAAATAATTTTTTGAATTGACTGTTTTGATCTTCAACAGTATCTTCTTGCTTTACTTCATTCATTATTAAAGCTAATTGTTCAAATAATGGTTCAAACGATATGAATTCATTATATTTATGCTGCTCATCTTTTTCAATTTTAATGTCAATACATTTTAGCTGTGAAAGTTGATTAATGACATGACTTACTTCTTGAATAGACAAACTTGTTCCTTGTTGAATATTTTCTAATGGTGGTTGCAAATTTCGATCATTTTCTTGATCTAATAATTTTACTAATATAACAAATTGTTTTTCATTTAAACCTAACTTTACGTAATGATTAAATAAAGCGCGTTGAATAATGACCGGTTTTTCTTTTAACATTTCGCTGGAATACATCTTTTCACCTACTTTGTGATTGAAATAATGCCAAATGATTAGAGGCTGAGACAATTAATATGTCCCAGCCTGATTATTATGGATATAAACGATTTAATAAGCGTGGGAACGGTGAAGTTTCTCTAACATGTTCAACTCCACTTAACCATGCTACTGTTCTTTCTAGACCTAATCCAAAGCCACTATGAGGTACACTTCCATATTTTCTTAAGTCCGTGTAATAGCTATATGAATCTGGATCTAATCCATGTTCTTTAATTCTTTGATTAATTAAATCTAAGTCACTAATTCTTTCTGAACCACCAATAATTTCACCGTAACCTTCAGGTGCAATTAAGTCAGCACATAGTACTGTTTCTGGATTTTCAGGATTTGGTTCCATGTAAAATGGTTTAATTTTAGTTGGATAATTGATAATAAATACTGGTTTATCATAATGATTTGCAATTGCTGTTTCATGAGGTGCGCCAAAATCATCGCCCCATTCAATATCATCAAAGCCTTCTTTATGCAAGAATTCAACAGCATCATCATAAGTGATTCTTGGGAATGGTGTTGAAACGGCTTCTAATTTAGAAGTATCTCTTTCAAGTAAATCTAATTCTAAAGTACAATTTTCTAATACTGATTTCACAATATGATGTACATAATTTTCTTGAACTTCTAAACTTTGATCATGTTTCATAAATGCCATTTCTGGTTCAATCATCCAGAATTCAATTAAGTGACGTCTTGTTTTAGATTTTTCAGCTCTAAATGTTGGACCGAAACTGAAAACTCTACCATGTGCCATAGCAGCAGCTTCCATGTATAATTGACCACTTTGTGATAAGAATGCATCTTCTTCGAAATATTTTGTATGGAATAGTTCACTCGTACCCTCAGGTGCACTACCAGTCAAAATTGGTGGGTCGATTTTAGTGAATCCATTTTCATTAAAGAATTCATAAGTAGCACGAATAATTTCATTTCTAATTTTCATAACAGCGTGTTGACGTTTAGAACGTAACCACAAATGTCTATGGTCCATTAAGAATTCTGTTCCGTGGTTTTTAGGCGTTATAGGATAATCGTGTGATTCTGAAATGACTTCTACTGAGCTTACTTGCATTTCATATCCAAATTTAGAACGCTCATCTTCTGTAATTGTTCCCGTTACAAATACTGATGTTTCTTGAGTTAATGATTTAGCAAGTTTGAAAATATCTTCTGATACTTCTGCTTTTACTACAACACCTTGCATAAATCCTGTACCATCTCTTAATTGTAAGAATGCTATTTTCCCACTAGATCGCTTATTTGCAATCCAAGCACCGATTGTCACTTCTTGATTGACATAATCTTTTGCTTGTTTAATCGTAATATTCATTTATATTTCTCCTATTCAAATAAATTACCTATAGTCATTTTATCAAATTATCTATATAACTGCTATCTGTTTGGATATTTTCTTAATTTATCTTGGAAATTATTTATATCGCCTTCTATAACTGGTATTTCGCCTAAAGCATTTATGAAAAATTTACTATAATTACTATCTAAAATTCTTCTATCAAAACATACTAATAATCCTTGATCATTTTTATTTCTAATTAATCTACCGATACCTTGTCTAAATTTAGTAACGGCATCAGGTAATACAAAGTCTTTAAAAGGATTTTCAAATTCATCTTTCATCAAATGGTATCTAGGGTCATCTTGATGAATGAACGGTAATTTAGTCATCATGACACATTTAATTCCTGAAGATTGATAATCAAAACCTTCAAAGAAAGATAATGTCCCAAGTAAAATTGTTTTATCAAATTGATTAAATTGTTGAACAATTTTATAAACATGTGAATGCTGTTGTTGCATTAATAATACGTAGTCATCAAATATTTCAAGTTCTTCCATATAACGGTATGCTTGATAAAGCATTGAATAGTTCGTGAATAATACTAAACATTTTTGATCTGTTTCACTTACAAATGTAGATAAGTAATGAACAATTGTTTCAATATACTCATCTTGATTATGGAACTGATAACTTGGCATATTTTTAGGAACAAAACATGCTGCTTGATTTTTCAAATCATAAATATCGTTCAAATAGTATGTATTGAATTCAATATTTTTAGGAAACATAGATTTAAACGATGTAAACGACTCATTTACAGTTAATGTTCCTGAAATGAAAATATTACTATTAAATTGCTCAATAAATACTTGATTAAGTAAATCTTTAACTTCTTCTTTTTTAACAAAAAGAGAAAGCGTAGATTTTTGAGCTATCTTTTTAATTGATACGTATGGTACTTGCCCTGATTTAATAACGTTATATATCTTAGTATACTGATGATATATATAAATCAATTCTTTTTTGAATGCTTTCACATGAGCATGTGTGAAAGATTTGAATCTAGATAAAATTTGATTAATCGTACCGATTTGTAGTTTGAATATTTCAGATAGCTTCGTAACATCGATATCATAGATATAATGAATTTGTTGTTCGTCATCATTTTGAGATTTATGCTTTTGATTTATTTGATCCATTAATTCATCGAATAAATTTTCGTTTTGTTCATGTAATAATTCGATATCTTTTTTTAATTGATAAATATCAATGGGATCTATTGGGTATTGTTCTATAATTCTTCTGTTTTCTAATTTATCTAATCTTCTAAATAATTTTTCTTGTTCATTTTTACCCAATAAACCAAGATGATATTTAATGTGTTGATAACTTAAATTATCAGTAACTTGGTTAAGTGCATAGTCTTGTATACGGTGTGCTTCGTCTACAATTATATGTTTAAACAATTGATAAACAGTGTCTTCAGTACTATGTTGCAATAAATGCGCATGATTCGTAATACCTATCTCAACACTTTGAGCACTCTCTTTAATAAATTGATAATAATGAATGTCATTTTTAAATGGAACATAAGTTGTTCTTTTTTGGTCAAAGAATACTTTTTGTCCTCCTTTTAGATGTAACTCTTCAATATCTCCAGTTTCAGTCTCTAAAATCCAAACTAATAACTGCATTTTTAAAATCGTTGCTTCATAATTATCAGTATCATCTTGAAGAATGTTTAAAATTAAGCCTAGTGAAATGTAATGATCTTTACTTTTTATAATCATTGCCTTTAAATCAAGATCTAATGCATTCAGCACTTTGTTGAACTCTTGCTCTAGTAGTTGATTTTGTAATAATTTTGTATGAGTTGAAACAAGTATATGTTCTCCTGTTTCTAAATAGTAAAGCAGTGAAGCAAGTACAAAACTCATCGATTTTCCACTTCCTAGAGGTGCTTCGATAAGCGCATTTTCATTATGCATTAAAGAATCAAATAATTGCTGAACTAATTGATATTGTTCTTTACGATAATCAAAATTAAATGTTTTAAGAATTCTATCATAGGCTTCATCAATTGTTATAATTTCGCTATTTTTCGATTTACGAATAGGTGTTTGCTTTAAGTAGTTGATATTTTGATATTTTTTAATTTTGCTTGAATTTGTCACTGTATTTTGACTAGTTCTAACAATTTCAAATAAAATATCTTTCAAGTCATATTTCAATGACTTTGATAAATAGTAAAGTTGTTTAACAGTATCTATAGGTAAATCTTTTATTTTTAGAATAGCTTTTATAAACAATAAAGCTGTTGCTTTGGCATCTTCATCTGCACTATGTGCTTGATTCAAATCGACTTTTAAAGATTGGCTTAGTTCACTTAACTGATAGCTTTCTTCAGTTGGAAATGCAATTTTAAAGAGTTCCATCGTATCTACTATTAATTTTGGTTCAAATTCTATTTGATATTTTTCAAAATGAGCCTTTAAAAAGTTCAAATCAAATAAAACGTTATGCGCTACAAACACACAGTCTTTTAACATTACAAATAAAGATTTACTAATCTCGTCAAAATATGGCGCATCTTGTAAATCTAACTCATTTATATTTGTTAATGCCTGGATGAAAGATGGAATTTCCAAATCAGTTTTAACATATGTATGGTAAGTATCTACAATTTGTTGGTCTTCTATAAATGTAATACCAATTTGTATAATTTCATCATATTGTATTTGGTTTCCAGTTGTCTCTAAATCTACGACAGCGTATCTTTGCGCCATATTATCTCTCCTATATTTCGATATCTGCGCTCATAAATTGATGTAAATTGCCATCCTCAGATATCACAGTTAAGAACCCATTATCTTGTATATCTATTGCTCGCCCAACGATTTGTTTTTTACCTTCAGTATAAGTTAATGTTTTATTCCAAATCATGCTTTTTTCTTTATATAATGCTTTAATTTCACTAAATGGTAAATTTAAGAATTGGTCATATCTCTGTTCAATTGCTTTAATTAGTAATGTTAGAAATTGATAAGGCTCTATAGGTTTACCATTCTCTATATTTAAACTCGTAGCACGTGATTGATTTACTTTATCAAATTCTAATTGAGTCTGATTTAAATTTATTCCTATTCCACAAATGATTGCATGAACACCATCCGTATCGGCAATCATTTCTGTCAAAAACCCACATACTTTTTTATTACCAATATAAATATCATTTGGCCATTTTATTTTACATTGTATATTATAATGTTGTTCAATCACTTCTTGAATTGCAAGACTAATAAATAAATTGAATGTCGACATTTTTTGAATAGCGATGTCAGGTTTTAATACGATTGACATCCACAGCCCTTTGCTTTTTAGAGAGGACCATTCACGATTAAATCTCCCTCTTCCTTTAGTCTGTTCATCGCTTAATACTACAAAATGATTATTCATCTCATTTATATAAGATTTAGCAAGTATTTGAGTAGAATCAACCTGAGTTTGAACGATTGCTTGATTCAACAATGCGTTGTCTTTAAGTTCGATATTAACAATGTCTTCTTGCCAAATGGATGGAATACTCGCAATTTTATAACCTTTATTTGAAATGGATTCAATTTGGAATCCTTCTTTTCTAAGTTGATCAATTACTTTTTTTACAGTAACACGTGAACAATTTAATGTCTCAGCAATTTGTTGACCTGATAAATATTCATCATTTTGATATAAATAACTAACAATTTCACGTTTATATTTCGACATTCTCTCGCACCCATTCTATTAACTCATTTTGTGTATTATTCACTTTATTTAAAATTACTGCTTGCTCTACTTTATTTAATATATCTTTTATCCATGGCCCACCATTTTTATTAAATTCATTCATGATGATTTGACCATTAATACTTAAATCTGACTTATCATATATAGGTAGTTTATCATAAATTTCATTTACTAAAATAGTATTCATTATTGTAGGATGAAATTGTATATTAAGTGATTGATTATTTTCATATATAAATTGTATGACTTTGTTTACTTTATTGTTGCCATAATTATAAATCATACTAGTCATTTGCACTTTTGAAATGTTTCCATTTTCAAATTCATTAAATAGATTATAATAAGAAATTATTTCATGTTTCTCTTTATTACTTATTTTCAAATGATTTAAACTCGAAAGTTCTAAATGATATATATAGCATAATGAAGCAATCCATAGTTCGAAATTTGAATGTTGTGGTATAAAAATTGTTTCCAAATTGATATTTTTAAAAAATGGTATATATTTAAAAATTGCCATGTCTTTCATGGTTTGAATAATATGGGATACATAATTGCCTGAAATCATCTTTTTTAATTCAACGACAATTCTTTCGATTGCAATTTTATCTAATAAATGTGCTGATTGGCTCATAGCTTCTTTTGTTTCATCATCAATATTAAATCCTGTTTGAGCTTGAAACCTTACACCTCTCATTATACGTAGAGCATCTTCTTCCATTCTATCAATAGGTGTACCTACAGCTTTTATTGTTTTATTGTTAATATCTTTCAATCCATTAAAATAATCATGCAGTTGATATGATTTATCCATAGCAATTGCATTCATCGTAAAATCTCTTCTTGCAACATCTTCATATAAATCTGTTACAAATTGTACCGATGTAGGTCTTCTGTGATCAACATAATCTCCATCTTTTCTAAACGTGGTTACTTCGAATTGTTGACCACTTCCTAATACAATTATCGTACCGTGTTCTTTTCCAATTGGTAAAGTTTTATCAAAGATTGATTCCACTTCTTCTGGTAAAGCACTTGTCGTTATATCTACATCAGAAATATGTTTATCCATTAAGTAATCTCTTACAGATCCTCCGACAAAGTAAGCATGGTGGCCATGATTTTCAAGTGCTTCAATTATCCATTTGGCATCTTCAAAAACTTGATTAGAGCTCATATTAATCTCCTAACATATTGTTGTAACAAGATTCATATTGATCAGCAATCACTTTTGATGAGAAACGTTCCTTCACATCTGCTACCATAGCTTCTTGCATATTTTTATAAAGTGTATGATTAGTTAAAAGCTCAATTGCATGCTCACTTGCTTTATCAGTATCACCAACATCTACAGTGTATCCTGTTTCGCCATTTTTAATAACTTCTTTAATACCACCAGCATTAGTACCAATAGGAACGACACCAGTTAGCATAGCTTCTAACAGTACTAAGCCAAAGCTTTCTTTTTCACTCATTAACAAAGTTAAGTCTGACATCTGATAGAATATATTGACTTCATCTTGTTTTCCTAAAAATAGTACATGATTTTCTATATTGAGATGTTTGATTTGTTCTCTAGCAACTTGTAGTTCAGGTCCATCCCCTATTAAAAGCAATTTAGATTTAACCTTTTTGTTTATTTTATAAAAAGTATCTACTACGTCATGAACACGTTTAACTTTTCTAAAATTTGATACAAAAGTAATAACTTTCTCGTCTTCTTCAATTCCGTATCTACTTCTTAAATCTGTATTATAAACTTGAGGAAAGTTATCTTCTTGTACAAAGTTGTATATTGTTTTAATTGGTTTATCGGGTCCTATCACTTCGTATGTTTCTTCTTTTAAACTATCACTTACACTTGTAACGACATCACTTTTTTCAATTCCAAAGCGAATAGCACTTTGCAACGATGTATCATAACCTAATACAGTTATATCAGTGCCATGTAATGTAGTCATGATTTTTACGTCTTTTCCTGATATTTGTCTAGCTAAAATACCACATATTGCATGTGGTACGGCATAGTGCATATGTAAAATATCTAAATCGTAATCATTTATTACATCTGCAATTTTTGCGCTTAATGTTATATCGTATGGTGGATATTGGAATACAGAATATTGATTAACATCAACTTGATGAAAAGTAACATTTGGAACAGGTTCTCTCATTCTAAAAGGCATGTTTGAAGTAATAAAATGAACTTCATGACCTCTTTTTGCCATTTCCAATCCTAGTTCAGTAGCTACTATACCTGAACCACCCATTGACGGATAACAAGTAATACCGATTTTCATATTATGCCTCCATAAAAACTTATTTTCGTTCAAATCTATCTTTATCTCTTACATTGAATTTATTCATTGTATCTTCAAAACTTTTATTTAAATCGATATTTAATGAATTAGCTAAACAAATTAATACAAATAAATTATCGCCTAATTCAGCTTCAATTGTATTTTCTTCTTCAGTAGATTTCTTTTTCTTTTCTCCATGAGTATGGTTGATTTCTCTAGCCAATTCTCCAACTTCTTCTGTTAATCTTGCTAAGTTAGCTAATGGTGAAAAATAGCCAGTTTTAAATTGAGAAATATAAGTATCAACTTCTTTTTGCATTTCTTGCATATCCATACAAATCCCCCTCACTTATCTTTTATATTAATTTATAAAAGTGCTCACATATTAAAATTATATATGATTAACGTACATAATGACAATGTTATAAACTGACTAAAGATTTTGATGCATATACTTTTAAAATTTATAGTTCATTATGAAATTGAAAATAAAAAACTACCGATTTAAGTTATAAACTTAAATCGGTAGTTTGTAATACGAATTAACTGTTACGTGCCATTAAAATAAATCTTGCTAACTCGGCTACTGCTACTGCTGTTGCAGCGACATATGTCATCGCAGCGGCTGATAAAACTTTCTTAGCATGTCTATATTCTTGTTGATTGACCATGTTTAGTTTTTCAATTTGGCGCATCGCCCGTTTACTTGCATCAAATTCGACTGGCAATGTAATAATCGAGAATAATACAGCGAATGACATAAATACGATACCAACCCATAATAGTGTTGTTCCGAATGTACTGCTCATTGCTGTTAATACGATACCAGCTAAAATAATAATATAAGATAACGAACTACCTAAACTAGCTAGTGGTACTAAAGCTGTTCTAAACTTTAAGAAACCATAACCTTGAGCATGTTGTATTGCATGTCCTACTTCGTGAGCTGCAATCGCTGTACCTGCTACGCTAGGTTGTTGATAGTTTGATGGTGATAAAACTACACGTTTTTTAGATGGGTCAAAATGATCTGATAAGAACCCTTCACCTTGTAATACTTCTACATCATGAATACCATTAGCTGCTAGTATTTCTTCAGCCACTTGTTTACCCGTTTTACCGCTTGTTGAACGTACTCTTGAGTATTTATTGTAAGTTGATTTTACTTTAAATTGGAAGTACATAGGGACAAGCATAATGATCACAAAATAAATAATGAATGAAAACAAATTACTTCCTCCTTTATATCCCTGTTAGTTATTATATTACGGAGTGATGACCTCTACGTCAAATATTTCGAACGTATTTTTATGTTTTTTTGTAAATAAAATAAAAGGAGAAAAGCGATTATACTTAGCCAAAATGCAAAATATCCAATATGTGATTCATACTGACTTAACATGCTATATATAGGATATTGATGATACACATAATCTATTACATCGTTATGAAAGACCCATATCATCGTTATTACAATATGCCAAGTTTTTATATTAAATGTAGGATAAAACATAAATGCTTGGATTGCCATAAGGCCATGAGATGTCATTAACATGATTGCCATAGGAAGAAGTTGCTCATAGTGAATCATGACAAATAAGTTCATCACCACTGCCCATACACCATATTTAATTAATGTCACAAATGCTAAACATTCAAATAAACCTAAATGTTTTTTGAAATAAATAGCTGCAATGGCAATGACTAGGAAGAATGTTGCTGTTGGACTATCAGGTATGAATGGCCAAAAATACCATTTACTTTCTAACAATTGTCCTCCATACCAAATATATCCATAAATTGTTCCGAGTAGATTTGCAATAAATAGAGTTATGAGCACTGATTTTTGTCCCATAACGTATCTCCAAAATGCCATTATGTAACTCCTTTGAAAAAAGCCACCATAAAATGGTGGCTTTAATAATTATTTTTTCAATTCTTTACCGTTCGCATCTGTTTCGTGTAAATCTGAAACGTATTTAGAAACTTTATCGATTTCATCTTTTGAAAGTGTATCTTTAAAGCTAGGCATTTTACCTGCACCTTTTTCTACAAATCCTTGTACGCCCTCTTTTGGTAATTTCGATTCTACTAAGTTTGGACCTTGTCCACCAGTCAATTCACCACCATGACAACTTGTACAGTTTGACTTGATAATGTCTGTGTAGACTGGATCAGATTTATCTAAGTTAGAAAATACGATTTCACCTTGCTTAGCTTGTTGTTTCCAATCATGGTAATAACTTGATTCCCATGTTGTATAGAATAAGATAGCAATTGCAATTAACATAAAACCAGAAGCAAATGGTCTCTTTGTCCATTTACGTTCAGGACCTCTATCTAACCATGGAGCTAATAATAAAGCACCAAAAGCAATACCTGGTAAGACGATTGCCCCAAATGTATTATAAGGACCAGATGCGAATGTATATTTAAGTATTTGATATAAGAATAAGAAATACCAGTCTGGTAATGGTGTGTAACCAGTATCAGATGGATCTGCCACACGTTCAAGTGGCGATGGATGAGCAACTGTTAAACATAAGTATGCAATTAAGAAAACTGCACCAGTCATCCATTCTTTTAATAGAAAGTCAGGCCAGAAACTTTCTGTACGACCTGGAAATTCTGAGTAATCTCTATTTAACTTTGGTTTGTCGTATGACTTAATTCTTGAGTCACCAACAAACTTCATCCCTTTACCGCGATGCATGTCGCATGACCTCCTTTTTCATTTATTCACGTTATTTTTATAGTGGACCTGAAATACCTTGTTTTCTGATCATTATAAAGTGTGCTGCCAGTAACGCGAATAGTGCAGCTGGTAGGAAGAATACATGTATCGCAAAGAAACGAGTTAGAGTTTGTGCACCAACTATTTCGGCATCCCCTGCTAGTAATGTCTTAACCCACGGCCCAATGATAGGAACTGATTCTGCAATTTGTAAACCTACTTTTGTTGCGAAAAGTGCTTTCATATCCCAAGGTAATAAATATCCAGTAAAACTTAATCCAAGCATTACGAAGAATATTAAAACACCTACAACCCAGTTTAATTCTCTAGGTTGTTTGTAAGACCCTGTGAAGAATACACGGAGTGTATGTAAAAACATCATTACTACTACTAAACTTGCTCCCCAATGGTGCATACCACGTACGATAACACCAGCAGCTACATCGTGTTGTAGATAGTAAACTGATTTCCAAGCATTAACGATATCTGGAACATAATACATCGTTAAAAACATGCCTGATAAAACTTGTATAACAGTAATGAAAAACGTTAGACCACCAAAACAATAAACGAAAGCTGAAAAGTGATAAGCAGGGTTAACATGCTCTGGCACTTCATGATCAGCAATATCTCGCCAAATTGGTGTAATATCAAGTCTGTCATCGACCCAATCATAGATTTTATCTATCATTGTTAATCCCTCCTTATTTAGCTAATTCGTTTTCGTGTTTTTTGCCGATTTGAATAATGCCATCTTTAACTTTTACTTCGTATTGATCAAGTGGTGCTAATGGTGGCGTACCAGGAATGTTTTTACCATTCTTTTCGTAACGGCCGTTATGACATGGACAATAGAATTGATTAGGATTTGAGTCATCACCATTCCAAGTCACTGTACATCCTAAATGTTTACAGACAGGTGATAAAGCTACAATTTCCTTTCCATCTTTGTATACCCAAGCGAATTCTGTAACTTCACTCGTATACCAAGCATCTTCTTGCTCGAATTTAAAGTCCACTTTTATAGGCTCTTTGCCAAGTTCTGACTCCTTTACGCCTGTAGCAATCAAATCGCCTTGTGCATCCGCTTTGAAAACAGGATCAAGCGCAAATCTACCCATAGGTAAAATCATACCAGCAGCCATAAATGACCCAACACCCATTAATGAATAGTTTAAAAATTGGCGTCGTGTGACACGTTGGCTCATTCAGATTCCCCCCTCTATTAATCGTTCTTTTATAACTAGGACAATTTAATTTTAGCCTATTATTTCAAGACGGTCAACGCTTTGTCACAATTTATATTTTATTTATTAAGGTTTTAACTAAGAAAGTTCAAAAATATGAAAAGGCTTTAATTTTTATAGACATTTTTTGGCGATAAAAGTGATTTTTGAAGATGATTTTTTGGAAAATTAACTAAGGCATCCTCAAAATAAAAAAGCATATCACGGCATAACTGAAAATATCAGTTGAGTGATATGCTTATTATTTACAAAAATTAAGAGTTTGTTTTATTCCAAGATTTTATGATGAATTTCATAAATTGTTTAACTTCATCTTCTATAAGTGTACGTTTCATTTCATCGTCTAGATCACTCATAGGGATTGTGTTAACCGTATAATATTCAATCTCAGAATTTATATTTATTTTTTCACTACTTAAAATGATTATATTGTTAAGTCCATATTCATTTAAGCTTTGCACAAATGAATTTACATGGTCATATTGATTTCCACTTGTGAAAAATGTAGGTGTTAGTAGTAATCTACCTTTAAATTGTTTTTCTGCTAACATTCCAACTAATTGTACTGTTTCGTTTTTATCGCATGAAGTTAATAATTGATGATTCATATCGATATTTGAAACTGGAATAATTGCTGTATCTATATATTCTAAGTTGTTTTTTAATTCTTTTAAGTCAATGTGATTAAATAACATTACTGATGTTCCTCCAACTCATTAATGAATTGCAATATTTTAGACATCTCTAAAAATGTGTCTTGATCATTATTATCTAATGATTTATCAATCTCATTTCTGATTAGTTGTCCCCAATGATGAAGTGAATTATTGTTATTGTTAAATGAACGTATATCTTTATCTTCTCCATAATAGTCAACTAACATTTGTAATAGCAGCAATCTATTTAAGCGATCGTCATTTTTATTTAAATATAGTAAGACATTAAGTTCTGTATTATCCAATCTTATATCGTGAAAGATTTGTCGACCATTTTCTATACAAAATTGGTCTTTACAATACAATAATGGCAATTGTTTAGATTGGGAAGTGCTAATAGATAGAATTCGATTATTAGATAATTCACGAACAAAAGTTATATTTGATAAATATTTCGGACTACTTTTAAGTAAATTTAATATCCATACACTTTCAGCAATTTTAAAATCATATTGATACAATATATATTCAATGAACCGCTGTTTTTCATAGTTAAGCCATGTATGATTCATATTTAACCCTACTTATAATAGTCTTTCGTATTCTTGGTCCCAATAAGGATTCTCAGGATCGAGTTTGCGAACAGACTCTAATATATTTTTAGCAGTTTCTACATTTCCAATTTCTATTAAATAATGGTAATAGTCATTTAAGAAGTCTATATTTTGTGTTAAATCTGGATAAGCTAATTCGTAAAAATGCTGTGCTTCTTTATCTCTTTCTTCTTCTCCGAATGCATACCCAACATGCCAAGCTACTATTGGATCGATGTCTTCATGGTCAACATAAGTTAGCAAGTTAATTAAGCCAGTTGTGTTATCTTTTTCACGATAATAATCAGCAAGAATAATTGCAGCTTCTGTATAAGATGGATCAACTGTTAAAGCATCTTGTAAAAGAATTGCACCATGTTCGTCATTTGTTGTTAACATTAGTCTAGCTGTATCAGTCATTAATTCTTTATAATATGCATTTAATCTAAGACCTTCTTTACCTATTTCAATAGCTTTTTCATAATCTTTTTCAGATTCGTAAATTTGAAGTAAGTAATGGTAAGCTTGCATAAAGTCGGGATCTTTTTGTAGAAGCTTCTCAAGTTGTTTAATTGCTTCTCTTGTTAAGTCATTTTTTTGATAACTTATTGCTTGTTTGAAATAATCTTCAGCAGTCATATCCATTTCAGAAACATTTTCATAATATTTAATTGCTTCTTCATATGCACCACTTTGTAAACTTGCATCAGCCATACGTGAATAAATAGATATACCATTTATAATATCTTCACCGGTTTGCGTAATCGTTTCATAATTAGACATTGCTTTTAAATATTGACCGTCATAATAATACATTTCAGCTAAAGCAAAAGTAATTACGATGTCATCTGGTTCAATTTCTTTAGCTTCAATAAGTTTTTCAATTCCAACTTCAAATAATCCTTGTTGTTGATATAAATCAGCTTCTAGCATTAATTTTTCTGTTGAATGAGGGCTATTATATAGAACTTCATGTGCTTTATCTAAGTCATTTTGGTCGATAAGACCTTCTATATAATAAACGAGTAGTTCATTTTCATCTGGATAAAGTAAATAAAGTTCTTCAAATATTTTTACACCTTGATCGACTATTCCATATTTATATAATGTTTCTCCTAACATAAATAAAGCATCATGATCGTCAGATTGTAAAACTCTATTTACTTTCTCATCTAATTGTTCGATATTTTTCATATGAATATCGTCAATTACTTTATATACATCTTCCATATTTAAAGGACTCCTTCTATTCATTTATTAGAGATTTAAGTTCTATAAATGCATCTAATACTTCATCTTTAGAAACGGATTCAATTGTAAACGAAGCTTCGCCTTCTTGTAAAACCATTTGAATCGTTTGTCCAATATTCTTTTTGTCTTTTTTCATATAGTCAAAAATCAGCTCAATATTAGCATTATTTATTATGCTAAGTGGATATCCAAGTTCTTTTAAATAATTAATAAATATATGTATAGATTCTTGGTTATCAAAGAGATTTCTATTTTTATTTATGATTTTTTGGAATAAAATACCTATCATAACAGCTTCACCATGAGCAATTTTAGTTAAATATTCTAGACCATGTCCAAAAGTGTGTCCTAAATTTAAATGTTTACGTACGCCACCTTCGAACTCATCTTCAATGACAATTTTTAATTTTGTTTCTATACCCATTTTTAAAAATGTATCTATATTCTCAAGACGTGACAGTTCTTTAATAGATGGATATTGATCCATTAAATGCCATGTATCAGTTTCACTGTTTAAAATAGCATGTTTATATACTTCTCCAAAACCACTTCTAATTTCTGTATGTGGTAATGTATTTAAGAAGTTCAAGTCATATATCACAGCTCGAGGTCTGTGAAATGCGCCAATTAAATTCTTACCGACTGAAGCATTTATTCCAACTTTGCCACCTATTGCAGAATCATGTGCAAGTAATGTGGTAGGAACTTGAATAAAATCAATTCCACGTAATAAAGTAGCTGCTAGAAAACCAACAAAGTCTCCTGTAGCTCCTCCACCAATAGCAATCAATTGTGACTGTCTATTAATATTTAAAGACAATATTTTTTCGCTAATTGATTCGAAGTACGACATTTGTTTGCAAGCTTCACCACTCATAATAGTTATAAATTTAATATCCTGATTTTCAAGGTTTGCTTTAATATAATCTTTATGGAATCTATAAACATCTTGATCAATTAGAACGATATTTTGTTCGTTTTCTTTTAAAAAATGATTTATCTCTGCAAGTGCATTTTGCTTTAATATAATCGGATAGTTGTTGTCATTGTAAGTAGTTTCAAAAATCATTTCATCACCTAGAAATTTAAATTCCAATTACGATGATTCTTAACTGCATCTTGTAATTGGTCAATATGATTTGATTGATATTCTTCAGTAATTGCTTTAGCAACTTCAAATGCAATGACATGTTCACAAACTACGCTTGCTGCAGGGACTGCACAACTATCTGATCTTTCAATTGTTGCTTTAAAGCTATCTTTTGAATCTATATCAACAGAATTTAATGGTTTATATAGTGTAGGTATTGGTTTCATTACGCCGTTTATAACAATTGGCATACCATTCGACATACCACCTTCTAGTCCGCCAAGGTGATTTGATAAACGGTGGTATCCTTTTTCATTATCGTATGCAATTTCATCTTGAATTTCACTACCTGGTTTCTCAGCAGCTTTAAACCCTTCACCAAAACTTACGCCTTTGAAGGCATTAATACTAACCACAGCTTGAGCTAAACGTCCATCAAGTTTGCGATCATAATGTACATAACTTCCGATACCAGCAGGAATATTTTCCACAACTACTTCGACTATACCACCGATTGAATCTCCATCTTTTTTCGCTTTGTCAATTCGGTTTCTCATTTTTTCAGCTACTTCATCATTGATACAACGTACATCGTTATGGTCAATGTTTTCTTTAACCTCTTCAAGAGTATATTCAAAATCGTCTTTTACGCCACCTATTTCAATAACTCTAGAATATATATCTATATCTAAGGCTTTTAGTAAGATTTTTGAAACTGCACCAACAGCAACTCTTGCAGCAGTTTCACGTGCAGATGAACGTTCAAGAACATTTCTTAAATCTCTATGATTATATTTCATACCACCTACGAGATCTGCGTGACCAGGTCTAGGTTTAGTGATAACTCTTTTCATATTATCTAACTCTTCTTCAGTTAATGCGTCAGCACCCATGATTTTTCTCCAGTGTTTAAAGTCATCATTCTTCACGATGAGCGTAATAGGGCTACCTAAAGTATAACCATGTCTCACACCAGAAACTATTTCTACTGCATCTTTTTCAATTTGCATACGACGACCGCGACCATAACCTCCTTGACGTTTGAACATTTCTTCATTAATTTCATTTACGTCAATTTTTAAGTTAGCTGGAACACCTTCTATAATTACAGTTAGTTGCGGTCCATGTGATTCACCAGATGTTAAATAACGCATATAATCTCTCCCTACTGTTAATTAAATATAAAATTAATCATATCATATTTAACGCGTTAAATTAACAAAAAAGAAAGGAATCGTTTAACAAAAATTTGTTAAACGATTCCTTTCTCGTAATTATTTTTCATATACCCAATTTTCATTGTTTAATTTATAATTATTAAGTTCTGATTTATCAAACCATAAACCTATTTCACGTTCTGCTGACTCATTTGAATCAGAACCATGAATAATATTTCTTCCTAAATCAATACCATAATCCCCTCTTATAGTACCTGGAGCTGCTTTAGCAGGGTTTGTTTCACCAACAATTGTTCTTGTAACTTCAACTACATTATTACCTTCAACTACCATTGCAAATACTGGTCCAGATGTAATAAAGCTCACTAGATTATTGAAAAAAGGTTTTTCAACATGTTCAGCATAATGTTCTTTAGCTAAATCTTCATTAGCTTGATATAATTTTGCTGCAACTAATTTTAATCCTTTTTGTTCTAGTCGTGAAACTACTTCACCAATTAAATTTCTTTGTACTGCATCAGGTTTAATCATTAAAAAAGTTCTTTCCATTGCGTAATCCCTACCTTTGTTTTATGTAAATCCAAGATAAGTTTATCATTGACTACAAGGAGTTGCAAGCGCTTTCTAATGGTTTCTATCTCTTATTTTTACAATTATTTCTAAAAGCATCTTTTTTCCTGATTCATTATTTAATGTATTGATTAAATTTTCTGCTTTCTGTAAATAATTATTGCTGACTTCTTTTGCCTTTTGCAATTCATTAGATGCTATAATTTCTTCTACTAATGAATCAAAGGTTTCTGTTGGACTCTCAACATGTAATTGATTAATACGCTCTTTAAATTCAGAAGAATTTCTCATTCTTAACAATACTGGTAAAGTAAGGTGTCCATTTCTTAAATCTGAACCGACTGGCTTACCTAACTTTTTCTCAGTGCTTGTAAAGTCCAATATATCATCAACAATTTGATAACTCATACCTATATAATAACCAATTTTAGTTAATTTTTTTACAGTTACATCATCTGCTCTAGCAGCATATGCACCTAATTCAGTAGATAATGAAATAAGCAATGCTGTTTTGCGCTTTATCCTTCTCAAGTAATTCGTTATAGATTGGTTTGAAACAAATTGATCTTCAAATTGAAATAATTCACCTCTACAAACTTCAATAATTCCTTGTGCTAATTGTTCGTGAAGTTTCGGATATTCTATCGTACTTACAGCATTTAATGATTGTGATAATAAGTAATTACCAGTTATAACTGCAGTTTGTACATCCCACTTCTTTGCAATTGTAGGCTTACCTCTTCGTTTGTCACTTTTATCAATTACATCATCGTGAACTAAACTCGCCATATGTATAAGCTCAAGTGTTGTAGCTACTGTGATTACATCTTTTGAATATTGCTCACCAAATTGACTTGCGATTAAAGTAAACAGCGGACGTATACGTTTACCACCAGAAGTTAATAAATATTGGCAAGCTTCATTTATAGTTGTTTGCTCACTATCTATATAATTATTCAATTGTCTTTCTATTTCTTTTACTTCTTTATTTATATGAATTTTTGTTTTGTCATACATGTAATCACCTTGTTATTTAGGTTTATAAGCTAAATGCATCGCTGAAACGCCACCAGTAAAGCTCTTAATTTTAATTCTTTCATATCCTACATCCGCAAACATTTCTGCTAATTCTTTTTTGCCAGGGAAATTTTCGGCAGACTCTTGTAACCAATTGTATTCTTGTAAAGACTTTGCAAATAACTTCCCAAATAATGGCATGATATTTTTGAAATAGAATCTATACAATTGTTTAAATACTGGCATTGTTGGTTGACTAGTTTCTAAACATACAACCATACCTCCAGGCTTTACCACTCTTTTAAGTTCGTTTAATACATGTTTGTAATCTGGAACATTTCTTAATCCAAATCCAATTGTTACATAATCAAATTCATTATCTTCAAATGGTAAATTCATAGCATCACCATGAATCAAATGTATATTAGCCATATTATCCGTTTTTTTCTTACCTACTTCTAGCATGTTCTCACTAAAGTCTAGCCCTACAACTTCTCCGTATGGGCCTACAGCATGGCTAAGTTGTATCGTCCAGTCAGCTGTTCCACAACATACATCTAAAGCTTTAGATCCAGGTTTAACATTCATTTGTTTCATCGTGTATTTACGCCATCTTTTATGCTGTTCAAAACTTATAATATTATTTAATGTATCATACTTTCCTGAAATGTTTTGGAAAACATCATGTACATGTTCTGATTTAGATTTATTATCCATTTAGTATTCATTCCTTTAAGTTTAAAAATATAGTCATTTTTATTTAGTAGTAATATGCATAAATGTCATCTTTTAATTGTTCTTTATCCATATTGATTTCATAATAATCTATTAGAGTTGTAATGAAAATAGATTCAATTTCTTTTATTTTTGTTGAATCAAGTGTCATATTTTCATTTGCTAAAGTTTGTTTTAATTCATTTTGTTTGCTGATTGCTTTAGTCATTGTATCCAAAAATATTAAATCCTTATTTAATGTAGCACATTTATAGAAATATGCACTAACAAGATCACCTATTAAGATATCTTGATTAGATACATTTGCTTCACCGATACGGTTTAAAAAGCGCATTGAGGCATCAATAGATATTGTAGCTAATTTCGCATGTATATCAATGTTAATATCATTTAATACATCTGCAATAATAGGATTAACTGCAGGTATATTTTTATTTTTAACGCCTTTTAATAAATTAGAAATTTCATAATTATAAATATTTTCAACTTTATCCATCTTATCACCTCAACATTATCACCTATATATCTTAACACTAAGTTTAATGAATTGAAAATGCATATATTTATTTCATTTAAAGAAATAAGACAAATAAAAAAAGCCCTTTAAAAGGGCTTTGACACAATCAATTATTTAACTGCATCTTTTAATGCTTTACCTGCTTTAAATGCTGGAACTTTACTTGCAGGGATATCAATTTCTTTACCAGTTTGTGGGTTACGTCCTTTACGAGCAGCTCTTTCGCGTACTTCAAAGTTACCGAAACCAATTAATTGTACTTTTTCACCGTCAGATAAAGATTTTTGAATTGATTCGAACACTGCGTCTACAGCAAGACCAGCTTCTTTTTTAGTTAAATTAGCTTTTTCACTTACTGAGTTAATTAATTCTGTTTTGTTCATTTCAATTTCACCTCCCAAAAGGTTATCTAATGATATGTATAAATACCATTATGTTAAGACTTTAACACATCAACCAGTGCCACTGCAACGATTTACAAGCCATAAATGTATATTTTCTATAATTTTATTAATATTTTTTCACATTTGATTTAAAAACAGGCTCATTTTTGTTATTTATTGTAAATTCTGGTGAATATGCCGGTAGTATAGGCGTATCTTTATATAGTAAGTATCGAATGTCTGTACCTGGTTTAGGTAGTGATTTTTCTTTTTTTATAGCTTTTGCTAAATCTAAACGGTAATCAATTACAAAATCATTCCCTCCGTTCATATAAACAGGTAATCTTTCATTGCTATATGGACTAGGAACTGTAGGTGCTTTTTTAAAGCCATACTTTTTGTAATCAATTTCGTAGACGTTTGGTGCAACTTTCTTGCCAAGTTGTAACGGTTCACCACTCGCATCAATTCTAATTCTAAGATCTTTCAAAACTTCAGATGTTCTTAAATCAATTAAGTGTACTTTTGGATCTTTATCGACATCCATAATGACATATTGATATATACCACCATTTTCAAATGAATTACCAGGTAATTGTGATAAGAACTTTGGTTTCAATTTATTAAAATCTACTGGGTGTTTTAAATAAATTGAGTAGCTGTCATCTCTTTCTTTAAGCGGTAATAATCCATTGCTTGCTTTCTGATATTCATCAACTGCCGTTTGAACCATATTTAATTGATCATTAGCTGGAACTTGATTTTCTTCTTTTTCTTTATCGGGAAATGCACATGCAGTTAAAAATAATGAACAACATAGTATAAGTATCGTAATTTTTTTATAGTTAAGCATGGCTAGATCCACCTAATACAACAATCATAAATATACCAGCAAATATAAGAGAAACAACTGCTAGAAACATAGTAATTCCACTAATTATTTTATTTTTAAATTTAAATCTTGATAAATATACGAGTATAATTGATAAAATCATAAAACCTATCGAATAAAAAGACACCCACATTAAATCCATTCTTGATATATCAAACATTTCAATACCCCACTTGCTTAAATATTCTCTGACTTTTTGTCACGTTCCATAAGATCTTTAACACCTTCTGAAACAGGATAATCTTCAAATAATACTCTATAAAGACCAGATGTAATAGGCATTTCTACATCATATTCTTTAGCTAAATTGTAAGCAGCTTCAGTTGTTCTTACACCTTCAACTACCATATTCATTTCTTCTAAAGCTTCGTCTAATGTTGCACCTTTGCCTAACATGTTACCGCATTTCCAGTTTCTTGAATGTACGGATGTACACGTTACTATTAAGTCACCAATGCCTCCAAGTCCAAGGAATGTCATTGGATCTGCACCCATTTTAACACCTAGACGCGTAATTTCTGCTAAACCTCTAGTAATAAGTGCTGCTTTAGCATTATCCCCATATCCAATTCCATCAGTAATACCTGCAGCAAGAGCGATGATATTTTTCAAAGCGCCACCAATTTCTATTCCGATCAAATCATTATTCGTATAAACACGGAAATAATCCGTCATAAATAAATCTTGTGCAAGTCTTGCTACTTCTTCATTTTCTGAGGATACTGACACTGTCGTAGGATGCTTAATTGCAACTTCTTCAGCATGACTAGGACCTGATAATACAGCAATTCCACCATTTAATTTAGAATCAATTGATTCATCAAGCATTTCAGAGATTCTTTTAAAAGTTACAGGTTCAATACCTTTAGACACGTGTATAAATACTTTCTTGCCATCAGCAATTTGATTTATATTTTCTGCAACTTCACGAATTGCTTTAGTAGGAACAGCAATAATAAATATTGAAGAATGATGAACAGCATCTTTTAAACTTGTAGAAGCTTTAATGTTTTCATTGATTGTAATTTCTTTTAAATATTTTGAATTAGTATGTTCTTTATTAATTTCATTGATTGTATTTTCAGTTTTCCCCCACATTAGTACATCATGTTGATTGTCAGCTAATACGTTAGCTAATGCAGTTCCCCAACTTCCTGTACCAAACACAGTAATATTTGACATATTTATCAATCCTTTAATTTAGTTTCTTTTTCTAGATATTAAATGAACTGGCGTTCCTTCATAACCGAATGCATCTCTTATGCGGTTTTCTAAGAAACGTTTATAAGAAAAGTGCATTAATTCAACATCATTAACGAATATTACAAATGTTGGAGGTTGGATTGCAACTTGTGTTGCATAAAAAATATTTAATCTTCTTCCATTATCTGTTGGTGTTGGATTCATTGCAACAGCATCTGTAATAACTTCATTTAAAGTAGAACTTTGTACACGCTTACGATGGTTTTCATCTGCCATTGTTATTAATGGGAATAATGTTCTTAATCGTGATTTCTCTAAAGCAGAAACAAATGCAATTGGAGCATAATCTAAGAATTGGAAGTTATCTCTAACTTTTTCTTCGAATTTTTTCATCGTTTTAGAGTCTTTTTCTACAGTATCCCATTTATTTACTACTATAACTATTGCTTTACCAGCTTCGTGTGCATAGCCAGCAACTTTTTTATCTTGTTCAATAATACCTTCTTCTGCATCAATTACGACAAGAACAACGTTTGATCTTTCAATAGCTTTAAGTGCTCTTAATACAGAATATTTTTCTGTACTTTCATACACTTTACCTTTTTTTCTCATTCCTGCAGTATCAATTAATACGTATTCTTGTTCATCATAAGTATATAAAGTATCAATTGCATCTCTTGTAGTACCTGCTATTGGTGATACAATAACGCGTTCTTCACCTAAAATAGCATTTATCAAACTAGACTTACCAACATTTGGTCGTCCAATAAGTGATAATCTAATTGTTTCATCATCATAATCAGGTTCGTCGTCTTCTGGAAAATGTCTAGCTGCTTCATCTAGTAAATCTCCTAATCCTAAACCATGTGAACCTGAAATTGGGAATGGTTCCCCGAAACCTAATGAATAAAAGTCATAAATTTCACTTCTCATCTCAGGGTTATCAATTTTATTAACTGCTAATACAACAGGTTTATTTGATTTGTATAATATTTTAGCTACCATTTCATCAGCCTGAGTTACACCTTCACGACCATTTGCCATGAAGATAATTACATCCGCTTCATCTATAGCTACTTCTGCTTGTGCTCTAATTTGTTTTTGGAATGGCTCATCGCCTAAGTCAATGCCGCCAGTATCAATTAAATTAAAGTCATGTGTTAACCACTCACCACTTGAATATATTCTGTCTCTCGTAATACCTGGTGTATCTTCAACAATTGATACTCTTTCTCCAACAATTCTATTAAAAATTGTAGATTTCCCTACATTTGGTTTACCTACAATTGCTATAATGGGTTTCGTCATAAACCTACTTCCTCTCATTCATAATCCTTTTTATTTTAACATATCATCACAGTTTAGCCTATGGAATTAAAAAAAGCCATTCAAAGTTTATTCGAATGGCTTTTTAGGATTATAATTTAAAATCTTTTAATTTATCTCCGAAGACATCACCCAATGTTGGATTATCGTCATCTGAATTTGTTTGATTTAAATAAGACTCATCATAATCTGTTTCTTGTTCAATTGTATCTTTAATTGATAATGAAATTCTTTCTTCATCTTTATCTATTGATAAAATTTTAACTTGTACATCTTGTCCTTTTTCTAAAACTTCATCAGGTTTACCTATATGTTCGTGACTGATTTGTGAAATGTGTACCAAACCTTGTAAACCTGCACCTATTTCCACAAACGCGCCAAATTGTGCTAATCGAACTACTTTACCTGGTACTATATCTCCAACTGAGAAATTATTATCTATTTGTTCAAACGGACTTGGTAAAGTATCTTTGATTGATAAAGAAATTCTTTCCGCGTCTCTATCAATAGCACGAACTTTAACCTTAACTGTATCTCCAACAGTAACGACTTCTTCTGGTGATTTAACATGATCGTGTGATAATTCGGAAACATGTACTAATCCATCTATACCACCTAAATCAATAAATGCCCCAAAGTTAGCTATTCTTGCTACTTTTCCTTCTAATACATCACCTTGAGATAAATTGTTTAAGAAATCTTCTTTTTGTGAACTTAAAGACTCTTGTTCAATTTTTTTATGACTTAAAATAACTCTGTTATTAGTTTGATCTAATTCTTCAATTTTAAGTGTTAATACTTTACCTAAATAATTTGAAAAATCTTCAATGTAGTTAACTGATATTAATGAAGCGGGTATGAATCCGCGAATACCTGCATCTACAACTAAACCGCCTTTTACAACTTCTGTTACTTCAGCTTCGATTGTTCCATCTTCATCAAGGATTTTTTGTAGTTTCTCGTATGATAAGTTCTCATCTAATTTACGTTTTGATAATATATAATGACCACTATCTTCGGTTTGTTCAATCTTAGTTACAAACGCTTCGATTTCATCACCAATATTGACGACTTCGTTGGCTGTTTCGATGTGTTGAGTTGACAGTTGGCTTATTGGAATGATGCCATCAAACTTACCACCCTCTATGTGTACAACTACTTGTTTATCTTCTATTTGTTGTACAGTACCTTTTACTTTGTCACCTTCTTGCACTTCATTTATCATGGATTCGTTGAATTCTTCCGTCATCAAAATTGCCTCCTTTAAATAAATATCATAATAATAACTTCTTATAAAGAAGCTAAATTGTCAAGAAATTCGAACTATTTAGTTCATTTTACTTTTTGCTAATTCTGAAATTTTATTTGTCACTTCTTCTATAGTTAATCCTGTTGTATCAATACTTATAGCATCTTCAGCTTTAACTAAAGGTGAGATTTCACGATTCATGTCATATTGATCACGACGTTCAATATCTAATTTTAAAGATTCTAAATCTGATTCAATCCCTCTTAATTCATTGTCTTTCAAACGTCTTAAAGCACGTTCTTCAACAGATGCAATCATATATATTTTAAGCTCTGCATCTGGTAATACCGTAGTTCCTACATCTCTACCATCCATTACAACATTCTTTTCATTTGCTAACTTTTGTTGTTCATTAACTAAAAATGTTCTGACTGGTTCTTTAGAAGCAACGTAAGAAACTTTTTGCGTTACATCATTTTGTCTTATTCTTTCTGAGACATCTTCACCATTTAAAATAACTCTCTGACCATTATCTAAAACTATTTTCAAATCAATCTCTTTAACAAGTCGGTCAAAATCTTCAGTTTCTTGTTCAATGTAATATAGTGTTATTGCTCTGTACATAGCACCAGTATCTACATAAATCATATTAAATTTTTGCGCTACTAATTTAGCGATTGTACTTTTACCAGCAGCTGCTGGACCATCTATTGCAATATTTATTTTCTTCATTTGTATTAACCTCTCTTGTTCTTTAATCCTATATATTTTATCATAAACTATAATCATATGAATAGGAGGAAAGAAATGAAGAGAATATTAGTTATACATACAGGTGGAACAATAAGTATGTCAGAAGACAAAGATACAGGTAAAGTAGAAACAAATTCAGAACATCCAATGCACAGACATCAAGAGTTTATACAATCTTTAGGTGATATTACAGAAATCAACCCATTTCAAGTACCTTCTCCACATATGAACAATCAATATATTATTAAATTGAAGAATATCATATGCGAATCTATCAAGAATGATGAATATGATGCTTTTGTTATTACTCATGGTACTGATACATTAGAAGAAACTGCATATTTATTAGATTTAACAATAGATACTCAGTTACCTATAATTTTAACAGGTGCTATGAGATCTTCCAATGAAATAGGTTCTGACGGTTTATATAATTATGTTTCAGCATTGAAAGTAGCATCAACTGATGATGCTAAAAATAAAGGCGTAATGGTAGTATTTAATGACGAAATCCATACAGCTAAAAACGTTACAAAGACACATACATCAAATACGAGTACTTTCCAAAGTCCAAACTATGGACCAATAGGAAGTGTCACAAAAACGCATGTAATATTTCATCACCAGCCATTTCTTAATAAGAAATATACAGAAATTAATCCTGATATGAAAATAGGTATTGTAAAAGCACATATGGATATATCTAGTGACCTATTAAATTTCTTCGTCGACTATAAATATGACGGATTAGTTATAGAAGCACTTGGGCAAGGTAATATGCCTCCTACAGCATTAGAAGGTATAAAAAGCTTAATAGAAGCGGAAATACCTGTAGTGATGGTTTCTCGATCATTTAATGGGATTGTTGGTGGTATATACGCATATGAAGGTGGCGGATATCAACTACAGCAAATGGGTATAATTTTGTCGAATGGTTTAAATGGCCAAAAAGCAAGATTGAAACTTTTAGTAGGACTAAGTAATAATTTAACAAAAGAAGAACTCGTTCAATATTTCTCATAAAAAAACACCCTGTTATAAGGTTTAATACCAATAACAGGGTGTTTTTTATGATTCTAGTGGTGTTTGTTTTTTTCTATCTATGTCTTGTGCGATTGTACCACCATGATACTTCCCATTTTCTATGAAAATAGTGTTAGCATCATTTCCAGCTGCAATAACTCCGGCTATATATAAATTCTCAACATTGGATTCCATCGTATCTTTATTAAATGATGGCGCTGTTCCAAATTCGTTTGTAATGGTTTCAACGCCACATGATTCTAGAAACTTATAATCTGGATGATAACCGATCATCGCAAATACAAAATCATTTTTAATAGTGTGAGATTTTCCCTCTTTAGAGAAAGTTAATGTTTCTTCATCGATGCGTTCTACTTCACTGTTAAAATGCATTGTAATTTTTTCGTGGTTTGCAAGCGATTCGAAGTTAGGCAATATCCATGGTTTAATACTCTTAGAATATTCTGAACCACGATATAGAACTGTTACTTTTGCTCCAGCTTTCTCTAATTCAATTGCAGCATCTACTGCAGAATTTTTTCCACCAATTATAACGACATCTTGATTAAAATAAGGATGAGCTTCTTTAAAGTAGTGCATAACTTTACTTAACTCTTGCCCTTCTACTTCTAATGAATTAGGTTGCCCATAATATCCAGTTGCAATTGTTAAAAATCTAACTTTGTAAGTTTGTTTAGTTGTAGAGACTAAAAATCTATTATCAACTTTTTTAACTGCTAACACTTCTTCAAATGTTCTAACATCAAGCTGATGATGTTTAACGACTTCTCTATAATAAACAAGTGCTTGATTTCTTTTAGGTTTTAAGTCTTCTACGATAAAGGGTACATCCCCGATTCCAAGTTTATCACTTGAAGAAAAGAAGGTTTGATGAGTTGGGTAATTATAAATTGCATCTACTACATTACCTTTTTCAATTACAACTGTATTAATACCTCTTCTTTTTTGTTCGATTGCCGCACTTAATCCACATGGACCTCCACCGATTATTAAACTTTCATATTCTTGCATGTACCTTCACTCCTTATAATATCCTCAATCATTATATCAATAAAGAGAGATTATTAAAATAAATTATTTCTAAATTAAACAAAGAACACAGGTAAATAAACAATTTATAAAGAATTAAATAAAAAAAAAGGCCAACAAAATTACTCATTGTTGGCTGCTGATATTAATTATCTTCAGTTACATCTAGAACTTTAAATCCATTTTTAGATAAGTACTTGATAAACTTATCAATATTATTTGATTTTTCAACTTTAATAATCATTCTACGGTACATCTTATCCGTTTCATCAAATGTTACAAATGAAATCGTATTTAATTTGTATTTAGCTATAATACTTGATAATCGCTTAATTCTACCTTCAGCTTCAACTGATGTAATAGCAATTCTAACCCCTTTTTGTTTCATACCGAAAGCTGACTTAAATTGTTCCATAACATCATATCTTGTAACTACCCCAAGAAAATCTTTTTCATCATTTACTACTGCAAGAATCGGAAAATCTTGCAAATTAAGTAGTGACTCTTCAACTACAAGATTTTCATTTAATGAGTGTAAATCTAATGTTAAGATTTCTTCGATTAATGTATCCGCAATAAAGTTATCTCTAGATACATTTTCTTTTTTAAAGAAATAATGTCTAAAGATACTATATCTTGTGATCATTCCTATATACTTTCCATCAGCTACAATAGGTAAACCATCAATCCCGTGATGTTCCAACTTATCAAGAGCTGAGTGAATCGTATCTTTTGGATGAGCAATGTAACATTTTTCTTTCGGTATCATTATATTCGTTAAATACATAAATCCATCCCCTTTTGTATATGTCTATGGTATTACTAAGTTCTGACCTTGTGATATTTCATTGCCAGAAATACCATTTGCTTGTCTAATTTTTTCTACATTTTCAGGTGAACCACTTCCATAATATTGAATAGCTATACGGTATAAGTTTTCTTTTCCTGTTACTGTATGAGCTTCTTGCGATTGACTTTGATTATTTTGCGTGTTTTGATTTGCTTGATTATTTGCTGCATCTTGTGCGGCATTTTGAACATCTTCATTTTCAGCACTTTCGTTGTATTGATTCATACTATTGTCGCTGTTTTGACTTTGGTCTTGATTAGCTTGGTTATTTTGTTCATCAGAATTGTTTTCATTTGTGTTGCTTTCATTTGTGTTGTTTGATGAATTGTTTGCAGAATCACTAGAAGTATTTGAGTTACTATCTTTATCTGAATCACTTGATTTTTTATCATTGTTTTCAGATTTTTTCTCATCTTCTTTTTTAGCTCGGTCTTTTTCAGTTTGTTCATCTGCTTTTTTCTTAGTATCACTGTTTGTTTGTTCAGTTTTTTCAGCAAGCTCTTTACCATTATCTTTATTTGCACCATTTAAATACATGCCAAGGAATAGAGCTAGGGCACCTAAAATAAGAATAGCCGCAATAATAGGTATTAAAGCTTTTTTAAATTTACTAGAATTACCATCGTCTCCATTATGACCACTTTGACCGTTGTTACCACCATTAGGAGGCGTTCCTCCACCAGAAGCTCCAGCTCCAGCTACTCCTGCACCGGCAGCTGCGGCAGCACCTTTTTTCTTACCAGCCTTATCATTTTCAGCATGTTTATTACTATCTTGTTTATTTTGATTTTTGTTGTCTTTATTTTTTGCTGAGGCTGCTACTCCTGCTCCAACTGCTCCTGCACCAGCAGCTGCGGCAGCGCCTTTTTTCTTACTAGACTTATCATTTTCAACATGTTTATTATCATCTTGCTTTACTTGATTTTGATTGTCTTTATTTTTTGCTGAACCTGCTACTCCTGCTCCAACTGCTCCTGTTCCAGCAGCTGCCGCAGCACCTTTTTTGCTATTTTTATCATTTTCTGGTTTCTGTTGTTGTTCAGGTTTGTCAGTTAAAGATTTTTTCGGACGTTTCTTACTAACATTATTATTTGAAACGCCTGAATCTGCACCAGTTGCTCCAACTGCAGCTTTATTAGATGGTGTAGGTTCTTCTTTAGTTTCTTGTTCTTTCGGAGTATCTGAAGTTGAACTCTGTTTATTTGCTTCTTCTTTTCTTCGTTGTCTTCTTAATGCACCTCTTGGAGGATAATGTTGTTCTTTTTTACTTTGTTGCTTATTATCTTGTTTTGAATCTTCTACTTCTTTCCGATTAGATTGACTATTATTGTTCGTCTCTTCGTTGTTTATTTCTTCTTTCTTTACCTTGTCTTCAGGTCGTTCTATCGGTTGACGACTCTTTTCAAATTCGTCTTTAAAATTATCTTTAGACAATAAACTCACCTCATCATTAACTTATTGATTTCAATTATATTGAATTACACTTTATTATATCCCTGTTCAACTTATCAAGTAAAGCAATCCTATTAAAATATTGCATTTAATCTAATTTGATATGTTGTTTTTCTCTTTACTTCTTTAATATTAGGCAATTTTATTAACTTTGCATTGTTACAATTATCGCAGCAGTTCTCATCTTGCATGATTTTCTCGTTAAAATATTGCATTAAATAAAGCCTTCTACAACTATCAATTTGAACATAATTTTTCATGTAATTAAATGCATAACTTTTTTGATCTTGCTCAGCTTGAATTTTAGCTTTTAATTTATTGATAGGATATAGCTCAAGAAGGAACTTTATATTCATCGTAACCTCCTCATTTAACTGATACCCTTGTTCATATAAATTAAGCATATCTATATCAATTCCATGATCATTAGCTAAATGATTAAGTATAAGTAAATCACGTGGTGTAAATAAACTGATTGCTTGTGACTGTTCTCCATCTCGACCTGCTCTACCAACTTCTTGAACAAATTTAGATGGTGAAGTTGGTAAATGATAATGAATAACTGTTCTAACATCTTGTTTGTTTATGCCCATTCCAAAAGCACTAGTTGCGACGATTATCTTAATGTCATTGTTAATAAATTGTGTTTGAACTGTAGTTCTCTCTTGATAATCTAAATCGCCATGATAAATACCAGTTAAATATCCTTCTTTATAAATCATATCAGCTAGTTCATGACACTTTTTTTTGGAAGATACATAAATAATTGTTGGTCCCGTTTCTTTAATTTCATTTAATAAAAATTTATCTTTTTCTTCTTCACTTTCAAAATTAAAATGATGATACATAATATTTGAACGATTTAAACCTTCTTTATGTATTTCAAATTGTCTTTTTGTTATTTCTTGAATATCTATTATCATTTTTTGGGTTAAAGTAGCAGTTAAAGCAATAACTTGGGAATGAAGAAAGTGTTGCGTCACTTTTGAAATCAATGCATAGTGTGGTCGGAAATCAAATCCCCATTCACTCAGACAATGTGCTTCATCCAATACAATATATTTAAAATTTATTGATTTAAAATGTTTGAAGTTATGCTCTTCATAAATAAATTCTGGACTACAAAATATAAATTGATAATTCTCTAAATGTTTAAATATGTCTTGTTTCTCATCCATCGATAAAGCAGAATGAATTGCGACTGCATTCTTTTCTCCATTTAATTTCATTTGCGCAACTTGATCATCCATTAATGAAATTAAAGGTGATATTATCAGTACTCTACCTCCTGTAATATAAGCAGGTAGTTGATAACACAAACTTTTTCCAGCACCTGTTGAAAGGATACTTAGTACATCGTGACCATCTAATATATTTTGAACTGTTTCTTGTTGGCCACTTCGAAATGTTTCATATCCAAAATACTTTTTAAGTTCTTCTTGTAGCATTTAATCCCTCCATTGCAAAGCAAACATACATTAATTTAATTTCAAAATAAGTAAATTCGCCTAAAATTTCATAATAATATTTTAAATTTTGATTTGGGTTATCTTCAAAGACATTTACAAATTTTGAATATTTAATGTCATCTATGTACTTGTTCATATCAGTTAAATAGCCTTTAATATACATTTCTATTATATGATCGTGAATTGTATGAGTTTTAACATTTTTCATAATAGCTAATTGTTCGATATCGTATGTTTGATTTAACAATTGATATGTCGACAAAGTTTGCTGATGTAATTTAGGTTGAAATTTAATTTGTGATAAAATTGGATATCTTTCTTGATTTTGTATTGTAATTTGTATCAACTGATATTCTTCGACTAAGCGTTCTTTTAATTCGATTATGGATATTTCTTCAATCTGTGATATTTGTTCTGTTGTATATGGTGTTTCACGATACCCAGCTAATAAATAATGAACATAAATTCCACTAAAATAATGATCTATATCTTCAAATAATTGATTAACTTCTTTTATAAATTCTTCTTCGTGATGATTGTTAATAGATATGTATAATTCTTTTGCTTTGAATTGAATTGTTTTATCATTAATAATAGGTTGATAAGAGAAATGCTCATGTTTTCTCTGGCTAATCATTTGTATCAACAGTAATATAGTGCCTACTGTTTGAATAGCTTGTTGATAGAAATAATTACCAACAATAGGATTTTGATTTTTTATTGGTTCTTGCTCAACTATCATTTCGAAATCATTGTATTTTAAATTTGGTAGACAGCCATAATATAATTTTAAATGCTCAATACTAGCATCAAAATAGGTCTGATGTGTTTTCTTTCCAATTAAAATATTATAAATACTTTTATGCGTTTTATTTTCATGTTTCATAGAAAGGGCTTTCAAAATTAATTCTTTCAAATAAATCACCTCAATTAATATAAAAATGTTGAAAAATATAAGTGTTATCACTAAAATAAGTATGTATAATAAGTGTAGCATGTTTTTTAAAGGAGGCGAAAATTTTGGCTAAATACACAATAGTAGATATGGATACATGTATCGCATGTGGTGCATGTGGAGCAGCTGCCCCCGATATATATGATTATGACGACGAGGGAATCGCCTACGTAATATTAGACGACAATAAGGGAATCGAAGCTGTTCCTGAAGAGTTACTCGAAGATATGGAAGATGCTTTCGAAGGTTGTCCTACAGATTCAATTAAAATAGCAGATGAATCGTTTGACGGAGACGCACTTAAATTCGAATAATATAGATTAAATTAAGATTTTAGAATATAACAATCTTTACACATAAGGGAGTAGAAATTCATTGAACAAATGGTTTCTACTCTTTTTTTCTTTAATAACATTATAAAAAAACACCCAATCCATTGCAATCAATTTTGGATTGGGTGTTCTATTGGACTTTCATTTACTTTATAATCGTTTTAAGTTTATCAAATATCAGTATATATATAATAGAAATCACGATACCTTTTATTAAGTTAAATGGGATGATCCCTGCTGAGACAATTAATTTTAGATTATGTGTTAAGTCTGCTAAATTCATAATTTGACCATATAAAGGTAATAAAACAAAATAGTTCATTAAACTCATAAATATCGTCATTAAAATTGTTCCTGTTAATAAGCCATAGCCCATAAACAATTTATTTTTTTTAATACGGTAAAAATAGTATGTTGGTATAATTAAACAGATTGAAGCTAGAAAGTTTGCCGTGTTACCTATAGGTTCATGAGATACAATTAAAAAGTTCAATACGTTCTTGAATAATGCAACCAAAATACCCGATACAGGACCAAAAGCAAATGTTGCTACAAGTACTGGTACGTCACTAAAGTCCATAGTTAAATATGGCGGTAAAAATGGCAATGGAAATTTTATAAACATTAAAATAAAGCTAATTGCAATAAGCATACTTACAGTGAGTAAGCGCTTTGTTTTGTTATCGTTAGACATATAAACTCCTCCTATTCATCTCGTAAGAATAGGAGGAAAGCAATAGCTAAATAAACCTAGTATTAACTAGATTTTTCCTCCATCTTCTCCCATCCAGACTTTAACTGTCGGCCTTAGATTTTCACTAAGTCAGCCAATACATAAATATTTACGTATCAGGTCGCGGGCTATAACCGCCGGTATGGAATTACACCAAACCCCGAAGATGAATTTTATTAAATTTTATTTTTATGATTCATATATTAGCACATTACTAAACAATTTTCATCAAAATTACTCACAATCATTTTATTTCGGTAAAGTAATTGTAAATTGAGTTCCTTTACCTTCTTCACTTTTAACATTAATCGTACCATCATGAGCATCAATAATCTTTTGTACAATAAATAAGCCAAGTCCTGTACCATGTTTACCTCTCGTACGAGATGCATCCACTTTATAAAATCGATCAAATATTTGCTCTAAGTGTTCTTTTGCAATACCTACTCCAGTATCGTTAACAATAATAACAAAGTCTTCTTCTTGTGTATCATCAAAAATCACTTCAATTGAATCGTTCTGATGAGTATACCTCATAGCATTATCTATTAAATTTGTTAAAATTTGTTCGATTCTATCGCTATCACCATACCAATTTGTAGCATCACCAAGATGTTCAAATGATAAATTTAGTCCATTTTCTTTTGCTTGTGGTAAAAATTTAGTGTCAATTTTATTAATAAGTGTTGAAATATTAAATGCTTCTAAATTGACTTTAATCCCTTCAGCATCCATTTTAGCAACTTCTAAAAGTTCATTAATTAATCTGCTCAATCTTTTAGATTCATCTAAAATGATATAAAGAAAATCATCTATATCTTTTTGTTCTGTCACGATACCATCAACTATTGCTTCTGTATAACCTTGTAGCATAGAAATAGGTGTTCTTAACTCATGAGAAACACTCGCTATAAAGTCTTTTTTCATTTGATCCATATGGTGTTCATCAGTCATATCACGAATAATAACAACAATTCCTGATGAACCATCATTTTGAATGCTATCAATATATGTTGATATAACCACATAATATTTATGACCTAATTCGTATTCAAAGAATTGAGTGTTTTTATCTTTAAATGTTTCATTTCTTTGAGTAGATATATCAACATGTGCATATTCTCTAATTTCCTGTAAAAATGTATCTGCTTTCGAATTTGAGATAATTATTTCATTTTTATCGTTTATCCCGAGCACGCCATCTATCATAGAATTAATCAATTTTTCTTGGATATTATTTTTTGACTTAACGTCATCAATGTTTGTTCTTATATCTTTACTCATTTTATTAAATGCTAATCCAAGTTCACCTATTTCATCACGAGTATAGATAGGAACTTTCTCTGTATAATGTCCTTTTGCAACTTTAAATGCTGCATGTTTAAGTTGTATAAGTGGCTTAGTAATTCTATTAGATAGGAAAAAGGCAAATACTGTACTGACTATTAACAATATAATTGCAGAGACTAATATACTAAGTGTTACTACGTTTTGAGCTTCTTTTATGGAATTAATATCTTGAAATAAAAATATACCTGCCTCATCTTCTTGGAAAGCTTGAGATGGATAACCTAATAAGATGTATTGATGTTTTTCACCTTTATATGATAGTTTAATTTCTTTTAAAACGTGTTCATCATTGTTAAAAACTTTATCAAAAGATTGATTTGTTCTTATTTCATCAATCATGACATCTTTTAGTGGATCTTCTGATTGTTTAGTTAAATCTTGTTTATTTTTAATTATAATCAGTCCAGCAGGATCTTCTACTAATTCTTTAGCATAATCAATTACAGATTCCTTCTCATGTGAGTTAAGAAGTAAACGTTCAATTTTACTGGCATTATTGTATAAGTTTTCACCGGTTGTTGAAGTATTATATGATTGCAAAAAAGTTATAAGAAAGGCGCTTAATAAAAGTAAAACTGTCGTTACTATTAAAATAATAGATAACCACAGTTTTACAACAACACTATTTAACCGATTCATTATTCAGGAACCTCAAATTTATAGCCAACGCCCCAAACAGTATGAATCATTTGAGCTGCTTCTTCTGAAACGCGATTTAACTTTTCTCGTAACCTTTTTACATGAGTATCAACAGTTCTTAAATCTCCGTAGAACTCATAATGCCATACTTCTTTTAAAAGTTGTTCTCTATCAAATACTTTATCTGGTGATTTTGCTAAGTACAATAATAATTCATATTCTTTAGGCGTTAAATTTACTTCTTTGTGATCAGCTAGCACACGATGTGCGTCATTATCAATCACTAGATTTTCAAATACAATTAAATCTTTAGCAGTACTTGTCTGATTAACAACAGAATGATTAGTTGTACGTCTTAACAGAGCTTTAACACGTAATACCACTTCTCTTGGAGAAAATGGCTTTACAATATAGTCATCTGCTCCAATTTCAAAACCTTCTACTCTATTATTTTCTTCTCCTTTTGCAGTAAGCATAATAATAGGTGTTGATTTTGTTTCTCTAACTCTTTTACATACTTCAATCCCATCTATTTCAGGTAACATTAAGTCTAATAATATACAGTCATAATCTTCGTTTAAAGCTTTATCTAACGCAATTTGTCCATTTTCAGCTTCATCTGTTTCATAACCTTCTCTTTCAAGATACATTTTTACTAACTTGCGAATTCTATCTTCATCATCTACAACTAAAATACGATCTGTCATACTTGCTTAACTCCCTTCTAGCAATTTTTAAGCATAAGAATGTAAACCAGCTACAATTAAGTTAACTGCAATAACATTAAATAGGATAATTGCAAGACCACCAACAGCTAACCATGCTGATTTGCGACCTTCCCAACCTTTACCTAATCTTAAGTGTAGGAATATCGCATAGTACAAGAATGTGATGAGTGCCCATACTTCTTTAGGATCCCATCCCCAATATCTACTCCATGCCATTTGAGCCCAAATGCTCGCGAATAAAATACCACCCAGAGCAAATAAAGGAAATCCTATTATAACTGCTCGATATCCTATTTCATCCATTAAGGATAGATTGACTTTTTTCGTCAATGGTTTCATTAGACTGAACAATGTTTTTCCTTTTAAAATCAATCTCAGTATACCATACAAGATAGAACCAATCACAATTGACCATATTACTGTATTGAGTTTCTGAGCATTGATTACGGCTGGTAATTCAATTTTAATCCAGCTCAATATATCGTTTCTTTCAATTGGTTCATAATCACTTCCTGAAACATGATCAACAAGCAAGCTGTCTTGCTGTGTCACAAATGCAGGTAAATGGTAATGTTGTACAGAATTACTGTCGTTTTTATCAATAAAGAAGAATGTGTCATCATATCCAACAATATCTTTCATGATTACAGTTGTTAAAATAAAACCTATGATGATTACAACGAAATACATAATCACTTCAACAAAGAAGCTATGTATCGTTTTTTCTTTTGGATCAACTGCTGCAAATAAATATATTAAACCAGCAACACAACTAATAGATAATATACCGTAAGAAATCGTTACTGTGATTACATGTATTGCTAACCAACTAGATTGTAATGCAGGTATTAATGGTGATACATCTCTAGAAAACATACTTGCATATGCAATTAGTAACATTGCAATTGGTAGTACGAATAGTGCAAGAATTGGTGTTTTGTAAATTGAATAAATAACAAGGAATCCTCCTACCATCATGATTCCAAACATCGTTAAAAATTCATACATATTACTAACTGGAGCATGACCTGAAGCAATCCATCTCGTAATAAAGTAAATAATTTGTAATACGAAACCAACAACTGTTAAAATAATTCCAATTTTTTCAGCTCTTTTTTTAGATGAACGAACTGAAAAAGAAAATGGCACAATTGCTATTAAATATAGTATAAATGCCGAATATAAACTAATATTACTAATATTTAAAAATAAATCTTTATCCATTATTTGCCTCCTTGCTTTCGTGAATATCTTCTTTTGTATCTTTGATATGTGAAATTTGATGTTTATCTAATACTTGATTGATTTCTTTACTAAATCCATAGTAATTCTTATTTGTATGGGCTGCAATATTAAAGTCACCATTGTCGCTATTAATCCAAATACGTCTGTGATTAATATATGAACCAACTGCTAGGCCAATTAAGAAAATGACAAATCCAGTAAATAATATTGGTAATGTTAAATCTTTTTTAACCGCTAAAACGGTTGCCCATTGATTCGTAGCATTAGCGAACTTCACATCATATTGATTACCTTTTGATATATCTTCTGATTCCTTAATTCTCAAGAAACTAAATTCAGGTTTCTCACCCTTTTTAGTAACTTCAAACACAAAAGCAGGATTATTTGGATTTGGTGATTTAGTAGCTAATACACCATTTTCTATTTTTTCATAGTCTGGTGCATAACTTCTTAATTTTACTGTTAAATCATCAGTAAGTTTATATTCCTTTTTAGGACTTTCCAAATTAACAGTAAATGATTCACCTAAAGATTTTCCGTCTTTCGTTTTTAAGTTAAAAGTCATATCTTTTAATAAAGAATTATCAAAGCTACTTTGATAAAATTGCAAATTGTCATATGTTAATGGATGATTTACTTTTATAGAATCTGTAGCTACTTCTTTTAAGTTTGCTTTCGAACCTATAACATCTTGTTGATCATTCTTGTATAACGTAGCTTTAGTCTCATAGTTTTTAGCAATTTTATTTAAACTTGGATCGATTGATTCCGCATTTGTATTAGATTGAGACTTTTGATCATACTCTTCGTATATAAAGTCATTGTTTTTTATATAATATGCTCTATCAGTTCCAGGAACAGGTTTAGTTTCTCCTTCTTTAACATAAAGCATTTCATCTAAATAAAAGCCTGGTAAAAATCTAAGCATAGCACCGAATAACAATATAATAAGTCCTGTATGATTAATGTAAGGACCATATCTAGATAAGCGACCTTTTTCAAGTAACAAATGATTGTCTTCTTGTTTTACTTTGTATCGTTTTTCTTTAAATGATTTACCAATACTATCTAAGTCAACTTCACTTCTAGTAGACATGTTTAATCTTTGACGTTTATAAAATGTGCTGTGTTTTTTTGTTCTTTGATTTTTCAAAGACTTATGTAATGGTATACCTCTATCTATACTAGATGTAATAATTGAAAAGGCAACTAAGCCAAGTAAAATTAAAAACCACCATGAAGTATATAAATTATGAAATCCTAATTTGTAGTATAACAATCCTAACGATCCGTAATGTTCATAATAATATTGTTCTGGATTAACATTCATAGGAATGAAATATTCTTGCGGGAATATAGTACCTATTGATGCTGCTACAACAGTCAATATAAGTAATGTAACCCCAGTTTTAATTGAAGCAAAGAAATTCCAGACACGATCTAAAATTGTTCTATTCTTAGTCTTTGAACGTATTGCTTGGCCATCATAACGCATAACGTCAGTTGTTTTTTTCTTATCGTAGTCGTCATTTATTAAACGACCACAGTTTAAGCAGAGTTGAGTACCTTCAGGGTTTTTATGCCCACACTCACAAATAATTTGCTTGTTACTCACCTTAAATCCCCCTCTATTTCACTTTGACCATTTCCATTTCTTTGATGATTTGTTTTTTAGAAAGTTCACCAGTATGCTTAGACTTAACTTTACCATCTTTATCAACAGTAATAGTTGTAGGTAATGGGTTTACTCCATATGCATCAGTGACCAAATTATCATTATCCATCGCAACATTAAATGATGGCGTTTCTTTTAATGAACTTAAATATTGTTTAATTTGTTGTGGATTATTTCTTACATGTATAGCAATGACTTCTACGCCGTTATCTTTATAGTTTTGGTATTGTCTTTCAAGTTCAGGCATTTCACGTTTACAAGGTTCACACCATGTTCCCCAGAAGTTTATTAATACGCCTTTTCCACGAAAATCTTTTAAGTTAACTTTTTTTCCATCAACAGTTTCAAGTTCAAATAGAGGAGCCTCATCTCCTACTTGAGCAATTTTATCATTATCTTTAGTAAGGCTAGACCATACTGTAAATATAATTGCGAGAAGAATAACCGCCGTAATAACAATTTGGAGTATAGTCTTCTGTTTTTTCTTCATTTATTATTATCCTCCCTAACACAATAAAAAAACCATACATGTAAAATGTTATGGTGTTTTGTATAGTATATCATGACTAAAAAGCAGATTAGTGGCATTATTGTGAACGTTTACAGTTTATTTACCATCTTGTGCTAAATGTCTTAATACTTTTATTTCATGTGGTGACATTGTTCTACCTTGACCTGCATTTAACCCTTTTAAATTTAAAGGTCCATATTCAACTCGTGATAGTTTCACAACTTCATGTCCAAAGTGACTAAACATTCTTCTAACTTGTCGATTTCTACCTTCAGTAATCGTAATTTCAACATGTGTTACGTTGCGTTCTTTATCCTGACTTTTCACTTTAACGATAGCTGGTTGTGTTAAACCATCTTCAAGTTGTATCCCTTTTTCTAGTTGTTTAACTTCTTCTCTCAATAAATAGCCTTTTAATTTCGCTACATATTTTTTTTGAATTTTATAACGAGGATGTGTCATTAAATTAGTGAATTCCCCATCGTTTGTTAAAATTAGTAATCCAGAAGTATCATAATCTAAACGACCAACAGGGAAAATTCTTGCTTTAATTTCTTTGAAAAAATCTGTTACAACTGTTCTACCTTTATCATCAGATACGCTTGTGATTACTTTTGTTGGTTTATGGAATAATATATATAATTTATCAGGCATTTCTAAAGGAATACCTTCAACTTCTATATAATCTGAATCTCTCACTTTAGTACCTAGTTCTTTAACTTGTTTATGATTGACATATACAAGTCCTTCTTCGATTAATTTTTCAGCTTTTCTACGTGAAGTATATCCACTTTTTGCGATTACTTTTTGTAATCTTTCTAATTCTTCGCTCATATTTATTGCTCCTCATTATTTTGTTTTTCATTCATGCTACTAAAAAACAAATCCATTTCTTCTTGTTCATTTTCTTCGTTCGTTGATTTAGGTAAATCATCTAAAGAAGTAAGACCAAAAACATTTAAAAAGTAATCAGTTGTATAAAGTAATTGACTTCTAGATTGTTCATTATGTTTTGATTCTACTACACCTTTAGCTATTAATGTTTTTACAGAAGCGTCAGAATTCACGCCTCTAATTACTTCAATATCACTTCTTGTAACAGGTTGATTATATGCAATAATTGATAAAGTTTCTAAAGCTGCTTGTGATAACTTAGTATTCATATTGTCTATCATTAACTTTTCAAGATATGCATGCATAACTGGTTTAGCAGTTAAAATACACTTGTTACCATAAAATATAATTTGCAATGTTTCTCTTTCATATTCAGCGGCTAAATCTTTCAATTGTGATGGTGTAATTTCCAACAATTCGCATAATTGGTTTGTTTCAATTCCTTCATCACCTAATGAATATAATAATCCTTCTAATAATCCTAATTTACTCACTGACATAGTTCACGCCTCGATTTATAGTTATTTCTCCAAATTGATATTGTTGAAAAACATCAATTTGTCTTAATTTCATCATTTCTAATATTGCTAAAAACATTGTTACTAAAACATTTGTATTCAAATCAGGTGGTAAAGTTTCGAAAAAATTAAAACTTTTACAACGCGAGAGTTGATCTTTAACATTTGCTGTAGCCATCTCAATTGTATAACTATCTTCACTCACAGTTACATGCTGTGGTTTATTAAATCTCTGTCTTCTCTTTGTTCGTTGATATGCAATAATTAAATCCGTCATATCTAAATCTAATGGTGCACGTTTATCGTGTACCGCTTCAAATTTGGACAAATCTGCAGGTTTTTTAATAAATATATGTTCTCTATCATTCTTTTTAACATTTAACAATTCTGCATATTCTTTATAATTTTGATATTCTATTAACTGTTTAACTAAATCTTCCCTTGGATCATCTTCAAATTCATCAATGTCAGAAGGTTGTGTAGGCAATAATAATTTACTTTTTATCATTAACAATTCTGATGCCATAACTAAATACTCACTTGCCACATTAATTTCTAATATCTTCATTTGATGTATATAACTTAAATATTGTTCTGTAAGTTCCTTCATTGGTATATCATAAATATCAATTTCGTATTTCTGTATTAAATGAAGTAATAAATCCAAAGGTCCTTCAAAGGCATCAAGTTTTACTTCATACATTTAAAACTTCCTCATTTCTATTCCTTTTACGTGCATAAACCTAAAAATTATTATACCATGATTACATATAAAGATTCTATGCTAAGAGGGATTTAAAATGGAAACACAAGTTATGTCATTTCATTATCATTTCCATGTCTTAAGACATTACTTTGAATGTCACGATATTTTAGAAGAACATTGGAAAGAATATGAGAATTTTAGTAAAAACGACTCAATAGTTAGTTTAATATTATTTTCTACTGCTTGTTATCACTATAGACGTGGAAATATTACTGGCGCACTTAAAACATATAAAAAATCTTTACAAATCGCAGAGGCTAATGATGAATTTCATCAATTAGGTATTGAAAAGACACCTTATGTATCAATTATTAAGTCGCAAATCATGCGAATTGATCAAGGTAAAGTATATCGTAATATACAGCTTCCATTAACTAAAGCATGTTACCAAGCTTTAGAAAGTACTTATGATGACTTTGATTTTAACTATAATAAAAATGTATCAGATTATATTAAGCATCATCATCTGCTTCGTGACCGTACGGAAGTTATAGAAAGCAGAAATTTAGCTTACAACCAACGTCATTCTAAACTATAAATAACCAATAAACAAATCCCCACACTATTGCAAAAGTTAATAGAACAGCTAATGTTCTATATTTTTTCGTTTCATTATTTTGTGATTTATTATTCTTCATGCTTAATCTCCTTTTTTGCTCTCGGATGGTAATTCAAGTACATGTCTCTTATTTGTTTTTTAGAAATATGTGTGTAGAGTTGAGTTGTTGAAATGTCAGAGTGTCCTAACATTTCTTGAACAGCTCTAAGGTCTGCTCCATTTTCTAACAAATGCGTTGCAAACGAATGCCGTAAAGTATGTGGCGTTAAAGTTTTAGTTATACCTTTTTCAAATCCGATTTTTTTTAATATTTTCCAAAATCCTTGACGAGTTAAAGCTGTACCTCTAGCATTTAAAAATAATACATCTGTTATTTGCTTCTTCAATAAATTTGGTCTCACGTCTTGTATATAACGTTTCAACACAGCCATTAAATGATCACCAAGAGGTACAATTCTTTCTTTATTCCCTTTACCAAATACTCTAATAAACCCCATTGTCAAATTAACATCTTCTACTTTTAATTGAATGAGCTCTGATACCCTTACGCCTGTACCATAAAGTAATTCAAGCATAGCTCTATCACGTTCATCTCTCTCGTTTGTGATATGCGTAAATGTAAGTAACTGGTTAACTTCTTCTTCACTTAAGACATCTGGAAGTTTTTGTTCGTATTTCGGTGTTTCAATAAGAATTGTTGGATCTTTTACAGCATACTTTTCTCTTATTGCAAACTGGTGAAAGCTTCTTATAGTAGCTGCTAATCTAGCAATTGTTTTAGAAGATTTTCCTTCTTCTTTTAAATGAGCAAAATATTTTTGAATAACAATACGGTCTATATTATCAATGTGACTAACCTTATGCTCATTTATATATTTATTATATTGTGTTAAATCTCGTTTATAAGATTGAATTGTATTTTGACTTAATCCTTTTTCTAATCTTATAAAATCTATGAATTCATTTATGATTTGATCCATATACTCACCTCGTTATTGTCACTATTTTACCATAAAAAAAGACATCACTAAAATCAGTATGAACTTCTTTTAGTAACGTCAAAATATATAGATTTATTCTTCACGACATCTATGACAAACACCATGGAAAGTCAATCGATGGTCCAAAATTTTAAAGTTAAATTCTTTCTCAACACGACGTTCAACGTCTTCTAATAAATCTTCTTCAATTTCATCAACTGCTCCACATTCCATACATACCATATGATGATGGAAATGTTTTGCACCTTCTTTTCTCAAATCAAATCTTGCAACGCCATCACCAAAGTTAATTTTATCAACTACTTTTAGTTCAGCTAAAAGTTCAAGTGTACGATAAACAGTTGCTAATCCAATCTCAGGTGCCTTATCTTTAACTTTTAAGTAAACATCTTCCGCACTTAAATGATCGGCTTCATTCTCAAGTAGTACTCTAACTGTCGCTTCTCTTTGCGGCGTTAGTTTGTAGGAAGCTTTGTGTAATTGTTCTTTCACACGTTGTATACGTTCTTCCAACTTGACACCTTCTTTCTTAAATAAAATCATTATCAATTAGAATTGTATTCGTATACTAAAATACCAATAATATGATTAAAAAGCAAGAGAAAATGTCCTTTTATTTAGAATGATTATAATTTAGTAATAAGTATTGAAATGCGATCATTGTCTTAGCATCTTCAATCTCTTGTGACAATAATAGTGATTTAATTTTTTCTACTGGTATTTTACTTAAGTGTAGAAATTCGTCTTCGTCTAAATTAACTTTTCCTTCCGTTAAATCTTTAGCGATATATATACTCACTTTTTCGTTACAAAATCCTGGGCACCCATAAACTTCACCTATAAGTTCTAATTTATCAGCTATATAACCTGTTTCTTCTTCTAATTCACGTAAAGCAGCACTTTCTCTTTCTTCTCCAACTTCTAATTTACCGGCTGGTATTTCAATCAAAGTTTTCTCCATAGCTTTTCTAAACTGCTCTACAACAATAACTTCATTTTCTGGTGTTATTGCTAGTACTGAAACTGCCCCATTATGTAAAACAATTTCACGTTCACTTGTTTTACCATTTGGTAATTTAACTTTATGCTTTTCAAGGTTGATAATTCTTCCATTATATATATTTTCTTTCGATATCGTTTCTTCTGTTAATTTCATTCAAGTGCCCCTCTTTTCATTTAAATAATTTATCTGCTAAACTTAATATATAAAGTGTAGCGAAAGGAGCTTCAATATGCAAAAAAATATATTAAAAAGTGGCATTGAAATTTCGGAAGTTGGCTTAGGTTGCATGAGTTTAGGCACAGATTCAAATCATGCTGAAACAATTATAGATGAAGCCATTCAACAAGGTATCACTTATTTTGATACAGCAGACTTATATGATTTCGGTGAAAATGAAAAAATAGTTGGGCAAATTTTAAAGAAATATCAAGATCAAAATAACATTGTTATAGGTTCAAAAGTAGGAAATCATTTTAACAAAGAAACAAAAGAACATTATTGGGATCCTTCTAAAGAGCATATAATGAATAGCATTAAAGAATCATTACAAAGATTAAACCTTGAACAATTAGATTTATATATGTTACACGGTGGTACAATTGAAGATAATAAAGACGAATCAATTGAGGCATTTGAAAGATTGAAAGAAGAAGGTTTAATTAAAGCATATGGTATTTCTTCTATCCGACCAAATGTCATTGATTATTATTTAGAAAATAGTAATATTGAGACAATCATGATGCAATTTAGCCTTTTAGATAATAGACCAGAAGATTTATTAGAAAAAATAGATCAACATGATGTAAAAATATTAGCAAGAGGCCCTGTATCCAAAGGTTTGTTAACAGGCAAATCCACTGAAATACTTGATAAAAAATTCAAAGATGGTTTATTAGAATACAATTATAATGATCTTTCAGACACGATCTCTCAGCTCAATAAAGAATATGATAATTTGTCAGCAGTCACTTTCAATTATTTGAAGTCTTTCAATGCACTCGGGTCAATTATTACAGGTGCAAGCTCACCAGATCAACTTAAAGATAGTATTCAAAACTATAACCAATCATTAACAGAAAAAGAAATCAAACACGCAAGAGCAATCGTTAAGAATCTAGAGTATACAAATCACTTATCATAAAAATTAAGACAAACAAAACACGCTCAATCCAAATTCATTTATTTTGGAATTGGCGTGTTTTATATTTTTTTGCTTAAAAACCCTTTTTTAAATATCTTTTCGAATGTTCTTGGAGCTAATTGATAAAATCTCAAACCACAATCCATCCACTGTGGTTCATTAATTTCTATTTTCTTTTTTATCATTCCTCTGACAATTTTTTCTGCTAATTCATCGACATCAAGTTGAATATTTTTTGTGAGTTTTTGAAATGTTCCTGTAGGATCCGCTTTTAAATGAAATTGAGACTTAAATGGACCTGGATGAACTGTTAAAACATGCAAATCTTCTCTTTCTAATCTTAGCGCGTTCGTAAAACTACTTAAAGCTGCTTTAGATGCCGCATAATGACTTCCATATGGCGTTGTTACCTTTGCAGAAATAGACGAAATGTTCACTATTGAGGATCCTCTTTTTAAATTGGGTATAATTTTATTTATTAAAATAATAAGATTTATGAGGTTGATATTATATATTTCCTTAATTTCTTCAGTAGTATGCGCTTCGTTTGATTTAAAAAATCCTAACCCTGCATTATTAATAATGCCATCATATTTTATATTTTCTGATACTTGGAAAGATTCAATTTGAGTTACATCATTCATATTTAGTATATATACTTCTAATATATTTTTATATTTAGCTTTTAACTTATTTGCTTTTTCTTTATTTCTCACAATTATTGATACATATGCTCCATGTTTATTGAGAGCCTGAATAATACTTTCTCCTAATGAACCCGTTGCTCCAGTTAGCAAATAATGTTTACCTAGCATTACAATCATCCTTTTTTGCTTATTATATTTAATGTATCACAAATGTTTCTAACTGCTAAATTATATACAAGCACTTTTGACATAAGTTTTAATTACTTTATAATTAAAATGAATTCTTATGGAAGTGAGTGGTTTTATTATGAAAATAGTTTTTTATGGATCTGGTAATATGGCAAATGCAATTTTTACAGGAATAGTAAACAGTAAATCAATTGAGCCTGAAAATATTTTTTTAACAAACAAATCTAATCTAGAAAAATTAGAAGGTTATCATGACACATTAGGCGTGAGTTATAGCTATGATGATGAAGAATTATTAAAAGATGCTGATTATGTTTTCTTAAGTACTAAGCCTTATGACTTTTTAAAATTAGCTGAACGTATTAAACCTTACATCACAAAAGACAACAAATTCATTTCAATTATGGCTGGTTTACCAATTAGTTATATTAGAGAGAATTTGCAAGTTGAAAATCCAATAGCAAGAATTATGCCGAATACAAATGCACACGTTGGGCATTCTGTTACAGGGATTAGCTTCTCAACTAACTTTGGTCCAAATTCTAAACAAGAAGTATTAACGCTTATCGAAGCATTTGGTACTGCTTTAGAAGTAAAAGAAGACCATTTACATCAAGTAACTGCCATTACAGGTAGTGGTCCTGCATTTCTATATCACGTATTTGAACAATATGTTAATGCTGGTACTAAACTTGGTATCGAACAATCACAAGTTGAAGAGTCTATAAAAGAATTAATTATTGGTACTGGTAAAATGATCGAACGTTCAGATTTAAAAATGGATCAATTACGTAAAAACATTACATCTAAAGGTGGTACAACACAAGCTGGATTAAATGCTTTAAGTAATCATGATATCGAAGCTGTTTTCTTAGATTGCTTGAATGCTGCTGTAAAAAGAAGTATCGAGCTTGCTGAAGCTGAAGAAGATTAATAAAAAAGATGAAAGTATCAATACGATACTTTCATCTTTTTTTATTGTCAATTAAGTTTAAATAGAAGACTTTTTATTTATATTTGAAAATGATCATAATCTTTTACAAAGTAAAATTCTTGGTCTGTATTTTTAATTAATGATTGTTCTATTTCTTTTATATCTTCTAGTTCATATCGATTAGATAAATGTGTGAACAATCCTTTTTTAACGTTTTCATCTCTCATTAATTGAAATACATCATCAATATGACTATGAAAATAAGAATTAGCTAAATTTTTATCGCCTTCTATATATGTCGTTTCATGCACAATTACGTCTGCATCTTTAGCTAGAATTAGTTCATTTTGACAAGGCATAGTATCTCCAAATATCGTGATAACTTTACCTTTCTTCTTTGGTCCTTTGAAATCTTTAGATTGATAAGTTTGATTATTATATTCGAATGTTTCATTAGCTTTAACTTCTTGATATTTTGGGCCAGGTTCAATACCTAAAGCCTTAAGCTTTTCTACATCTAATTTACCTTCTATGTCTGGTGCTGTAATTCTATAACCAACTGATAAAATACCATGCTTTAAAGGCAAAGCTTGAATATGAAAACTATCTACATTTAATTCAGTTTCTGTATTAAACTCATTTACTGTAATTTGATAATTTAAATTTGATTGTGATATTTCTAGAGCCGTATGAATAAATTTTGCAATTCCTTTTGGCCCTATTATCGTTAACGGTTTATCTTTACCACCTTGGAAGGAACGACTCGTTAATAATCCAGGTAATCCAAATATATGATCACCATGTAAGTGCGTTATAAATATGTGACTTACCTTACCCAGCTTTATGCCTGTATGCAATATTCTGTGCTGAGTTGCTTCTCCTACATCAAATAACCAAATTTGATTTTCATGTGGAAGGCAATTAAAAGCAATAGATTGTGTATTTCTTTCTTTAGTCGGTAGTCCGGCACTTGTGCCTAAAAATGTTAGTTCCATCGTCTTCCTCCTTACGAAATTATTATAACATGTTCTTAACTGCGATTTATAAAAATACATAAATAAACCTGTCATTATACAAATTACTGAATAAATCGAAAATTAACAGTTTAAATTGAAGAATATCAATTAGTAACATGTTATAATAAATGATATTGAAAATAGCAACAAAGTTAGAGAATCGAGGTAAATAAATGACAACCGAAACTAAAAATATCCCATGTTTAATTACAATATTTGGGGCAACAGGTGATTTAAGTCATCGCAAATTATTCCCATCTATTTTTCATTTATATCAACAAAACCAACTAGATGACCACATTGCAATTATTGGTGTTGGACGAAGAGATTGGTCTACTGAAAAATTCAGAAATGAAATTAAAATTTCAGTAGAAAAGCATGTTCAAGATACAGATAAATTAGATGAATTTATGGAACATGTATTTTATCAATCACATGATGTGAGTGACCCTTCTAGTTATGAAGCGTTATTAACTTTTTCAAATGAATTAAATTCTAAATATCAATTAGAAGGCAATAGATTATTTTATCTAGCTATGGCACCTCAATTTTTCGGAACTGTAACTGACTTCTTAAAATCATCTGGCTTAACTGAGACTGACGGTTTCAAAAGATTAATTATAGAAAAACCTTTTGGTACTGATTTAGCATCTGCAGAAGAATTAAATATACAAATAAGACGTTCATTTAAAGAAGAAGAAATATATAGAATAGACCACTACTTAGGCAAAGATATGGTTCAGAACATTGAAGTGTTAAGATTTGCTAATGCTATGTTTGAACCATTATGGAATAATAAATACATTTCAAACGTACAGGTAACTTCATCTGAAATTTTAGGTGTCGAAGATCGTGGAGGCTATTATGAAAATAGTGGCGCACTTAAAGATATGTTCCAAAATCACATGTTACAAATGGTAGCTTTATTAGCAATGGAACCCCCTATTAGTTTAAATAGTGAAGACGTTAGAAATGAAAAAGTAAAAGTTTTACGTTCTATAAGACCTCTAAATGAATCAGAAGTAAAACAAAACTTTGTTAGAGGACAATATGACAAAGGTCAAATTGACGGAGAACAAGTTAAAAGTTATAGAGAAGAAGAGAAAGTGGCTGATGATTCTAACACACCTACTTTCGTTGCAGGTAAATTATTAATCGATAACTTTAGATGGGCTGGCGTACCATTCTTTATTAGAACTGGTAAAAGAATGAAGAAAAAAGGTATTCAAGTTATTGTTGAATTTAAAGAAGTACCTATGAACTTATATTATGACCGTGATTCAGAATTAGAATCAAATTTATTAGTTATCAACATCCAACCTAATGAAGGTTTATCATTACATTTAAATGCTAAAAAACAAGTTCAAGGTATTGAAACTGAACCTGTACAATTATCATATTCAATGAGTGCTCAAGATAAAATGAACACCGTAGATGCATATGAGAATCTAATATTTGATTGTCTTAAAGGTGATGCTACCAACTTCACTCATTGGGAAGAACTAAAAGCTACATGGAAATATGTAGATGTAATACAAAATGTGTGGGACAATGATAAAGCACCATTCCCAAATTATAGAGCTGGCACTAATGGACCAATAAAAAGTCAGCTATTATTGTCTATCGATGGATTTAAATGGTGGGACGATATTAACTAATCTTTCTACCAACAGGAGTGACTGAACATTGGAAGTAATTAAAGTTTTACAGAGAGCGATTGTGTACATAGAAGACCATTTACTGAGCAATATTGATTTGCAAACCTTAAGTGAACATGTAGACAAATCACCATTTCATTTGAATCAAACATTTACAATGGTGATTGGTATGACACCTATTGAATATCAAAATGCGAGAAAAATGACAGAAGCGGCTTTTGATATACTTGGTGGTCACTCAAGAATACTAGATATTGCACTTAAGTATGGCTATAAAGACGCTAACGCATTCGCACATGATTATAATGAATATCATGGTATAAGTCCTTTACAAACAAAGACGCATCAATCTATGTTAAAAATCAAAAAACGTGTATCTATAAAGTTAACAGCAACTGAGACTGAACCTTTAAATTATTCATTACAGTATAAAGATGATTTAAAATTAGTTGGCAAGAATCATCATTATCATTCAAACGAACTAGATAATCATTTTTTAATACCTGATTTATTAGAAATGTTATTAGAAAATAAATATATCGAAGATTTCATTAAATATAATGATGTAAAACCCCATCAATTATTTATTGTTAGAAGACCACTTTTAGATGGACTAGAAGTATTTGTGGGTGTTCCTAGTGATCGCTACCCAGGTCATTTAGATAATTATTATTTACCAGGTCATCACTTCGCAACATTTAATTTACAAGGTGAATTAGATTTTGTAGTAAGTGAAGCATGGCATCATATTGAAAATCAATGGCAACTTAAAATGCCCTATTTGCATGATGACTTTTACGTAGAAGTTTACCCATTAGATGTTAACTTTAATCAGGAAATATCAAAAGTACAACTATGGGTTCCAATCGATCATAAAAGATTGAATTAATCAAAATGATAAGTGAAAGCACTTCGTTAATTTAGTTTTTATTATTATTAATTAAATTATACGAAAGTGCTTTTTTTGTATAAAAATAAATATGAACAACGATTTTGTTAAGTGCGGACGCCTGAGGGAATAGTATGCGTGAGAGACTACAGGCTCGAGCCATACCCTAGGCAAGCATGCACGTACAAAATCGTAGGATATTATAAAAAATAAGCATATCACTGTAACTTTAAAAATCAGTTAAGTGATATGCTTATTTATTTTGAGTTAGGAAATATGTTCCAAGCTCTAATTATTTAGTCCACTCAGTGTGGAAAATACCTTCTTTATCTTTGCGCTCATAAGTATGTGCACCAAAGTAATCACGTTGTGCTTGAATTAAGTTGGCTGGTAAATCTTCTGATCTATAACTATCGAAATAGTTTATAGCTGAAGAGAAACCTGGTGTTGCAATACCAGCTTTTATAGCTGTTGCTGACACTTCTCTTAATGAACCTTGATATTTAGCAACAATATCATTGAAGTATGGATCTAATAATAAGTTTGTTAAATCTTTATCATTATCATAAGCTTCTTTGATTTTTTGTAAGAATTGGGCACGAATGATACAACCTTCTCTCCAAATCATAGCTAATTCGCCTAATTTCAAGTCCCAGTTATTTGTTTCACTCGCAGTTTTCATTTGAGCAAATCCTTGAGCATAACCACAAATTTTACTCATATAAAGTGCTTGTCTGATTTGTTCTAAGAATGCCTCTTTATCTCCATCGAATTCTGTAACTTCTGGATTAAATGCAGTGCTTGCTTTAACTCTTTCATCTTTAAATGATGAAATAAATCTAGCAAATACTGATTCAGTAATAATAGTCAATGGAATTCCTAATTCTAAAGCATTAATTGAAGTCCATTTACCAGTACCTTTTTGTCCAGCTTTATCCATAATTTTTTCAACTAATGGTGTTCCATCTTCATCTAATTTGTTAAAGATTTCACCAGTAATTTCGATAAGATAACTTTCTAGTTCACCAGTATTCCATGACTTAAATGTTTCTGCAATTTCTTTATGATCCATGTGTAATACACGTTTCATTAAGTCATAACTTTCTGCAATTAATTGCATATCTGCATATTCAATTCCGTTATGCACCATTTTTACATAGTGTCCCGCACCATCTGGTCCAACGTATGTCACACATGGTGATCCGTCAGATGCTTTTGCAGAAATACTTTCTAAAATTGGTGCTACCAAATCATAAGCTTCTTTCTGTCCACCAGGCATGATTGATGGTCCAGTTAATGCACCTTCTTCTCCACCTGAAACGCCAGTACCGATGAAGTTTATTCCACTCTCGTCTAAGAATTGATTTCTACGAATAGTATCTAAATAGTTAGTGTTTCCACCATCAATAAGAATATCGCCTTTATCTAATAATGGTAATAAGCTATCAATCGTTTTATCTGTTGCTTCACCAGCTTTTACCATAAGTAAAATTTTTCTTGGTTTTTCTAATGAATCTACGAATTCTTCAATAGAATAGTTCGGATGTATATTTTTACCTTTTGATTCTTCAACCATTTGGTCGACTTTTTCTTTAGAACGGTTATATACTGAGACTGAGTAGCCACGTGATTCAATATTCCAAGCCAAGTTTTTACCCATTACAGCTAAACCAACTACGCCTATTTGTTGTGTCATGAAATTAACCTCACTTTTTTTCATTTTCTAGTATATTTTAACATAATTTGAATTGGTTTCGCGTCTTATAGCACCTTAAAATTAAATGAATACGTTTACATTAGTATTTTTTATGCTAATTCAGATATTGCGACTATTTGTTCTGTAATTTTTTGTAATTCTTCAATTGGCATACGTTCATTTTTAGTATGAATATATTCGTATCCAACACCTAACACTACAGTAGGTATTCCAAAACCACTTATAATATTACCATCTGAACCGCCACCTAATTTTACAAGTTCTGGTTGACGACCTATTTTTTCTGACGCTTTAATAGCTAATTTTACAACCTCATCTTTTTCAGATAAATTAAAGCTTGGGTACATGATTTGTACATTTACTTCAGCAGTACAACCAAATTCTTCTGCTGTTTTTTCAAAAGCTTCTTTCATATGTGATACTTGTTGATTCATTTTTTCGTCATTTAATGATCTAGCTTCCGCAAGTATATATACGTGGTCACTAACGATATTAGTAGCTGTACCACCTTCAAATCTACCAATATTAGCAGTCGTTTCTTCATCAATTCTTCCTAAACTCATATGACTAATAGCTTTAGCAGCAATATTTATTGCAGATACTCCTTTTTCTGGTTCTAATCCAGCATGAGCAGTTTTGCCTGTAATAATTGTTTCAATTTTAGCTTGAGTTGGAGCTGCAACAACTGTTGTTCCAACTTTACCAGGAGCATCAATTGCATAACCAAATTTAGCATTTATGTCTTCAGGGTTTAATGCTTTAGCACCTACTAGTCCTGACTCTTCGCCAACAGTAATGATAAATTCAATATCTCCATGCTTGATATTGTCATCTTGCATAACTTTGATTGCTTCTAATATCGCTGCCAATCCAGCTTTGTCATCTGATCCTAAGATTGTTTCACCATTTGAATAAATATAACCATCTTCACGTAGTTCCGGTTCAATATTATTCCCAGGAGTTACTGTGTCCATATGGCTTGTAAAATAAATTGGAGTTTTGCTACTATCCTGACCTTTTAATTTACAAATTAGGTTTCCTGCCCCATAACCCGTTTCAGTTGCTGAATCATCTTCTTTAACTTCTAAACCTAGTTCAGTAAATTTTTGTTTAAGTAAGTCAGCAATTTTTCTTTCATTTTTAGTTTCAGAATCAACTTTTATTAATTCTAAGAATGTATTAAGTAATCTTTCTTCATTGATCATGATGGTCCCTCATTTCATTTATTTAAATATCTCATTATCTAGTGTATAATAGTTAATAAATATATACAAAATTATTGTTCAAAGTGAGGGTTTCCATGCTAAACAAGAAAGTTCGTAAAATAGTCATCATAGTAATGTTAGTAGCAATAGTTGCAGCATTAGTACTATCTGGTGTTTTGCCATTTCTACTATCATAAACTAAAAATAGCGAGATATAATTATCTTTCTCAAAATAAATCACCCAATCCATTGAATTCATTTTCGGATTGGGTGATTTTTTTAAAATATTAACTTATAAGCTTACTATTTTTTCAAACTACCAAATTGTGATTTGATTAATAAATATTCTTCAACTTCATTTAATAATTGAATGAGTGCTGCTATACTTTCGAGTTCTTCATGAGTTCTAGGTAAGTCTATAGATTGTAATTTAATTTTTATTTCGTATAAACTATGCAATCTCATTAATGAGTAATCTTTACTTTGAACATTCTGAGAAACATCAAGCATTAATTCACTACATAAATAATGAGCGTGATTACTGTGTTGCATTGATTCAATCAAATTTTTCATGCGTTTCAATAATGAGAGTTGTTCTTGTCTCATATCAAAATAATGATAGTAAGAATTTTCATTTCTAACAAAATGATTTTTAACTTCTCTGAACGCTAATGATTTAGCTTTTTTAATATTTTGAGATACTTGATCAAATGAAGGTGTATTTATTTTTTTGTTAGGGTCTTTTAAGGCTTCACTAAATACAAAAGTAATAATAATAAAGTCATCTTCAATTTTTCTTTTATATTGATTGAGTTTATGATCTAAACTAGGCATGAACATATTCATAATTAATGCAATACCGATACCTATAATTAGTAATAAAATTTCATTTATGATTAAGTGAAAATCAATTGTTTTAGCCATGTATAAATGTAAAATTATAACACAACTCGTTACAATTCCTTCTTGAACGCCTACCATAACTGTGACTGGAATAAATAATAAAACCATTATCCCTAATATTATAGGCGTGCTACCTAAATATGTGAAAAATACAGATCCTATCATTATCGCAATGAAACACGCTATAAAACGATATATAGCTGCTTCAAAAGACTTGATCCTTGTATCTTTAATGCAAAGTACAACGAGAATTGCACTTGAAGCGTAATTATCTAATCCTATTAACTGAGAAAGGATGACAGCTAATGTCATCCCTAAGGCAGTCTTTAAAGTTCTATAACCAATTCTATACGGTTTTATTTGCATAGGAAATTAACCAATCCTTTATAATTCTGCGCAATGTTCTTCAAATAATGCTTGAATGTTTGTAATAACACTCATTGGATCATGTCCTTCAATTTCATGTCTTTCAATCATTTTGACAATTTTTCCATCTTTAAGAAATGCAAATGATGGACTTGATGGTGGATAACCTTCAAAGTAATCTCTAGCAGTTTCTGTAGCTTCTTTATCTTGACCAGCGAATACTGTAACTAATTGATCAGGTAATTTATCATAGTGTAATGCGTGTTGAGCTGCTGGTCTAGCTATACCACCTGCACACCCACAAACTGAATTTACCATCACAAATGTTGTTCCTGGTTTATTAAAAGTTTCTTCAACTTCTTCTTTTGATGTTAATTGTTTGTAACCTGCTGATTCAATCTCATTTCGAGCAGAACTGACTACATCATTCATATATAAATTGAAATCCATTTCCATATAAAAAGCCTCCTGTAATAATAGATAAGTCTATTTTACAGGAGAATTAAAGTTAAAACAATGACAAGGTTTCATTAATATATAGAAGTGTTCTCAACAGTCATGCTTTGTATTCTTTCTTTTACATATTTCAAAAATTCACCAGCCATTAAACCATCTAATATTCTATGATCAATTGATAAAGATAAATTGACCATATCGCGTATCCCAAACATATCATTTACAACGACTGGTCTTTTTACTATTGATTCTACTTGTAAAATGGCTGCTTGAGGGTAATTAATAATTCCCATAGAAGAAACAGATCCAAATGAACCTGTATTATTCACAGTGAAAGTCCCACCTTGCATATCTTGAGAAGTGAGTTGATGTTTTCTACCTCTAGTAGCTAAATCATTTATTTCTTTTGCAATACCTTTAATAGATTTATCATCTGCATTTTTAATAACTGGAACGTATAATTTATCTTCACTTGCAACTGCTATAGAAACGTTAATATTTTTATGAATTTTAATTTCATCATTCGCCCAAGTACTATTAAGCATTGGATATTTTTTTAAACCTTCTGCTACAGCTTTAACAAAAAATGCGAAAAATGTTAAATTATAACCTTCATTTTGCTTGAAAGAAGTTTTATGATGCTGTCTTGTTTTAACAAGATCTGTAGCGTCTACTTCAACCATCATCCAAGCATGTGGAATTTCATTAACACTTTGAACCATTTTATTAGCTATTGCTCTTCTTACGCCATTTATAGGAACTGAATCTCCAGGTAGATTTGTACTTTCGTTTGGTTCGTTTTGGAAACTCGCATTGGATACTTCAGTCGTTTTTTCTTCAACATTTTGTTGAGTGTTTGATACATCAACCGTACCATTTTCAATCGCATTTAAAATATCTTTCTTCGTCACTCTACCTAGGTTGCCAGTACCTTTTACATTCTCTAAATTAATGTTGTTTTCACTTGCTAATTTAAATACAACAGGTGAATATTGACCATTATTTAATTTATTATCTGAATTATTTTTGTTAGCGACATTATCTTCTTGGTCATTTTCTGCTACTTGTAAGCTGTCATGAACTACTTCAGAAGAACTAACATTTTCATCTGTTGGAATATCGCCTTCTACTTCCATACGACAAATAACAGTCCCAACATCAACAGTTTCGCCTGCTTCGACAACGATTTCTTTAATTGTACCGCTATATGTTGAAGGTACTTCAGCAGTAACCTTATCTGTAATCACTTCACATAATGCATCATATTCTTCAATCGTATCTCCAGGTTTAACTAACCATTGTTCGATTGTACCTTCATGAACACTTTCTCCAAGTTTCGGCATCTTTACGTCCATAATTTAACCTCCTAAAATTCAGCTAATGTTCTCATTTTTTGTTCTATTTTCTCTGGATTCATCATAAAGAAGTCTTCCATTGGCGGTGAAAATGGCATAGCTGGTACGTCTGGACCTGCAAGTCTTGCTATTGGCGCATCTAAGTCAAACAAACAGTTTTCAGCTATTATAGCTGAAACTTCACTTATAACACTACCTTCTAAATTGTCTTCTGTAACAACCAATACTTTACCAGTCTTTTTCGCACAATTAATAATAGTTTCTTTATCTAATGGATATATTGAACGTAAATCCACAATTTCAGCATCGATACCTTCTGTTGATAATATTTCAGCTGCTTGAAGTGCATAGTTTACACATAAACCATACGTAAACACTGTAATATCAGATCCTTCTCGTTTAACATCCGCTTTATCTAATGGCACAGTATAGTATTCTTCAGGTACTTCTTCTTTTAATAATCGATAAGCTTTTTTATGTTCAAAATACAATACAGGATCGTTGTCTTCTATTGATGCAAGTAATAGGCCTTTAGCATCATATGGACTTGATGGAATAACAACTCTTAAACCTGGAGTTGAACAAAATATACTTTCAATACTTTGGGAATGATAAAGCGCACCGTGAATTCCTCCACCAAAAGGACTTCTTATCGTAAGCGGACAATCCCAATCATTATTTGATCTATATCTAATTTTTGCAGCTTCATTAATGATTTGATTAGTCGCTGGAACGATATACTCAGCAAATTGAATTTCTGCTACAGGTCTTTTTCCCATCATAGCCGCTCCAATTGAAGCACCCACAATATTAGATTCTGCTAGTGGTGAATCTAACACTCTGCCATTACCGTATTTATTATATAGATTTTTAGTAGCACCAAATACGCCACCTTTAAGGCCAACGTCTTCTCCAATTACAAATACATTATTGTCTTTTTCCATTGCTTGGTCCATTGCTTGATTAATTGCATCAAGATAAGATAACTTAGGCATTTTTTTCGCCTCCTTGATCATATACATGTGTTAAAGCTTCTTCAGGTAGTGGATAAGGTGCTTTTTCAGCATTTTTTGTAGCAGTATTTATTTCTTGTTTAATTTCTTCTTCAATTTGATTAAACCACGCATCATTAGCAACTTCATTTTCAACTAAATATTCTTTGAATTTAATCATACAGTCATTTTCTTTTTCAAGTTTCATTTCATCTGAAGGACGATAATTATCATCATCATCTGATGAGTGAGGCGTCAACCTACTACATAGAGCTTCAATCAAGGTTGGTCCTTCACCATTTATTGCACGTTCTCTTGCACGCTTAACAGCTTCATAAACAGCTATTGGATCATTACCATCAACTTGTTCTCCAAAAGCACCATAACCTGCTGCTCTTGACGACAGGTCATCTGTCGCATATTGTAAGTGACTTGGTACTGATATAGCATATTTATTATTTTCAATGATACAAATATAAGGTAATTTATGGACACCTGCAAAATTCATAGCTTCATGAAAATCACCTTGACTCGTACTACCTTCACCAAGAGTCGCAAGTGCTATACTTTTTTTGCCATCCATTTTTAATGACAAACTTGCTCCAACTGCATGCAGCACTTGTGTAGTAACGCATGATCCTTGTGTTAGGATATTTAAATCTTTTTTACTGAAATGAGAAGGCATTTGCTTACCACCACTTGACGTATCACCTTGTTTTGCAAATGCAGCTAACATAGATTCTTCAGCTGAAATACCACGCGCAGTTACTAGAGCTAAATCTCTATAGTAAGGTGCTAATACATCTTCATCTTTCAAAGCAAAATATGTACCAATTTGAGTTGCTTCTTGACCTTGGCAACTAATGACGAATGGCAATTTACCCGCACGGTTTAGTAACCACATTCTTTCGTCAATTTTTCTTCCTAATAACATCCATTTATAAATTTCTTTTAAGTCTTCATGCGTTAATCCGACAGTCTTATAATCTAACATCTAATCTCTCCTCTTTAGACGTGAATAGCACGATTCTCAGATTTTAGTCCTAATTCCATAAGCACTTCTCCTATAGATGGATGTGCATGTACAGTAGTTGCTAATTCTTCAGTTGAGCCATTCATAAATGTAAATAGAGCTGCTTCATTAATCAATTCTGTTACTTTAGCACCAATCATATGAATACCGAGCACTTTTTCATTTTCAATATCTTTAATTAAAATACATTCACCTAATCCATTGTTCTCAATTACAGATTTGCCAATAGCTTTAAATGGCACTTTAAATTTTTTAAATGAAATGTTTTCATTTTTAGCATCTTGTTCAGTCATGCCAATTGAAGCCACCTCTGGATTTGTATAAATACATCTAGGTATTGTTAAATAGTCTAACAAAATTGGATCTTGATCAAACATATGTTCAATCGCAATTGTCCCTTCTTTTGTTGCAACGTGGGCTAATTGGTAATTACCAATCACATCTCCAACAGCATAAATATGTTTATCATCAGTTTGATAAACATCATTCGTAATTATATAGCCTTTATCATCAGTTTTTATTTTAGTATTGTTTAAGCTAAGCTCTTCAGTGTTTGGTGTTCTACCAACAGCGACCAATACTTTATCAAAGGTTTCGTTACTATCTTGAATCTGAACTTCAACATGATTATCTTGGACAAGAATATTTTCTTCTGACAATGGCATTTTTTCATATATTTTAATACCATTCTTTTCAAATGAGCGTTTAATTGTCTTACTAATTTCTTGTTGCTCATTAGGAATGATAGAATCACCTGCTTCAATGACAGTAACTTCTACTCCTAAATCATTCAATAATGAAGCAAATTCAAGACCAATTACACCACCACCTATAATTAAAATATTATGAGGTAAACTTTCTAATTGCATCATATCGTCACTAGAAACGACAGTATGATGATTAAATTTTAAAAATGGTAATTCAACAGGTCGAGATCCAGTTGCTATAAGCACATTATTGTTCACAAGAAGTTCTGATTCTCCATTTTCAAACTCAACAGAAACTGTTCCAGCTTGAGGTGAAAACAGTGAAGGTCCTAGTATTGTGCCATTCCCTTCATAAATATCTATTTTATATTTCTTCATCAGGCTTTGAACACCACTGTACATAGTTGAAACTGTTTCATCTTTTTTCGCAACGATATCTGTCATTTCAAAATCTGCTGAAGCTGTTTTTATACCATATTCATTTGAATGGTTAATATATCTTAAAATTTCAGCTGTTTTTAAATACGATTTCGTCGGAATGCAACCTTTATGCAAACATGTCCCACCAATTTTGTATTTCTCTACTATTGCTACTTTTTTTCCAAGTTGAGAAGCACGTATTGCAGATACATAACCTGCAGTTCCTCCACCAAGAATTACTAAATCATATTCTTTAGACATAGTATTACTCCTTATTCATATGACTTGGTACTAATTTTACCGTAAAAGAGGTCCAAAACACCAACATTTAAGGCATGCATTTCTTTTTCACCTTCATATATAGTAACATTTTGTAGCCAAGATACATATTGTTTTACTTTATTTATTATATATTTTGAATAACTTAATCCACCTGTAATAATAATTTGATCCACTTGACCTTCAAGTACAACTGCACAAGAACCGATTGATTTCGAAATTTGATAACACATAGCATCTAATACTAATTTCGCTGCTTTATCGCCATTTTCCATTAATTGTTCAACTTTAAGACAATCATTAGTACCAAAGTATGATAATAAGCCAGAATTTTTACTCAGTTCATTATTTGCTTCTATAGAGTTGTATTCATGGTCAATCGCCCATTTTAATAGCGCATCATTTGGTATAGAACCTGCCCTTTCAGGACTAAGTGGTCCTTCACCTAACAAACCATCATTTACTTCAATAACTCTACCTTTTCTGTGAGCGCCTATACTTATACCACCACCAAGATGAGCTACGATGACATTTATATCTTCGTAATTTTTACCAATTCCATCTGCATATTGTTTAGCAACGGACTTCTGATTTAGTGCATGGAAAATACTTCTTCTTTCAATACCTTTTATTCCAGTTATCCTTGCTTCAGGAATTAATTCATCTACTACAACTGGATCTACAATATAAGAATCTATATTGAGTTCTTGAGATAGTTCATATCCTATAACACCACTTAAATTAGACGCATGAAACCCATATTTAAATGATTTTAAATCATGATACATTATGTTATTTATTAAATAAGTGCCACCTTCAATTGGCTTTAAAACACCGCCTCTACAAGCTATAGCATCTATAGCTTGTAGAGTTATTTGGTGTTGTTCTAATGATTTCTTGATACTTTCAAGTCTAAATGGGACTTGATCAATTAACGGAAGATTTGTTTGATCGACATTATGTCTTATAACATCTTCAAATAACATATCATAATCAGAAAATACTGCAACTTTAGATGATGTGCTTCCTAAATTAAGTACAAGAATTTTTTTCATTAGTTTTTACCTCTAGATATAATTGATCTTTCCGTTTTTAAGAAGTTACTTCTTACTTTCATCAACTGATCAATACGTTCTTCTGCTAAAATTTCTGCAGCGCGAGCTGTAGTAATGTTATCTCTTTTACTAATTTCAAATACTTTATCCATTTGATCATAGATTTTTTCAATATTTGAAATAGCACGTGTTTCATTATAGCCATCTAATTCATCTGCTACATTAATAACACCACCAGAGTTAGCTACGAAATCTGGTGCATATACAATACCTTTTTCTTCTAATTGAGCACCGTGTTTATCAATATCTTGTAATTGATTATTTGCACTACCACAAACAGCTTTAACTTTTAAACGATTAATTGTATCATCATTTAATACGCCACCAAGTGCACATGGTGCAAATATATCTGCATCTACGTCATAGATATCGTTAATACCTACACTTGTAGCATTAAAATCATTTACAACTCTATCTATAGCTTCTTGATTAATATCTGTAACAACTAATTTAGCACCAGCTTCATGTAAATAGCGACATAAATCATAAGCAACATGTCCTACACCTTGTACTGCAACAGTTTTTCCATCTAATTCATCTGTGCCAAACGCTTCTTTAGCAGCACGTTTCATTGAAACAAATACACCTAAAGATGTTTTTGGACTCGGATTACCACTTGATTGATGACTTTCAGATAGGCCAACTACATAATCAGTCTCTTCAAAAATGATATCCATATCATCTTCAGTTGTACCTACATCTTCAGCTGTTATGTATCTGCCATTTAAACTTTCTACATATCTACCTAAAGCTCTAAATAAAGCTTCTGATTTATCTTTTTTAGGATCTCCGATGATTACGGTCTTACCTCCACCAAGATTTAATCCTGCAGCAGCGTTTTTATATGTCATACCTCTTGAAAGGCGTAATGCGTCATTGATTGCTTCTTCTTCATTTTCATATGGCCACATTCTGCAACCACCAAGTGCTGGCCCTAATGTTGTATCATGTATTGCAATAATCGCTTTTAATCCTGAACTTTTATCGTGACAAAATACAATTTGTTCATAGTCATATTTCTCAATCGTTTCAAATAACATAATAATCCCCTTTTCATCCTTTAATATATTAACTCTAAATCTAATTTTACATCAAATGTTTTATTTATCAAATAAATTAACGAAAAATGATAGCGCTTTCAAGAAGTAAAAATTTTTAGAAAATTCAAAATAAATTGATATAAAAGCAATGTAAACACTTTCATTTAACACTTTAATGGAGTATAGTTATTTATTTATTATTATAATATACTAAATAAGCATTAAAGCACTACAAATCGAATGAAATTTATCTTGAGAAGAATCTGAACGGGACGTTAAAATTATTGGTATTTTTGCACCAATAATCACAGAAGCTACATCTGCTTTTGATAAATACACGAGCGATTTATATAAAATATTACCACTTTCAATTTGCGGCACTACAACACCGTCAACATTACCAGAAATTTCAGAATCTATATTTTTAATAATCGAAGCTCTTTTATTGATTGCAGCATCAAATGCCATTGGGCCTTCAATTTCTAAATTTGCCATTTTATTTCGAATTCCTGAAACAACTGCATCAGCATCTACCGAGGACTTCATTTTAGGATTCACTTTTTCAATTGCAGATAAAACTGCTATTTTTGGAGATTCAATACCTATTTTTTGTAGACATGTTATTAAATTCGTCGTAATATCTATTTTTTGTTCTACATTAGGTTCAATATTCATCGCAACATCTGATACAGTTAGCATTTTATGATATTCAGGAATATTAAATAATGCAATATGACTCATTCTATCTGTTGTTTTTAAATTATATTTATTATTTAACACTTCTTTTAACAAAGTAGAAGTATCTATTAAACCTTTCATTATTAAATCAGCTTGTCCTTCATCTACTGATTTAACGCACTCAGAAACAGTATGCGCTTCATCATCTGTTTGTATAATTTTAATTCTATTAAACTCATCATGGGTTAAATTGAATGATCTAATCAACTCATCTTGCGGCTGTTCATCAAATAATATAAAATTCGCTTGAGTGTATTTTATAGCTTTAACTATTGCTTTAATAACCCCTTCATCATTTGATTTACAGACTGCAATTGTTGCTGAAATATTTTGACCTTGATTTATCATATCTTTAAATTGCATTTAATCCCCTCCTTCTAATATCATAATCAAATTTTGATGATTATTCCATTTTTTCAATGTTTACTTTTAATCATTATCTCATATATAATATAAGTTATTAATCAATAGGAGTTTTAACTTATGCAAAAGTACATTGCATTACTCATTTTAGTAATACCAGGAATAATAGCAGGATTAGGTATTAAGTGGATGAGAGACGCAGTTTTTGGTGAACTTGTTCCACAATTACAATTTATTTGGTTGCAATTTTTCTTGGGATTCATATTTTTCGTATTCGGCGTTATTTTTATTGGTGGATATATTTTACATCGTGAAAAGAAAAATAAAAGAGCGCAAGAACACTTTATGAAAAAAAATAATACAAAAAAAACTGATAAATCATAATTTGATTTATCAGTTTTTTTCATTTTGTGTTTCTTTATACTTTTTGTAAAGATGCGTAATCAACTCACCATTTGTTGGTCTTATATAAGATTTTTCACTATTATACCAATACGTTTTTAATTCTTTTTCCCAAGCTAATTTAATTGCATGTCTGATTGAACGCTCTACATTATTAGCTTGAACGTCATAATAATCTGAAATAAGTGGGTATAATTCTTTAGTTAATTGCATTTTGTGTGTATGTTTAAGCATTATATGAACACCACATTTAATATATTTATAACCGTTCAAATTATATGAAAAACCTATCTTTTCAAGTAATAAATCTAAAGCGTCTATTTCAGAAATATTTGTTTCACTTGTATTTAATACGCGTTGTATTGTATTTAGTAAGACATCAAATTCAACTGGCTTAATTAGAAAATAATCTACACCTAATGAAACAGATTCTTTTAATACATCATCGCTTACAAATGCGCTCATACATATTACTTTATATTGTTTATTTGGGTTAATATATTTTTTAAGCAAAGTCATACCATCAATGTGTGGCAAGATTAAGTCTAGTAGAAGAACATCGAAAGCTTCTCCACTTAAAATATCAAGAGCTTCTTTACCATTGTATCCAATATTAACTATCTCAATATCATGATTTTTTAGATACTGAGCCATTTCACTTACATATGCTTTCGAGTCTTCTATAATTGCTACCTTAATTACCATGCTAACACCCTATCAAATCATTTTATTTTAAATTTTTATTTTGTAAAATCATTTCTTTAGCATGTTGTTTAGTTAATTCTGTAACTTCAACACCTGAAATCATTCTTGCTATTTCATCTATTTTATCTTCACCATTTAATTGTTTAATTGAAGTAGTTGTTCGATCGTTTACTGTTTCTTTAGTTATATATAAATGATTATCACATATTGCAGCCACTTGTGGTAAATGTGATATACAAATTACTTGTAAAGATTGCGAAATTTGATGCATCTTTTCTGCCATTTTTTGAGCTACTCTACCAGATACACCAGTATCAACTTCATCAAATAATATTGCAGTTTGTCCTTTTGATGATACAAATATACTTTTTAAAGCAAGCATAATCCTAGATAGTTCACCACCAGAAGCTATTTTATTTAAACTTTTTAGTGGTTCACCCTTGTTTGGACTAATTAAAAATTCAACTTCTTCTAATCCATAAGAGCTAGGTTTAGTTTTAGTGAAAGTTATCTCTATATTTGCATCTTGCATATGTAGATTTTGAACTTCTTCTACTAATCTATCTCTTAACTTCAAAGCAACTTGTCTTCTCTTTGTTGAAAGTACTTTACCATATTTCATTACATCATCATATAAATTATTTATTTCATCTCTTAATTGTGTTGTACTTTGTTCATAATTTTCAATTTTAAATATTTCATCATCAATTTTATCTCTATATTTTATTAATTCGGCTATACTCTTACCATATTTACGATTTAAATCTGTGAGTACATTTAAACGTGATTCATAGTCATTTAATAATGACTCATCAAAATCATTTGACGTTAATTCATTATATAATTCATGTTTGTAGTCTTCCAAAGTATAATACATTTGATCTAGTTCTTCACTAAACGATGTATATTTATCAGGAATAATATCATTAATATGTTGAATCTCTTGATTGAGTTCATATATTTTATCTGTAATGTTCTCTTCACTGCTCAGTAAGAAATGTGCTTTATTAAGACTTTCGTTAATCTTTTCATGATTTTGAAGCATTTTAATTTCTTTATTTAAAAAGTCAATTTCATCTTCTTTTAAGTCTGCATCTTGTAATTCATCACGTTGGAATTTTATTAAATCTAATCGTTGTAGTAATGCCTGATCTTGAGATTCTAATTTTTCTAATTCTTGCTTTTTCGAACGATAAGAATGAAAAGCTTTTTCAAATTGATCGATTTCTGATTGATAAGCCCCATCCGCAAAATCATCAAGCAGAGATAAGTGATACTTAGGCTTTAATAATACTTGCGTCTCATGTTGTCCATGTATATCCAATAATTCTTGCATGACGGTTTTTAAATCAGATAAAGTAACATTTTGATTATTTAATTTACAAATACTTTTACCAGATGAGAAGATTTCTCTTTTTACAAACAAAAAATCTTCATCGTAATCAATATCTAACTCATTTAAGATTTTATTTACGTTTGGTACATTATCAATATCAAATACGCCTTCTATAGTCGCCTTTTGCTCACCATGTCTTACAAAGCTTTGCGATGCTCTTGCACCTACTAATTGGCCGATTGCATCTATAATGATAGATTTACCAGCGCCTGTTTCACCACTTAATACAGTTAGTCCATCTGAAAAATTTATTTCTAAAGATTCAATTATAGCGAATTGTTTAATCGTAAGTGCTTGTAACATAGTATTTAAAATCTCCTTTAAAGCATATTAAAAATTCTATCAGTGATAACTTCAGCAGCATCTGTATCTTTACAGATGATAAGACAAGTATCATCTCCACAAATAGTACCAATAACTTCTGTCCAATCAATTTGATCAATGATTGCCCCAATTGATTGAGCATTGCCTGGTAATGTCTTTAATACTAATAAATTATCCGCACCATCAATTTTAACGAATGAATCCATTAAATATCTACCTAATTTATCAATCGGATGATATTTTCTATCTCTAGGTAAACTATAAATGTATTGACCTGAAGGAGCTGGAACTTTTATTAGTTGTAATTCTTTTATATCACGAGAAATAGTAGCTTGTGTAATATTCAATTCGTATTCATTTAATCGCTTTACGAGCTCTTCTTGAGTTTCTATTTGTTCGTTAGAAATTATTTCTCTTATCTTAATTTGACGCATTGTTTTGTTCGCCATTTCATACACCTCTGTTAATGAATATTTATACACTTATAATAGCATAAAATTAACAAAAATAGTAATGTAAGCGCTATTAATATATTAAAAGACGCTTTAGAACTACTAAAGCGTCACTTTCAATATAATTATTCATATATTTATAAATATTATTTTATTAAAGATTTTGCAAGTGATTTAATTTTTGCTTTAGAGATACCTATATCTTCTAATAATAAATCTACATCACCATGTTCAATATATTCATTATCAATACCAATTCTACGTAATACATTCTTATAATCATGATCTTTTAAGAAAGTTGCTATTTGGCTTCCTAATCCACCAGTTAACATTGATTCTTCTATCGTGATAATAGGCATAGACTCTTCACCTAATTCATGTAGCATTTCAAAGTCCATAGGCTTAATAAATCGTGCATTAATGACATTAACATTAATACCTTCTTTTAATAATTCATCTGCAATATCAGAAATGAAATTAACAGTTGGACCATAACTAATTAAAGATAAATTACTTCCTTTTCGTTCATACGTCCATGTGCCAATGTCTAAAATTTCATGTTCTTTAGTATCCCTTAGCATAGGAGCATTTCCACGGGGATATCTTATAGCCATAGGACCATGATCTGTTTTAAATGCTGTATTTACCATATCCATTGCTTCATTACCGTCTTTAGGCATCATAATAGTAAAATTCGGAAATTGACTTAAAAATCCAACATCGAACACACCTTGATGTGTTTCACCATCCGCACCTACAAGACCTGCTCTATCAACACCAAATAATACGTTTAAATTCTGTCTATCTACATCATGTAATAATTGATCATACGCTCGTTGCATAAATGTTGAATAAATCGCTACATACGGTTTCATACCTTGAGTTGCTAATCCAGCTGCCATCGTAACGGCGTGTTGCTCGGCAATACCAACATCAAAAAATTGATCTGGTAATTCTTGCTGGAACTTAGTTAGTTTTGAACCTACTGGCATTGCAGGTGTAATAGCAACAACACGTTTGTCTTGTTTAGCGTACTCTAGAACTTGATTACTCATTAATGCACTCCAAGCTGGTCCTTCTGCATTACCTTTAATAACCTCACCAGTTTCAAGTTTATAGGGTCCAAGACCATGCCAAGTACCAATAGTATCTACTTCAGCAGGTTTATAGCCTTTACCTTTTTTAGTTACAACGTGTATTAACACAGGTTTATTTATTTGTTTAGATGTATTGATAGCTTCATCTAATTCTTTGAAATTATGACCATTGACTGGTCCGATATATTTAATGCCTAATTCTTCAAAAAATATACCATCTACAACTAAATACTTTAAACTATCCTTTATTTTGTCTGCTGAAACTCTTAAACGATCTCCACCAGGAAGTCTATTCATAAAACTTTCAGCATCAAACTTAAATCTATTGTAGTTGTGATTTGTTCTAATTCTTCCAAACATATTATGCATAGCACCTACATTAGGCGCTATACTCATTTCATTATCGTTTAATATAATCGTTAAATTAGTTTTGTCATGTCCTATATGGTTCAGTGCTTCAAGTGCCATCCCACCTGTCAAAGCACCATCACCAATAACAGGTACAACATGATTTGTGTTTCCTAAAATATCACGTGCTTTTGCCATCCCCATAGCAGCTGATAATGAAGTAGAGCTATGCCCAGCTTCCCATACATCATGCCGAGACTCTTTCGTTTTAGGAAATCCACATAAACCTTTATATTGTCTTAAAGAATTGAATTCATGACCTCTACCAGTTAAAATTTTATGAATATAAGATTGGTGTCCAACATCCCATATAATTTTATCTATAGGACTATTAAAATGTTTATGCAAACTAAGCGTTAATTCAACCACACCTAAGTTAGCTCCAATATGTCCACCAGTTATTGAACATGTTTCTATTAAAAATTTTCTAATTTCACTGCTTAACTGTTCAAGTTCTTGATTAGATAAATCTTTGATAAAGGATGGATTTTTTATGCTAGATACATCCATTGTTTAACCACCTTCAGCACTATTTCTTACGAAACGATCTAACGCTTTAGTTTACTGTTTTTAATTTTCTCTATTTGCAAATAATTGAGTAAGTGATTTCAGTTCATCAATATTATATTTATCTTCTAATTGTTCAAGTAAATACAATGCTTGATTTACGTGTTGTTCTAAAGCAACTTTAGTATTTGTCTTACCTAAGAGTGAAACATAAGTACTTTTATTATTATTTTCATCGCTTCCAACTGATTTACCGATTTTATCAAAGTCACCTTCAATATCTAATAAATCATCTTTAATTTGAAAGATCAAACCTAACTCTTGGCTAAAAGAATCTAGTAGTAAAAATGTTTTGCTATTAACTTTTGCTATTGTACAAGCAGCAACTACAGAGAAACGTATAAGTGCACCAGTTTTATACCTATGGATTTTACGTAGAGTGTCTAGTGATATTTCTTTATCTTCACTGTCCATATCTAATACTTGACCACCAACCATTCCTTGATGACCAGCTGATTCTGAAAGCAATCTAATAATTTTAACTTTTTCTTCTGAGCCTAAATATGTATCTTTAGTAATAAGTTCGAATGCTTTAGTTAATAATGCATCTCCAGCAAGTATTGCAGTAGCATCCCCATAAACTTTATGATTTGTCTTCATACCGCGTCTAAAATCATCATTATCCATAGCAGGTAAATCATCATGTATTAGAGAATAAGTATGTATCATTTCTAGTGCTTTCGCAGTTTCCATACCTTTTTTGATATCAATTTTAAGCATTGATAATGTCATTAAAAGTAAAACAGGTCTTATACGTTTACCACCAGCTGATAATGAATATCTCATGCTTTCTTCTAGCTTAGTTTCAACTACTGGATCAAGCTTTGTAGATTTTATAGCTTCATTAAATTTGTCTACATAATTATTCATGATCTGACTCATCTGAATCACCTTCTTTTTGAACAAGTTTATTTACTTTTTCTTCTGCTTCTTTAAGTTTCAATTCACATTTACTACTTAATTCGATTCCACGTTGATAAAGTTCAATAGATTCTTCTAATGAAATATTTTCTTCATCTAGTTTACCTACGACTTTCTCTAATTCAACCATCATTTCTTCAAAAGTTTGTTCTTTAGCCACATTGTCACCTAATTTCTTTTACATTAGCTTCTATTTTACCATCTTTTAAATTGATAGTAATGTCATCTTCTACATTTAAATCATCTTTACTTGTAATGATTTTATCATTTTTTTCAATTATTGAATAACCTCTAAGCATAATTTGCGTTGGACTCAGTGCATCTAATTGGGCCAACTTGCTTTTAAGTATTTGCTTTTTTTGTGTAATAATCCTGTTGATAAGCTGATTTTGCATAATATTTAATCTGTCATAATCTTGTCTATATTGTGTTGTTTTATTATAGATTGGAGCTATTCTCAATTTATTTTGCAATATATCTATTTTATGTTTATTTTGTAAAATAGTTTGCTCTAAATTTCTGGTTAATTGTTTTTGATAATCGTCTAATTTCTGTGTTTCTTGATCATATAATAATGAAGGTGTCTTCAATTTATAATATGATGAGAGCTGCTTTAATTTTTGTTTATCTTGTTGAATACTTTGAGTAACATGTTTTGTTAAATATTGACGAGCATTAGCAATTAGTTGATATAGTGCATTAATATCTGGTGTCGCTATCACAGCTGCTTGTGTTGGTGTAGCTGCTCTCACATCACTTACAAAATCACTTAAAGTGGTATCCGTTTCATGACCTACAGCAGAAATAATAGGTGTGGAACAGTTATAAATTGCTTCTACAACTTCCCTTTCATTAAAACTCCACAAATCTTCAATAGATCCACCACCACGACCAACGATAATAACATCAACGTCCATTGCGTCAGCTTGTTGTATATTGTTAATGATATTATCCTTAGCTTCTTTACCTTGTACTAGTGTGCTAATTAATACTTGCTCAGCAAGTGGATAGCGTTTGTCTAAGGTAGAACAAATATCTCTAATTGCTGCCCCAGTAGACGCAGTTAATACAGCTATTTTTCTAGGATACTTAGGAATATTTAGTTTATGTTCGCTATTAAAATATCCTTTTTCCATTAATTCTTTTTTTAGAGCTTCAAATTTCTCATATAAAAGACCAACACCATCTAATTGCATCGATTGAACATATATTTGATACGATCCTCTAGATTCATATATACCAATACGTCCTTCAATTAACACTTGGTCGCCTTCTTTAGGTTCAAATGACAGTTGATTAGCATTTGACTTAAACATCATCGCACTTAATACACCTTTATCGTCTTTTAAAGCAAAATAAAGGTGTCCACTTGAATGTCTTTTGAAATTTGATATTTCACCCTTTATAAATACATTTTGTAAATGAGGATCTTGATCAAATTTATATTTGATATATTTTGTTATAGCTGTAACTGATAAATATTTATCCATTTATATCACTCTTTATTATTTTGATAAACTGCTTAATACACCGTTTATAAATTTATAATGATCGTCATCACTGTATATTTTGGCAATTTCAACTGCCTCATTAAAAATTACCTTCTGCGGTGTATCTGTATAATTTAATTCATATGATGCCATTCTTAAAATGATACGATCTGTCTTAAGCAGACGTTCTAATGTCCAATTTTTCAAATGAGGTTTGAATATTTCATCAAGTTCTTCTTTTTTGTCAGTGACTTCATTAACAAAATTCTTAACATATAAATATTGTTCACCTTTGAAATCATCAACTAAGTAGTTAATTGCTTCTTCTACCGTTAATTCTGTTTTATTATTTTCTAATTGATATAGTGTTTTAAAGACGAGTTCTCTTAATTCTGTTCTTTTCATATTCTTCTCCTTCAAAGAATAAGAGGATGCACGCATCCTCTTAATTAATCATTTTTTATTATTGGAAATGTATATTAACGATATGAACATTAACTTCTTTAGGAGTTAATGCAGTCATCGTATTTAATGCTTGTTTAATTTCTGATTGAACTTTTCGTGCAGTTTCAGAAATTTTTGTACCATAATCAAATGTACAATAAACATTAATATAGATGCCTTCATCTTTTATATCGACTTTTATACCTTTACCAAAATTCTTTTTCCCGAATTTTTCTAGGGAATTCTTATTAAAAACGGATTGCATATGAGATACACCTTTAATATCAGTAGTAGCAATACTCGCTATTACCTCAATTACTTCTGGTGCAATCTCAATTTTACCTAAAGAAGGCTTTTCATTCTCAATTGTTTTAGCCACTTGAATCCCTCCCTATTTATCTTCATTATTTATAATATCATGAATCTCTAGGAAATTGGTATTAAAATCACCTGATTCAAACACATCGTTTTCTAACAATCTTAAATGGAATGGGATAGTCGTATCAATGCCTGCAACTAAAAATTCTGTTAACGCTCTTTTACCTATTTGTATAGCTTCAGTTCGGTCTTTACCATGCACGATTAGTTTAGCTACCATTGAATCGTAATATGGCGGGATTGTATATCCTGTGTAACAAGCTGAATCTATTCGAACACCAAATCCTCCTGGTGTTAAATATTGATTAATTTTACCTGGAGAAGGCATAAATTTCTTAAATGGACTTTCAGCGTTAATTCTAAACTCGATTGCATGCCCATTTAAATTAACTTCATCTTGTGTTAATGGTAAAGTTTCACCACTGGCAACTTTAAGTTGTAACTTAACTAAATCCATACCCGTAACCATCTCTGTTACTGGGTGTTCAACTTGAATACGTGTATTCATTTCCATAAAATAGAATGCTTCAGCATCTAAATCGTAAATAAACTCAATCGTCCCTGCGTTTTCATAATTAACAGCTTTTGCTGCTCTAATTGCCGCTTCACCCATTTCTTTTCTCATAACTTCTGAAAGAACTGGAGAAGGAGATTCTTCTACTAACTTTTGCATACGTCTTTGAATCGTACAATCACGTTCTCCCAGATGGATAACATTACCTTCCGAATCGCCCATTACTTGTATTTCTATATGTCTAAAGTTTTCGATGAATTTTTCTAAGTAAAGCCCTTTATTACCAAATGCTGTTTCAGCTTCTTGTTGAGTCATTCTAAATCCAGTTACAAGTTCTTCTTCATTTCGCGCTATTCTTATACCTTTACCACCACCACCGGCAGTTGCTTTAATTATTACAGGGTATCCAATTTGTTTAGCACATCTTTTTGCAATTTTAACTGTATCTACTAGTCCATCACTACCTGGTACAACAGGCACATCAGCTTTAATCATTTCTTCTTTAGCTACATCTTTTATACCCATTTTTTGTATCGATTGGTAACTAGGTCCAATAAATTTAATTTGGCACGCTTCACACATTTCAGCGAAGTCACTATTTTCAGCTAAGAAACCATATCCTGGATGGATGCCATCACATCCTGTTGATTTTGCTATTGAAATAATATTAGGAACATGTAAGTATGAATCTTTAGATTGTGTTGGTCCTACACAATAAGCTTCATCTGCAATTTGAGTATGTAATGCATCTTTATCAGCTTCTGAATAAATTGCGACTGTTTGTATGTCTAGCTCTCTACAAGCTCTAATGATTCTTACAGCTATTTCCCCTCTATTAGCAATTAATACTTTTTTCATATTATTTCACCTTGAATAACGGTTGGCCATACTCTACCATTTGTCCGTCTTCAACTAATATTTCAGTGATTTCTCCTGAAACCTCTGCTTGTATTTCATTAAATAGTTTCATAGCTTCTAAAATACAAACAGTTGAATCAGCATCAACATGTGAGCCGACTTGTACATACGGACCTTCGTCTGGAGATGGGGATTTGTAAAATGTTCCTACCATTGGAGCATTAATAGTTAAACCACTTGGTGCCTCTGCTTCAACATTTTGTTGAGGAGAAGGTTGAGAAATTTGTTGTGGTTGTTCAGCAACTACGTTCGAAGTACCTTGGCTATAAATAATTTCTTGCTTAATTTCTTTTTTTAAAGTTAATTTAAAATCTTTATCATTAATGTCAATTTCAGTTAAAGAAGAATTGTCTAGTACATCAACTAATTCTTTAATTTGTTTTAAGTTCATTTGAAAATCTCCTTTTAAATTCTAATTCTTTACACTTCATACATTTTACTTTAGTGGTCATACCAATTCAAGAGATTTTAATATTTAATCAAAAATGACCAATAGAATTTATATCTATTGATCATTTTATCATTTATTCTTTCTGATTAACCTCTTGATACGTAACTACCATCAGTAGTGTTTATAACAAGTAAATCTCCTTCATTAACAAATAAAGGAACATTTAAGCTGTAACCAGTTTCTACTGTCGCTTGTTTAGTTGCACCTGTAGCAGTATCACCTTTGATACCTGGTTCAGTTTCAGTTACTTGTAATGTTACTGTGTTTGGTAATTCAATACCAATTGTTTCGCCTTCATATGATTGAATATGAACTTCCATATTTTCTTTAATGAATTTAAGTTCGTATTCTAATCTTTCCTCTGGTAATTCTAATTGATCATAAGTTTCGTTATCCATAAATACATGGCTATCACCATTTGCATATAAATATTGCATGCGACTGTTTTCAATTTGAGCTTTTTCTACTTTTTCGCCAGCTCTGAAAGTTTTTTCTTGGATTGCACCAGTTCTTAAATTTCTTAATTTAGAACGAACAAAAGCTGCACCTTTACCTGGTTTTACGTGTTGGAAATCTAATACTTTCCAAATCCCATTTTCAACTTTAATTGTTAAACCTGTTTTAAAATCATTAACTGAAATCATTCATTTTCCTCCTATTTATACCTTCTTATAAAATAATAAGGTCTTTTGAAGTTTTAGTAAAGCGTTGTAAGCCATTTTTTGTAACTAATACATCATCTTCTATTCTAACTCCACCTAATCCATCTATATATATACCTGGTTCTAATGTTATACACATGTTTTCTTCAAGTACAATATCTGATTTTTGGGATAGTCCAGGTCCTTCATGCACCTCTAAGCCAATACCATGCCCTAGAGAGTGACCAAACGCATCTCCATAACCATATCCTTTAATAATATCTCTCGCAATTGAATCTGCCTCTTTACCTGTCATACCTGGTTTAATTTGCTCTAAAGCAGCTAATTGAGCTTCTAATACAATATTATATATTTTTTTCATTTCTTCTTTTGGTTCACCTATCGCAAATGTTCTCGTCACATCACTTACATATCCTTCATATAGTGCACCATAATCTAATGTAATCATGTCACCATGTTCAATTACTTTATTACTTGCTACACCATGAGGTAGTGCACCACGATGACCTGAAGCAACTATAGTATCAAATGATGAACAAGTAGCCCCTTTACTTCTCATAAACATTTCCATTTCATTGTTTACTTCATTTTCAGTCATCCCTGGTTTAATCCATTTAAGGATATGTTCATATGTTTCATCCACTATATCAGCAGCTTTTTGAATTTGTTTAATTTCAAATTCATCTTTAATCATTCTAATCGTTTCAATTACACCTTCAATAGAAGAAAGCTCAACATTATCTGTATTCAATGATTGATAATTATTATAAGTTATTAAATCAGCTTCAACACCAACTTTTTTATACTTACCTTGTTCAATTAATTCATTTATTTTTGCTAACATTGGACCTTCTTGGTTTATAACTTCAAAATCTTTAGCTTGATCATTTGCTTGTTGAATATATCTAAAATCTGTAATTAATTGGGAATCATCTTGTGTAATTAACAGACTACCACTAGTACCAGTAAATCCAGAAAGATATCTACAGTTATATGGTGAAAGTATGACTACTGCATCTAATTCTTTTTGATTCATAACTTGTCTCAATTTATTAATTTTCATATTTATCCCCTTTCTATTTGTACAATAAATCTATATACATTAAAATAATAGCATACATACAATAAATTTTTCACAGTAAAACATTGGGAGTTAATAAACATGAGAAAAACAATAATAGCAATCATGGCAAGTTCAGTTGTATTATCAGCGTGTGGTAATGATAAAGTTCAACAACTAGAAGAAAAGAAATCAACATTAAAAAGCGATAATAGAAAACATAAACAAGAAGTTCTAGATTTAGAAGATAAAAACAAAACATATAAACAAAAAGAATCGAGTATAGAAAGCTCAATAAAACAAACTAAAAAACAATCTACCAAACAATTTACAACTCAATATTTAAAATCATCAACTCGTTTTGTGAATGAAACTAAGACAAATATCTCAAGTTACAACAAAATCAAAAAAGATGTAAAAACTAAATTTAATGATGAAGATACAAAAAGTGAACTAGATAACATATATAATGATCAAAAGACTATTACAAATAAATATAAAGACGAAATGAAAGGGAAATCTATCCCGGAAGATTATAAAGATTTGCATAAAAGTATGCTGAAATTATCCAATGGAATCGAAAAAGTATTTAAAGATTTAAACGAAGCTTATAATAAAAAAGATAAAAAAGCAGTAGAAAAATCAATCAATCAGTTAAATAATTTAGACGAAGAAATAGGACAAATTAAGTGAGTACAAAGTTGATTTGTGCTATATTTAATAGACTAACAAATTAAGGTGAGATTCTATGAAAAATGTTTTATTTTATTTAATTATTGCAGTAGCACTATTCGGGTTAATTATGAACCTTGATTTCTTTATAATGGGATTTATTAGAATGATTATTTCACTCATAATATTTGGGTTAATCATTTATTTGATTTACTATTTCTTCTTCTTAACACCAGATCAAAGAAAATATAAGAAAGCAATGCGCAAACAAAAGCGTAGAAATAAATAAAAAAGAGACCTCTATGGTCTCTTTTTTTTTACAATTCGACTAATGCGCAATGTAAGAATATAAATCTAAATATGTTCTTTATTTTCTATACGTCCATTCTTCTGATTTATATTTTTCTTCTATTTGTTTAATCTCTGCTAGTTGTTCAGCCGTAAAGTTCAAAGGCTTATATTCTATATCTAGCCCTTTTTTAAATCCATCATGAAATGCTTGTTCCATTTCTTCAATAGTAATATGTCTGTCAGCTAAATCATTTATGGCCACTGCTTTATCCACGAATGCTGCTTTCATTTTATCTTTCAATCTATCATTTCTATATATGAACATATCAAATAACTCGTCTACATCTATATCTTGTAAAATAGATCCATGTTGTAAAATAACACCCTTTTGTCTCGTTTGAGCACTCCCTGCTATTTTTCTACCCTCTACTACAAGTTCATACCAACTTGGTGCATCAAAACAAACTGAACTCCGAGGTGTCTTTAATTTATCTCTTGCTTCTTTTGTCTTAGGAATAGAAAAATAAGCATCAAAGCCTAATGATTTAAATCCTTCTAATAATCCTTCTGATATTACTCTATATGCTTCTGTAACTGTTTTAGGCATATTTGGATGCGATTCTGGAACGATAACACTATATGTCAGTTCTTTGTCGTGTAAGACGCCTCTACCACCTGTTGCACGTCTAACAAGTCCATAACCTTTTTCTTTAACTTTCTCAATATCTATTTCTTTAGTTAGTTTTTGAAAATACCCTATAGATAATGTTGCAGGGTTCCATGTATAAAACCTGATTACTGGATCTATTTCACCTCTGCTTACGAAGTTCATGAGTGCTTCATCTACTGCCATATTATAGTATGGATCATTTGATTTTGTGTTTATAAAGTGCCAAGTTTCTTTCACAATTAAAAACTCCTATTCAATTAATTCTATATACTTGTCTATTTTAGCAAAAAAATTTTGATAAATCTCACAAGAAATCTTATAATAGTAGTATCGACTTGAATTGGGAGGAATTAGACCATGAATTATTGGTACATCGCGCTCATAGTCCTAGTCTTGATTATCATTTATATGGCAATTAACTATTCATTGAATAAGCGCGCAGTTAAAGAATTAGATCAAAATGAGTTTCACAAGGGTTTAAGGAAGGCACAAGTTATCGACTTACGTGAAAAGGCTGATTTTGAATATGGTCATATCATCGGGGCAAGAAACATACCAATGAGTGTCTTTCGTACAAGATACCAAGGGTTACGTAAAGACCAACCTATTTATTTTTGTGATGCAAATGGTGTAGCAAGTTCCAGAGCTGCAAGAATGATGAAGAAAAAAGGTTATACAGACTTGTACATGCTTAAAGGCGGATATAAAAAATGGACTGGGAAAGTTAAGTCTAAATAATAAAAAAGGATGAATTCTAATTGAATTCATCCTTTTTTATTAATTTTTTTCTTCTTTTAGCAACTCGAATTTTAAAACAGGTTTTCTAGCTGCTTGTGTTTCATCTAAACGTCCTATAACAGTAGTATGTGGTGCATCTAAGACTGTTTCTGGATTCTCTTCCGCTTCTTTTGCAATTTGTATTAAAGTGTCACAAAAAGCATCTAAAGTTTCTTTTGATTCAGTTTCTGTTGGTTCTATCATCATACATTCTTCCACATTTATTGGGAAGTAGATTGTAGGTGGATGGAAATTGAAATCTAATAGTCGTTTTGCAATATCCAATGTTCTTACACCAAGTTTTTTCTGTCTAGAACCACTTATAACAAATTCATGTTTACAATGTTGCGTATATGGCGTATCGAAATGATCTTGTAATCTTCTCAACATGTAATTCGCATTTAGAACTGCTGTTTCAGAAACAGCTTTTAATCCATCTGGCCCCATCGTTCTAATGTAAGTGTAGGCTCTTAAGTAAATGCCGAAATTACCGAAGAATGGCTTAACTCGACCAATAGAATTTGGCATATCATGTTCGAATTTGTAAGAATCATTTTCTTTTACAACTGTTGGTTTAGGTAAATATGGTATTAAATCTGATTTAACGCCAACAGGTCCAGATCCAGGTCCACCGCCACCATGTGGTCCAGTAAATGTTTTGTGTAAGTTTAAATGTACTGCATCAAACCCCATGTCTCCTGGTCTTACTTTACTCATTATAGCATTTAGATTTGCACCATCATAATAAAGTTTACCACCAGCTTGATGGACGATTTCTCTAATTTCTACAATATCTTCTTCAAATAAACCTAATGTATTTGGATTTGTTAACATAATTGCAGCAGTGTCATCACCTACTACTCGTTTTAAATCTTCTATATCTACTAGCCCTTTTTCATTTGATTTAACTGTAACAGTATCAAATCCTGCTACTTTAGCTGATGCTGGATTCGTACCATGTGCAGAATCTGGAACGATTACTTTAGTTCTATTAAAATCATTATTTGCTTCGTGGAAGGCTTTAATCATTAATAGTGCAGTCCATTCACCATGGGCTCCGGCAGCAGGTTGTAATGTTACTTCATCCATTCCAGTAATTTCTTTTAAATGTTCTTGTAAGTCGTATATTATTTCTAGTGACCCTTGTACTGTTGATACATCTTGTAATGGATGTGCATTAGCAAATCCAGACATTCTTGCTACTTTTTCATTTATTTTAGGGTTGTATTTCATAGTACATGAACCTAAAGGATAGAAACCTGTATCTACACCATGATTTTTATTCGACAATTCTGTATAGTGTCGCATTAAGTCTAATTCACTAACCTCTGGCAACTCAGCTTTTTGTTTTCTAGTAAATTTATCTCCTAGTATTTCTTGAACATTTTGTGTTTCAACTTCTTTTTCTGGTAATGAATATGCAAATCTATCTTTTCTAGATCTTTCAAAAATTAATTCACTTGATGGTTTACGCACTATATTCACCTACTTTTTGGATAAATGTATCAATATCATCTTTTGTTCTTAGTTCAGTTACGGCAATTAGCATGTGATTTTTAAAGTCGTCATTCATAAATCCTAAATCAAAACCACCTATTATACCTTCTTCTAATAAATCTTTATTGATGTCACTAATAGATTTATTAAATTTAACAACAAATTCATTAAATGAAATACTTTCTAATACTTCAAAGCCTGCTTCTTGCATTTTACGTTTCATATACGTCGTATTTTCCATATTTAGTTTTGCCATTTCATATACACCATTTTTACCTAATGCACTCATGCATACAGATGCAGCCAAAGCATTCAATGCTTGGTTAGAACAAATATTTGAAGTAGCTTTATCTCTTCTTATATGTTGTTCACGAGCTTGTAGTGTTAGCACAAAGCCTCTATTACCATCTTCATCTTGTGTTTGACCAACTAGACGACCTGGTAGTTTTCGCATTAATTTCTTAGTAGATGCAAAATAACCACAATGTGGGCCACCGTATTGGGCTGGAATACCGAATACTTGAGCATCCCCAACAACGATATCTGCTCCAAATTCTCCAGGAGGTGTAATTAAACCTAGAGCTAATGGATTACTAGAAACGATAAACAACGCCTTCTTATCTTCAATCAATTGTTTAATTGCTTCTAAATCTTCTAATGAACCAAAGAAGTTCGGATATTGAACACAAACAGCTGCAGTATCATCATCGATAACTTCTTTTAATTTATCCAAATCAGTTACTGTGCCGTCTAAGTCAACTTTGACAACTTCAATATCTTGGGCTTTAGTATATGTTTTAAGCACTTCTATAGACTGGTAATGTACTGATTTAGATACAATTACTTTTTTCTTTTTTGTGTGTCCTGCAGCAAGTACTGCAGCTTCAGCAAAAGCAGTACCTCCATCATACATTGACGAATTTGCTACATCCATTCCTGTTAATTCACATATTAATGTTTGGAATTCAAATATAGCTTGTAATTCACCTTGAGAAATTTCAGGTTGATATGGTGTATATGCAGTATAAAACTCAGAACGAGAGATGACATGATCTACTACAGTCGGTATATAGTGATCATAAACACCTGCTCCTAAAAATGACGCATGTGTTTCACTCGTAATATTCTTATTAGCAATTTGTGATAATTCTCTTAATAAAGTAGTTTCTGGTTTTTTCTCTTTAATATTCAGTGTTTTATTAAATCTTACAGATTCAGGTATATCAGTAAACAATTCATCTACAGATTTAATACCTATGAAATCTAACATTTCTGATTTATCTTTTTCAGTTAAAGGTATATAGCGGTGACCCATTTTATTCACTCCTATGATTTAAATGATGATTTTTTTACAATTTTAGCTTTTACTTGTCTTTTTCTTACTTGAATTAAAATGTCTTTATCTAATTCAAACGCTTCTTTCTTGATTAATCCCATTGCTATTGCTTTTCCAGTTGATGGCGATTGAGTGCCTGATGTGACATATCCAATTTCATTACTATCAGGATCTAAAATTTTATAATCCGTTCTAGGTATGCCTTTATCAATCATTTCAATACCAATTGATTTTCTTTCTGCACCATTTTCTTTCTGGTCTTTAAGAACAGACTTACCAATAAAATCTGCCTCAATTAAAGGTTTGACTGCAAATCCAATACCTGCTTCATAAGGTGTGATTTGTTCAGATAAGTCTTGACCATGTAGCGGTAGAGCAGCTTCTAATCTTAGCGTATCGCGAGCGCCTAAACCACAAGGCACGACACCTTCACTTATGAAACCATCCCAAATTTCTTTAGTGTCTTCAGATTGACAATATACTTCAAAGCCATCTTCACCTGTATAACCTGATTGTGACAAAATAACTTCTTTACCAAATAAACTAACTTTTTGTTGAAACTCAAACATTTTCATTTCACTTACATTTACATCTACTAATTTTTGAATTAAATCGCGAGCTTCTGGTCCTTGAATAGCTAATTGACCATATTCTGAAGATTTATTTTCAATGTTTACATTAAATCCTTCAATTTTTTGTAACCATTCAAAATCTATATCAGTATTACCAGCATTAACAACTAAGAAATAAACTGATTCATCCAATTTATATATAACTAAATCATCAACAACCCCACCTTTTTCGTTACAAAGTGTTGTATATTGTGCTTTCGTTTCATTTAAAATTGAAGAATCGTTTGTTAAAGCATATTGAACAAATTGATCTGCTTCTTCACCAGTAACAATAATTTCACCCATATGGCTAACATCAAAGATGCCAACTTTTGTTCTTACAGCATTATGTTCCTCTTTAATACTTGAAAATTGAACTGGTAATGCCCAGCCAGAAAAATCAATAACTTTAGCACCTTGATCGATATATGTTTGATATAAAGGTGTTTTCTTTAATTCTGTAGTCATCATACCTCTCCCCTTCTAAATATGTATAATAAAAAAACAGGGTAGCTTTCGCTACCCTGTTGAAGTACTCTTCAGGAATGCGTCACAAAGTTATCCTTTTGCCTGAGAGATTCACTCAAAAATGGTTTGCTCCTTCGGCGATGAATATAACATTCACTCTCTCTAACTTTGATCATTCGCAATTATATATGCTTATAAAGATTCAATAATCTCACTTGCAACTACTTCTTTAGGTCTGCTTGCATCAATATGTTTGTATGCGATTTCATTATAACTTAATTCTCGTTTTGAATACAAGGTTTTTAATTCATTTAAAGATTTACCTCTTGCATTCGGTCTATTATTATCATGATTAATTCTATTAAATAGTATTTCAATATCACATTTTAACCAGAATGTATTCAAATTATCTTTCAAAATATCTTTCGAAAGTTCAGATTCTATAATACCACCACCAGTTGAAATAATAACATCTTTACCAATCCATTTTTGCAAAGCTTTATATTCTAAATCTCTAAAATATGCTTCACCAAAATTTTCAAAAATTTGTGGAATTGGTAATTGTGTAATTTCAACGATATAAGTATCTATATCTACTAAAGGCCTGTCATAATGTTCACTTAACAATTTACCTATCGTTGTTTTGCCAACACCCATAAAACCAACTAACACTATCGACATTAAATCTACTCCTTAGTTGTTACATTTCAACTTAAACTTTATTCTATCTCATTATTCAGAAAATAAAAAGTCTAATATTATTTATTATTTAAAATTATTTTTATTTCTCGTTGATAGTACTGCTCTAAATTATGATAAATATTTAATTTATAACTATATTGAACTAAATAAAATGATAGAAAAGCTGAATAAATAAATAATATCCCTAGTACAAAAGGCAGAATAAATCCTTCATTTTTAAATATAAATTTCTTCATGAACTTTTTTGTCACCCTTCCTAATCAGTAAATCTAATTTGAGGGTATTTTGATGTAATTGCTGTATATTCAAACTTTCAACATTATTTAGTAATGTAATATTACCTTTACCGTTTATACTTTTAAAAATTTTTGAATTTAATAAAGTGTATTCTGTTGAGTTTCTATTGCGAATACACTTTATCCTCGTGTTTGAATAATCGATGATAACCTTACAATCTTTAATTTCTTCAGATAAATCTTTTCTAAACATGATTAATTCGTAATTAGTATGGTCGATAGCATTATCTTTTAAAGTATAAATACTTTTAATTAATATAGGTATAAGCGCGAGTATAATTAATAAAAATGATAAAGACAGCAACATCTCGATCATAGTAAACCCTTTATTATTTTTTAACACAAACTTTTTCATTTTTCATTTCATCTTCCAAGCAAATTTGATTTTTTAAATTTAAATATTTATATCGCCTTACATCATATTTGAGATCATCGCTAGGAGATTGAATAGTTTGATATAACAACTGATATAGTTTTATTTTATTATGTTCTTTTTCAATATTTTTATTTAAAGAAGTCACTAATGGTAATAAAGTTCCACTCAATAACATGATAATAAATATCGAAAGCATAAAATCTATAAAAACATACCCGTTATTATTCTTCAACAATTCTATATCTCCCTTTCTCAATCCGAAATATAATTTTATATTTTTTGTTATTAAAAATGATTTTCAAAGTACCAAACTGATTGATATTTCCTTCACCATCATATACTAACGTAGTAAACTTATTATCTTTTGAAATATTTCCTTTATATAATGTAAGTGTCTGAATTTGATTTCTTTCTATTTGATAATAAATTTTCTCTGAATTAGGTTTAAACCAAACTAAAATCGGCTTTTTTGTAGCAATAGATTTTGTTTCTAAATACTCTAACTTTGTTTCTAAATCATATATTCCATTTGTTAAATCAACTTTATCGATTGCATTAATTGATAAGAACATTGTTAACATCATAATCATGCTTAAAATTGAAATTACAAATATCATTTCAATTAAAGTAAATCCTTTATTGCACATTAATTAGCAACTACTTCGCCATTTTGCAAAGTTATTCTTTCGCCTGATTTACAAGTAAGCTGTTTATCATTGATATAACCATCACTTACTAAATCATTTACAGAATTCGGTTTAGCATCATGCTTTAACGTATAAGCTTCAACTTGTCCAGCTACCATCTTTACTTGAGCTTGACAACCAGTACTTTTAACTGTTTCCGATTGCTTACTAATGTTAGGAATGATGATTATCAACAAGATACTTATGATTAAAAGTACTATCAACATTTCTACTAGTGTGAAACCTTCTTTTTTACAAAATAATTTAAAACTTTTCATCTATTACACCCTTTCATTTTATTCCTTCTACCATCTGCAACATTGGTAAAATTATAATTAAATAAAGCGTTATAATGAGTAATGCTAAAATGCCAAATACAATTGGCTGAATCCATTTCAAATGTTTTATAAAAGTTTTTTCTAGTTTGTCTAACATAAATACACTGAAATAATGCAATTCCATATCTAACTTTGATTTATTTTCTCCGTGTTTAATATAATGAATTAAATGCTCCTCGAAACATCCTAATTTTTTTATCGCATCCGGGAACGATTCACCTTTTTCCATAGATTTATTTATTGATAAGCCAATGTACTTTAAAAAGCTATCTTTTGTTTGCATCATGTATATTTCAATTATTTTATTAAGCGTTATTCCGTTTTGTATAAAAAATGAAAAGTCCCTAGATATTCTATATGAATGATACATAGATATATATTTGTTTATTAAAGGTATTTTATTGGAGAATGAAATTCTTTTAGATACGTCTTTACTACTATAATTTAAGTAAATAATGAGGAGAATAAGTACTAAACTTAAAAACAATGTAAAAATAGTTGTGGGTAAATAAGAAAAAATTGTCGTTATTACTTTTAATGAAGTTGAAATTTCAACATTCATAGATTCGTATATTTCACTAAATTGAGGAATGATTGTCTGATTTACTGCAGCTAATAACATGAAAAAAATGCAGAATAATAAAGCAGGATATTGAATTGTTTTTATAAATCTTTCTTTTACTTGCTCAATTTTTCTTAAATATAAAATGGAATGATCAACTGTTTCAATCAAGTTTCCATATTGTTCACCAAAATATATTTGAGTTAAGATTACTTGAGGATAATTTAAAAATTTTAGAACTTCGTGTAATTGTCCAGTATCTTTGACTAGTCCAATTACTTTTATCTTTAATTCTTTTTTAGACAATTGAGGAAATTGATCATTCAATAATTGAATTGCTTCTAACAAGGTAAAACCTTGTTTCAACATGTCTGAAAGTCTTATTAGATATAATACTTTTTCTTTTTTTAAGACATTGCCTTTATTCATTAAAATCACACACCATATACTTAACAATGTCATCATTGAATAAATAAGTCATAACTCTACTGCGACTGGAGTCATTTTGTTTAACTAAGCGCTGATTTGCGATACATGATATACCTTGTTTAATTTGTTCAGTAGTAATACCTAATTCGATTAACCTGTGTATTGCGCCAATATTATTTTTAGCATGCATTGTTGAAAGTACTAAATGACCGCTTAAACTTGCTTGAATAACTTGTTTAGCAGTTTCTTTATCTCTAATTTCACCTATCATAATGACATCAGGATCACACCTTAAAATGGCTTTGAATGACTGATTATAAGAGATATTTGCTTTTTCATTAACAGAAACTTGTACAATACCATCCAAAGTTTGTTCAACTGGATCTTCAATAGTGATAATATGTTTGTTTTTTACTTTTTTTAAATCATGCATTAATTCATACATCAATGTGGACTTGCCCGATCCAGTGGGACCAGTAAACAGAAATAATCCTTCAGCATTATATATTTCATTTCTAATTTCTTTAAAATCTAAATCATCCTTACTAAATCCTCTCTCACTAAAATATTGTGGTGTTATTCTAATAGCGCACGATTCAATACCTAAGCTAATTGGTATCGTTGATATTCTCAAATAATAACTTATCTCATGCTCATATAAATATTGTCCGCTTTGTGCTTTATTCCTTTCACTTACATCTAAATGAGAGATGAATTTCATATAAATTAACAATCTACTATACAACTTCGAATCCATCGATAAATCATAGTGATTATTTTCGCCATTGATTCTCATTTGGACAATAACCTTATCAGCAATTACTGGGATAAAATGTATATCACTAGCTTCTAATTTCACTGCGTCATTAATAATTGATTTGAATAATTTCTCCATAATCTCCTCCTCATATATATAAACGCTTTCAATTTCGCTGATTACTTCCATGATAGTTTTTAATTTGCTAAAAATGCTATTTACTTTTGTATAGAGTAACTTTATAATTAAATGTGAATAAGAAAGTAAACACAGAGGGGGTTCTTAAGAAGATGGATAAAGTTTATAAAACTCTAGGCTTCTGGACTGCTATATTTGCTACAATGTTTTATGTCGGAGGAATGGACATGATGGCGTATTTCTTTGTAGCTCAGACAGGATTTTTCGTATTATTGGGATACTTAAAATTAACAGAAAGAATGTATATGTATATATTCGCTATTTATTTAGTATTATGTTTTGTTGGATTTACATATTATTCAACATTCTTATTAGAGCCAGGCTTCGGTCATCATTAAAAAAAGCATTACACATTATGTGTAATGCTTTTTTATTTAACTAAACCCATTTAAATATGGATTTGTCATTTCTTCTTCAGAAATAGTTGATTCGGGACCATGTCCTGGAAAAATTGTAGTATTGGGATCTAATTCTAATAATTTATCTTCAATTGATTTAATCAAAGTTTCAGTATCACCTTTATATAAATCCGTTCTACCTATTCCACCTTTAAATAAAGTATCCCCAACAATTGCAAAATCACCAAAAACGAATGACAAGCTACCTGGTGAATGCCCTGGTGTATGTAGAGCTTCAAACTCAAACTCTCCTATCTTGTGAGTTCCTTCATCCATTACTAAAGGTACTGTATGTTGTACAACTTGAGGTAATTGATATGCTGCGAATTTTTTAGATCCATTTTTCACTGTATCTGTTAACCATGATTTTTCTTCTTTATGAACATATACATCGACTTCATATTTTTTAACGACATCATCAATGCCACCTATATGGTCAAAATGAGCATGTGTAAGTAGAATACCACTTAACTTTTTATTGAATTTCTCTATGCGTTTGTTTATAAATTGTCCATTATCACCCGGATCAATTACTAGCAGTTCCTTATCTCCTTCGATAATATAACAGTTAGTTTCAACTATTCCTAAAGCATAACTATGTACTTTCATTGTATTTCCTCCTCTTTTTTTAAAAAGTACCTCGACAAAATCACATATTAATTATACAATTAATATGATAATAAAAGAAAACGTATTGGGGGTATTGGAATGCCATTTATCGACACAGGGGAACTATTTGAGTTGTTTGGAATAAAAATCCATATCGGCGTTAATATTTTCTCTTTATTAATGCTTGCCGTTTTTATTCTTGCAATATTTGGTTTGATTTCAGCATTCAAAAACAAAAATATTTTGGGCATTCTTTTTGGTGCAATAACTGTAGTATCTTTTGGCTTTTTCTCATTAGCAACAATATTTACATACGGTTATCCAATTTTGCATCATTAAAGAAAAGACGAGTTTACACTCGTCTTTTTTTATTTGTTTAAATGTCTGTTAACTGATTCTAATTTTTCATTCATTTTTCTTGATTTGTCTCTTCGATCATCAATTCTTATGTTAGTACATACTCTATCCAATCCTTTATTAAATGGACTTTCATGAATTTCTTGAATTACTTCAAATAAATCTTTCAAGTCACCTTCGATTAAAGTGTTCATAGGTGTAAGTTGGAAATCAATTTTTCCAGATTGTTTATGTTTTTCTAAAATCAACTGGATATCTGCAATATATTCGCTCACACTCGGTCCTTCTGTTCCTACCGGTATTACAACCACATCAACGATTGCCATTATTGATTCTCCTTTTCTAGTACATATGTCTTAATAAGGCCAGCTGCACCAATTATACCAGCATCATTGCCTAATTGTGCTACTTCAATGTGCGTATCTTCTTGAGCAGGTTTAAAAGTCATTTCTTCATAATGCTTTTTAATAAATTCGATAAGAATATCTCCAGCTTTACTAACGCCTCCACCAATTATAATATACTTTGGATTTGTCATAACACTAATTACGCTCGCTGCATAAGCTATGTAACCAGCCACTTTATCTATAATAAACAAACTGAATTCATCACCAGCTTTAGCAGCATCAAATACATCTTTAGCCGTTACGTTCTTGCTTGCGATTAATTCATGTAGTCTAGACTTCATATTAATATTTGGATAATAATGATGAACTAAATTTATAACTCCTGTTGCAGATGCAACTGTTTCCAAACAACCTTTTAATCCACAATTACATTGAAACCTTTTCTTTTGATCTACTAAAAAGTGACCGATTTCTGCTCCTGAACCATTATGGCCATGAATTAATTCACTATTGGATACAATTCCACCACCAACACCAGTTCCAAGTGTTATACATACGACATCACTTTCATTTCTTCCTGCACCTTTAAACTTCTCACCTAAAGTTGCTACATTCGCATCATTATCAACATAAACTGGGCCATCAAAATATTGTTGCATAAGTTTTCTTACTTCAATATTTCCTTTCCAATTTAAATTAACTGCACCATGTACAATACCATTGTCAAAATCGATAGGTCCTGGAACACCAAGACCCATACCGATTATATTTTCAATGTCTATATTTTTACGATTCATATGGACCATAAATGAATCGTAAATGTTTTCTAATATACCTTCTCCAGTTCTATTCGTAGAAATTTCCCATTTTTCTTCAATATTTAAAGAACGATCAAATATTCCTAATTTACATGTTGTTCCGCCGATATCTGCTGATAAAATATGTGTCATTTTTTCTCAATCCTTCTTTGGTTAATAATGAGTCTTGCTTGTAAAAATGTGTCTTTATCAATTAGCATAGATTGATACATGGTTTTGATTTCTTGTTCCATCATTTCTAGTTGATCATCTTCATTTTTAAAATAAATGATATATCCAAACTTTTTTAACAATTGTTGTACATCATATAAGTTTTCCATATATTAACTCCTAAATGCAGTTATTTCTTTTTTTAAAGCTTTATAGCGTTTATTATCTTTATCAAGCTTCAATGATTGATTTATAAATTTACTGGCTTTATCATAATCGTCTTTAGCTCTATAACCTAGCGCTAATTGATAATTTAACTGTCCAGATTTTGGAAAAACTTTTAATCCTTTTTCCCATTCTAATATTGCTTCATTTAATGAAGTTTTATTTGCAACAATCAATCCACTTAAAATATATGTTTCATCTGATTCAAAATCTTTTTCTTTTATTTGTTTTACCATTGTTTCAGCACTATCAAAATCACCGTTATTCATAGCATTTTTCGTTAATTCATCATATATATAATGCTGCTGTCTACTAAAAATAACTATGATTAGAATAATAATTAATACTATAAACCCAATGATATAATATAATTTGAATTTATCATGTTCCATCCAACGATATATAATATACATTAGGATAGCACCACCTATAAATCCACCTAAATGTGCAAAATGGTTCACATTATTAATAAATAAGGCTAATAGTGAAATGATTGCAATTCCAATAAAAGTTTGCAATACAAATTGTTTATTTATATTTTTTCTAGTAAATAAGTAAACAATAAATGCACCAATCAAACCAAATATTGCACCACTCGCACCAATCGATATAGATTCTGTATCAATACTCAAAGATACTAATCCTGCAAATAGCCCAGATGCCATGTAAATCGTAAACATCTTGACCGATCCTAATGCACCTTCAATTAATTTACCAAATATAATAAGTGAAAATACATTCATTATAAGATGTGTGAAATTGGCATGTAAGAACATAGATGTTAATAATCTATACCATTCCCCATGTACAACATTAAAATGTACTAGACCACCGTAATCTACTAAATTTATTTGCGCTACTTGATTAAATATTAATACTAAAGATAACCAAACAATCACATTAATTGCTACTAAAATATATGTAACTGGTGAGAATTTCAACATAAAACTATCAATAAAACTGGCATTAAGTAACTTATTTTTATAAGTTGTTACGGCCGATGTCTTGGAGCGTTTAATTTGCTGCTTAGTAATTAAATGCCCTGAAACTTTTTGAAAATCTTCCACATTACTTAAAGCGTAATACCGTATTTTAGGACGCTTATAATGATTAAACTCTGTGAAATCTATTTCTTTATCCGTTACATAGTATATATCTAGTTGTTCAAAACTAAACCCTATACTTTCAATCAAATTGCTTAAATGATCCGTTGTTTTCTCAAAATCAAAATCAACTTCTTGATGTGTCGGGGTCTTATGTATAAATCTTTTAACGATTTTTTTAGATTCATGCGTTAACCAAATTTCTGATTCATCTTCATCAATCGATAAAATGTTAAACCCTTCTGTATATACTAAATAATAAATCGATTTCCACATTTGCTTTATTTTATCCATTTATTCTTCTCCATTTAAAACGTTTGGTAATATAATTTCTTCAACAGGTATATCATGTTCTTCATATTCAAAAGATTTAATTTGGAATGGGTATACTAAGCTAAGCGTATCTCCACTATATTGAGATAAGAACTTATCATAATAACCACCACCATAACCAATTCTATAACCTTCATTATTAAATACTACACCAGGTACAATTATCAAATCAATATTGTCCTCTATTTCTGTTTCTTTATCTATAAATTTAATGCCTTTTTCGTCTATTGCAATTGACTCTAAATCTGTTAATCGCTGGAATTTCATCATTTTTGTGTTGTAATTTGTTGTAGGTACATAAACCTTTTTATTATCCTTTAATATTTTTTGGATAATTGGCAAAGTATCTACTTCATGATCCATGCTCATTACAATAGCTACAGAATTTGCATTTTGATATTTATAGTGCGTATATAATTGTTCATGTAAATTAAAATCATAATCGTCCTTCTGAGACTTTTGTTGATTTTTCATCAAACCTAATATTTCTTTTCTCAAATCTTTCTTCATCGTCATGAGTTTAACACTTCCCAATTATTATTTCATTTTTACCATTTTATACATTTAATGATAACACAAGAAATACTGTGAAAGGTAGTTGTAGGTCTCCTAAAAACGAATAAAAAACACATTACCAAAGCTGGCAATGTGTTCTTGTTCGTTTTACTATTTTGTTTCTCTATGAAGAGTGTGTTTACCGTCACGAGCACAATATTTTTTCATTTCAATTCGCTCTGGGTTATTACGTTTATTCTTTTTAGAGATGTAGTTTCTTTCACCACAATCAGTACATGCTAAAGTTACATTTACGCGCATGATGAACCCTCCTATTCTTATTTCAATTAATATACGACCTTATTATAATACCATCTATGGTTATATAATTCCAGTATTATTTTTCAACGGCTTCATAGTGTTTGCCTGTAATATAATAATAACAGCTTTCACTAATATTTGTAATGTGATCTCCAATTCTTTCTAAATATCTTGCAGCTAAGTGTGCTTGTGCAGAAATGAATGGGTCATTGTCTATTAAATAAGTCGTATTATTAATCTCTTTATACAAATCATCAATATCATCATCACGTTCAATGATTTCTTTAATTAATAATATATCTTTATTATTAACAGCAGTTTCTAGATCTCTAAGCATTAACATAGCCAATTTACCCATTGTTTTTAGTCTCATTAATATAAAATAATCAGTAATTTTAGCTCTTTTTCTAATTTGAGCTATATTAGTTGAGTTATCTGCCATTCTTTCTAGCTCTGAAGCAATTTTTAAAGCTGAAATCATTACACGTAAATCAGTGGCAATTGGTTGCTGTTTTGTAATTAACATAACGACTTTTTCATTGATATCATATTCCATTTGATTAATTTTTTTATCATATGCAATTAGATTTCTAGCATTATCTTTTTTCTCATCACTAAGAACGGAAATGGATTGCTCAATCATATTATAAACTTCTTTGCCAAGTTTAAACAAATCTTCAATAAGTAAGTTTAACTCGCCTTCGTATTTTTCTCTAATAACCATATTAACCAAATCTCCCAGAAATATAGTCTTCAGTTTTCTTATCACTTGGATTTGAGAAAATTTTATTCGTTTCATCAAATTCATTTACATATCCATTTAAGAAGAATGCTGTCTTGTCTGAAATTCTAGCAGCTTGTTGCATATTATGTGTCACGATAATAATTGAGTATTTTGATTTTAAGTCTTGAACAAGTTCTTCAACTTTTAATGTAGAAATAGGATCTAATGCAGATGTTGGTTCATCCATTAAAATTACATCTGGCTCTATTGCTAAACATCTAGCGATACAAATTCTTTGTTGTTGTCCACCAGATAGTCCATACGCATTTTTATCAAGTCTATCTTTACATTCATCCCATATAGCTGCACCTTTTAAAGAACGTTCAACAATTTCGTCTAATACTTTTTTATCCGTAATTCCATGAATTCTTGGTCCATAAGTTATATTGTCGTAAATAGACTTAGGAAATGGATTTGGTTTTTGGAATACCATACCTACATTCGTTCTTAATTCTTCAACACTATATTTTTTATCAAAAATATTTTTATCTCTATAAATGATTTCACCAGATGTTTTAACACTTGGAATTAACTCGATCATTCTATTTAATGTTTTAATATAAGTTGATTTACCACAACCTGATGGACCAATTATCGCTGTTACTTCGTTCTCAGTGATATCAAGATTAATATTTTTTAATGCGTGAAAATCACCATACCATAAGTCTAGGTTATTCGTTTTATATACAATATTTTTATCTTCAACCGCTATTTCTTTATTCTTTGTCATTTCATTTGAAGATATATTTTGAGATAAATCTCTAATTTTTACGTCTGTCATTTTAATGACCCCTCTTCATTTTGATTTTATAGTTTTCTTTGATATTTATTTCTAATGTAAATTGCAACTGAGTTCATAAGAATTAATATTACGAGTAGAACAATAATTGCTGCTGATGATACAAATTGGAATTCGGCTTGTGGCAATTTAGCCCAATTGTATATTTGCATCGGCAATGCTTGGAATGATTCAAAAATACTATTTGGCGTTTTCATTAATATTGCAGGTATACCTATTACAACCAATGGTGCTGTTTCACCAAGAGCTCTTGACAACGCAAGGATTGTTCCTGTCAAAATACCTGGTATAGACGCAGGTAATACAATATTTTTAATCGTTTGCCATTTAGTACTTCCTAAACCTAATGATGCTTCTCTAATCGAAGAAGGAACTGATTTAATCGCTTCTTGACTAGCTACAATTATTATAGGAAGAATCATTAATGACATTGTTAAAGCAGCTGCAATAACTGTTTTGCCTAATGATAAATTCTCAATCCCTGCTCCACGAACAAATATCGTTAATCCTAATAAACCAAATACAACTGATGGTACACCAGCTAGATTCGATATATTTACTCTAATAAATTTCGTAAACCAATTTTCTTTTGCATATTCAACCATATAAATTGCTGTACCCACACCTAAAATAATTGATATAGGTGCAATCGTCATCATTAGCCAAAGTGTTCCTATTAAAGCACCTTTAATACCAGCTCGTTCAGGTGAAGTAGAAGAAAAGTTAGTGAAGAAATCAGTACTTAGATAAGGAATCCCTTTTTTAAATATGTCAAAAAGCAGTATAGCTAATACGATTAATCCAATTAAGGTACATACAAAAAATATCGATTTGATTACTTTATTTTTCAATAATCTCGTTGGTAATTTTTTTTGAACAACGGTTTGATCAACTAAATTCACTTCTGACATATTAATACTCCTCTCTAAAGCGCTTAGTAATCCACTGAGAAATAATATTCATAATGAAAGTGAATATAAACAATGTGAAACCAACCGCATAAATACTATAATAAATATCCGAACCATATGTTGCGTCACCAGTAGCAACTTGAACGATAAATCCTGTCATCGTTTGTATTGAACCAATTAAGCTAAAGCTTGAATCTGGTGTACTACCAGCTGCTAATGATACTATCATCGTCTCTCCAATTGCTCTTGAGATTGCCAATACAATAGATGCAATAATCCCTGATAAAGCTGCTGGAAATACAATTTTTGTAGCTAGTTCAAATTTTGTTGCACCTAAACCAAGTGCACCCTCTTTAATCGATTCTGGCACTGAACTCATAGCATCTTCACTCATACTTGTAATCATTGGTATAATCATGACCCCCACAACTAAACCAGGACTAATTGAGTTAAAGCTACCTAAATCAGGGAATATCCCTCGTAATATAGGTGTAACAAATGTTAAGGCAAAGAAACCATACACAATTGTAGGAATACCTGCCAATATTTCTAAAACAGGTTTAATCAATCTTCTTGATCTGTCTGAAGCATACTCACTTAAATAAAGTGCTGCTCCTAATCCAACTGGTACTGCAAATATAGTAGCAACAGCAGTAACTTTTAAAGTACCTAATATAAGAGCGAATATTCCATATTTAGGATCAGAAGAAAATGGTGCCCAATCCTTAGTAAATAAAAATTCAAATGGATTTACTCTTGTAAAAAATGTTACCGTTTCAGTAACTAGTGTAAACAATATCCCGATTGTTGTAAGTACAGAAACTGAAGCTATTAGTAATAAAACAATTGGAACAGCTTTGTCAGCAAAAACTTTCCCTTTGTTATTATTATTTCGTTTTATAAGTTCCTGTACTGAACTTTGTTCTTTCATAAAAATAACTCCTTCATTTTGAAAAAGGGCGACAATTAAGCGCCCTTTGTATTGATTTATTAATGATTATTTTTTAAACTTTTCTAAAGTTTCTTTGTCTTTTTTGTATTCTTCATCTTTCAATGGAACGTATCCTGCATCTTTAGCAGCATCAGCTGAGTTATCAATAACATATTCCATGAATCCGTAGAATGCATCGTTATCTTCTAATGATTTATTCTTCGCATATACGAATAGTGGTCTACTTAATGGGTAAGAACCGTCATTAACAGATTCATCAGTAGGTTCTACTGCTTTACCTTTATCACCTTTAATTTTCACTGCTTTAAGTGAATCTTTATTTTCTTGATAGAAATTGTATCCAAAGAATCCGATAGAATCTTTGTTATCTTGTACAGATTTAACAATTACGTTTGTATCAGCATTTTTCTCTGATTGAAGATCTTTTTCATCTAATACTTCTTCACTAAAGAAGTCGTATGTCCCGTGTGATTGGTCAGGAGAAAAGGCTTTAATTTTTTTATCTGGGAATTTTGAATTAACATCTTTCCAAGTTTTAGCTTTCCCGCTATAAATTTTTGCAAGTTCGTCCATGCTTAGTTCTTCTACAAAGTCATTGTCTTTATTAACTGCTACAGTTAAACCATCTTGAGCAACTTTAAACTCAGTATAATCAATTTTTTCTTTTTTTAATTTTTCTTTTTCTTCATCTTTAATATCTCTAGATGCATTTGAGAAATCTGTCTCACCCGCGATAAATTTCTCAAATCCTCCACCTGTTCCTGATACACCGATTGAAACTGAAACATCAGGTTGCTCAGCAGAAAAATCTTCATTTATTTTTTCCATTACTGGTGCAACAGTAGATGAACCGTCACCTTTAACTTCACCACTTAATTTTTTATCATCTGAAGATTTAGTATCCCCTGAACCAGATTTTTCAGCTGCTCCACCACAAGCTCCTAATAGAAGTGCAGAACTCAAAGCCGTTGTTGATCCAATTAATTGCCACTTTTTCATGTTAAATCCTCCTAATTAATAACACCTTAATCTTTATTACACCTTTACTTTACATTTTCTTTATTAAGTACAAATAAATTGAATGTAAATTTTGTGTTAACATTTTATGTAAACGTTTTAATTTAACGCAAAAAAACTGAGACAATTACATTGTCTCAGCCTTATCATTATATCTGTTATTATTTTTTATCTTTAAAATAGTAATTTATAATATCTCTACCTAAATCTCCACCTGGTAACCATGGTTCTGGTACTGGTTGATTTGTGTAAGTTATTGAGAATGATAGTTCTGGATTTTTTGCTGGAGCATAACCAACATAAGTAGAATTTACTTTTGGTTTTCCATCTTTAAACACTTCAGCTGTACCTGTTTTACCTGCAGATCTTACAACAGTATCATTAAAACTAGAATATCCAGTTCCTTCTTCTTCATTAAATGCCATATCAAAACCTTTTTGTACTTGTTTGATTTCTTTATCACTATTATTTACTTTGTTCATCACTTCACCTTTAAAAGACTTTTTAATAGGTCCAAGTGAATCTTCATTTGTAGAATTTCTTATTTCTTTAGCTAAGTGTGGTTTTAACCTATATCCATCATTAGCAATTGTTGCTGCATATTGGGACAGTTGTATTGGTGTATAAGTATCAAATTGTCCAATAGCTAAATCAATATAGTTACCTGGGTTATCTTTAATAGGTTCTATTTGACCTGCTGACTCGTTTGGTAAATCAATACCTGTTTTTACGCCTAATCCAACTTGATTAAGTCCTTTACGTAATTTTATTCCAGCTTGTTCAACATCTGTTGGTAAAGACATACCGTTTCTATACGGTGAATCTGCTAGTAAAAGTGCTGTTTTATACATGAATACGTTTGAAGAATGCATTAATGCTTCAGCATCAGTTATTGTCTTTTTACCGTCTTGGTTGAAATAAGAACGTTTAGTTAATCCACCATTGAATTTCAATGGTTCATCGACCATTGTATCTCCAACATCTAAAACGCCATTTTGGTAACCCGTAAGTAACGTTGCACCTTTAACTGATGAACCTACCGTATATTGACTAGTAAAGTTACCGATATGATTATCAGTAATTTCTCCGTTTTCATCAATATCTCGACCCGCCATCGCTAAGACGTCTCCATTTCTTGGATCTTGTACAACTACCATAACTCTATCCATATCTTTTGCGCCTTCACTACGCAATGACTCAATATGCTTATCTACATACTCTTCTACTTTTTTCTGTAAATCAATATCTATAGTTAATACTAAATCATTACCTCTGGATCCTTCTGATATTACTTCTGAACTTGTAATCTTTCCAGATTTATCTGTAACGTATTTCATTTTTTTCTTAGAACCCTTTAATATATCTTCGTATTGATATTCTAAATATGATTTACCTACTCTATCATTTCTAGAATAACCTTTAGCTAAATAATCATTAACAAGCTCTTTTGGTAATCCTTCTTCTTTACTAGATACATTACCAAATAATGTTCTTAAAGTTTCTCCATATGGATATCGTCTTTCCCAATCCATAGTTGTATTAACTCCTGGTAGTTCTGATAAGTGTTGTGATACAGCTGCATATTCATCATTTTTCACACCTTCATTTTTTATAACTACAGGGCTAAGTTGAGAGCCTCCATTCATTTCTCTAAAGATTGCCAGAATTTGCAAATCTTTTTTTGATAGAGTATTTGTATATTTAGAAGTAACTTTGTTATATAGTGCTTCATCATATTCTTCCTGGCTAATATTGCCATCTGAGAATAAAGCTTGTTCATCCTTCATTAATTTTTGAACTTCATCTTGATTTCTTAAAATCCAAAAGTCTTGTTTATCTCGAACCGTAATATTTGATGTGTCCATCTTCATTAAATGGGATAGTTTTTCAGCGATTTCTAAAATATCATCCTGACTTGTTCTTCTATCTCTCGTATATGTAATTGCTTTTTTAGATTCGTTATCTACTAAAACTTTGCCATTTCTATCATAGATACGTCCTCTAGGTACGGATTCATTAACTGTAATTGATTCCGTACTATCAATTGTCCTTTTGTATTCTCCACCTTTAACAATTTGCAAGTAACCTAAACGCATTATGAGTACAGAAAACAATATGACTACAACTGCTAATATAAGACTTACTCGTTTGTTCATTAAAAGGCGAAATGCTTCTTCTTTAGATTTCTTTTTTACTCGTTTCAACAACTAAACCTACCTTTGTAACTCTATATTAATAATTTCATCATATATGATTATGACGTACATTGCTATTGATAAAGTTAAAATTTTATAAAAAAAGCCGAGACAATAAAATTGTCCCGGCCTCTATTAGATAGTCGAATTATTTTGCTGCTTGATATAATTCGTTAACTTTATCCCAATTAACAACATTCCAGAATGCATTAATGTAGTCTGGACGTCTATTTTGATAGTTTAAGTAGTAAGCATGTTCCCAAACATCTAAACCTAATACTGGAAGTTTACCTTCTGAAATAGGATTGTCTTGGTTTGGAGTTGAAACGATTGCTAATTCACCGTTATCTACAACTAACCATGCCCAACCTGAACCGAAACGGCCAGCTGCAGCAGCTGCAAATTCTTCTTTGAATTTGTCTAATGAACCGAATGTAGAACTAATTGCGTCAACAACTTCTCCTGAAGGTTCAGAAGCATTTGGAGTTAATAGTTCCCAGAATAATGAGTGATTATAATGTCCGCCACCATTGTTTTGAACTGCAGTACGAATATCGTCTGGAACTGAATTTAAATTCTTAACGATGTCTTCGATAGATTTACTTTCTAAATCTGTACCTTTAACTGCATCATTTAGCTTTGTTACATAAGTGTTATGGTGTTTCGTATGGTGAATCTCCATAGTTTCTTTGTCGATGTGTGGTTCTAATGCATCATATGCATATGGTAATTTTGGTAATTCAAAAGCCATAAAAAATCATCCTCCTCATTTGTTTTACATACTTATCTTATCAAGATTAAAGTTTTATAACAAACAATTTGTTTATATAATATTTAAAAAATTTTGTTTTCTAACTTATCATGTTGCAACTCTTGTTTTTTATCATTATTATTGAGTCAAGAAGAGGTGAAATTATGCAGTACATGAAAGAACTAAAAAGGTTATTTAAACACCCTAATAAATATCCTATGTTCAGAATAACTAAATTAAGATACATATTTCTACATATTCTATTACTCAGTTTTATATTAATATTACCTAATACAGTTCAATACATACAAATCACTCAAAACTTATCCACCCTAGCAAATGAACAAGTAGATGAAATACCTAATTTTAAAATAGAAAATAACAAAATGATTTTATCTTCTGACAAAAACATCAAAATGAACGATAAACAGTCCATTATTTTCACAAGTTCTAATCAATTTAATATGGAAGCTAATCATCTTATCGTTTTCAAACCTGACCATATTGAAATATCTAATTACAATGACTATACCGAAATCAGTTACGGTTCTTTATCAACTGTTGTCACTGATCAAGACGATTTAATTAAGTTCATAGATACGATCAATGATTCCAAGTACTTCTATTTAAGTATGATAATTGTATTCTTATTAATAATTCAATTTATCAGTCTATCAATTAAAATTGGTATTCTAGCGTTAGCAGGTCATTTATTAGGTATGTTACTTCGAAAGAAAACACGATACATGACATGGTTTAAAATGATGACATTTATAATAACGCTTCCAACTTTAGTACTCTTATTAGGTATAGTTGCGTCGAATACTTTATTAATGATTGTTTCATGGTGTATAATTGTGATTGGTATTCTCATAACAGTATTTTACTTACCAAATGGAAAGAAACATGCTAATGTAAAATAATAAGCAAATATATACAAAGGAGTCTTATCATGTCAGAAATCATTCATCGTACTAAAACTAGGCCTGTTAAAGTTGGGGATTTAACGATTGGCGGTTCAGATGAAGTCGTTATTCAAAGTATGACTACTACAAAAACATATGATGTCGAAGCAACAGTAGCAGAAATTAAACGTTTAGAAGAAGCTGGTTGCCAAATTGTTCGTGTCGCTTGTCCAAACGAAGAAGACGCATATGCAATTAAAGATATTAAAGCTCAAATAAACATTCCATTAGTTGTTGATATTCATTTCAACTATAAACTTGCTTTGATTGCTATTGAAAATGGCGCAGATAAGATTCGTATTAATCCTGGAAATATTGGTAGACGAGAAAAAGTTGAAGCGGTTGTTAAAGCGTGTAAAGAAAAAGGGATTCCTATTAGAATTGGTGTCAATGCTGGATCATTAGAAAAGCATATTATTAAAAAATATGGTTACCCTACCGCAGATGGTATGGTTGAAAGTGCCTTGCATCATATAAAAATACTAGAAGATCTAGATTTTCATGATATCATCGTTTCAATGAAAGCCAGTGATGTTAATCTAGCCATAGAGGCATATACGAAAGCTGCACAAGCTTTTAATTACCCATTACATCTTGGCATTACAGAAAGTGGTACGCTTTTCAATGGTACAGTTAAATCGTCTGCAGGCTTAGGTGCAATCTTAAGTTTAGGTATAGGTAATACTTGTCGTATTTCTTTATCAGCAGATCCAGTAGAAGAAGTTAAAGTAGCAAAATCACTACTTAAAGCATTCGGTTTAGCAAGTAATGCTGCAACATTGATTGCTTGCCCTACTTGTGGACGTATAGAAATAGATTTAATATCTATAGCTAATGAAGTAGAAGAATATATCTCTAATCTTCAAGTGCCTCTTAAAGTAGCCGTTCTTGGATGTGCAGTAAACGGTCCAGGAGAAGCAAGAGAAGCCGATATAGGTATTGCTGGTGCTCGAGGTGAAGGCCTTTTATTTATGAAAGGTAAAACAGTTCGTAAAGTACCAGAAGAAACAATGGTAGACGAATTAAAAAAAGAAATAGATAAACTTGCTTTAGAAATGGAACAAAATAAAGAAATTCAAAACTCATAAATATAATGTTTGAGGCTGAGACAATTAATTTGTCCCAGCCTTTCATTAAATAATATATAAAGGTGATTTTTATGAACCAAAAACCAAGACTAGGAATAGATATAGATGGGACTGTCACTTGCCCAAAAACATTTGTCCCTTATTTACAAAGAGACTTTAATGAACAATTGAAATATGAAGATATTACAGAATACAATTTAGCAAATGTCTTAAATTGTGAAGAAGAAGAAATGCTTAACTGGTTTAAAAACAATGAATCATATATTTACCAAAACTCTCCTGTTGCAGAAGGAGCTAAAGATATTTTAAGCCAACTTCAATATCAATATGAACTATATTATATAAGTGCCAGGCATAACTATTTAGAAGACATAACAAAAGAATGGTTTAATTTGCATAACATACCATTTGATCAAATTACATTAACAGGTAGTCATAACAAATTAGAAGTAACTAAAAATCAGAATATAGATGTATTTTTTGAAGATAAATTAGACAATGCTGAAGATATCAATCATCAATTAAATATTCCAGTATTTTTATTCGACACACCATATAATCAAAAAGAACTTCAATCTGGTATATATAGAATAAACAGTTGGCATGAAGTATCTCCATTATTAAATAAATTATAATAAATCATTTAGTTAACTCTTAGAACTACCATTTGAATGTCGACAAAGTCTTAGACTTTGTTGGCATTTTTTATGCGCATGCTTTCCGCGGGCATGTTCTCAGCCTGTAGTCTTCGAATCATGCTTTTCCCGCAGGAGTCAGCTCTAAAAAATGCCAAACATTAATTAAATGTTTATTATATAGTTGGGATTCATTCAAGAACTGATTCTATGTTTAATAATCTAGTTATTAAAAAAACAAACTGTAGTTGCATATAGATCCACCTTTTTTCTATATAAAAAATAGATATTGAGAACGATTTTGTAAGTGCGGACGCCTGAGGGAATAGTATGTGTGAGAGACTACAGGCTCGAACCATACCCCTAGGCAAGCATGTACGTACAAAATCGTAAGATATTAAAAAATAAGCATATCACTGTAAACTAAAAAATCAGTTAAGTGATATGCTTATTTATTTTATACTGTTTTACAATTCTCACATTTACCATATACCTCAAGTTTATGTGATGAAATTTCTACGTTTGGTAGTTGTTGCTTTATTGAATCCATTGGACAGAAATCGATGACTTTTGTTGTTCCACACGACTCACATATAAAGTGATGATGGTGATGGCTTTGACATGAAATACGAAACTTCATTTCACCGTCAATTTCAGTACTTTCAATTATATTTAAATCTTTAAATAAGTATAAATTACGATAAATTGTATCGAAAGACAAACCTGCATAATCATCTTTTAAAGCTTCTTGTATATATTTTGCTGTTATATATTTATCTTCGTTAACGAATAAAGAAATGATATCACGTCGTTTATTTGTATACTTATGACCATCATTCTTCAATATTTGAATGGCTTCGTCTACTTTCAAGATGATAGCCTCCTTTTTTTATCAATACTTTACTATATGCAATACTTGCAAGTAATTCTATAATTAACAATCCTACTATAATACCTCCAGGTGAAATATTCAAATAGAAGGAAAGTATCAGACCAACAATGACAGATAATTCACCAAATATAATACTTAGTGCAATTAATTGTTTAAATCCTTTCGCAAGTCTCATACTAGTAGCTACTGGCAATGTCATTAAACTACTTACAAGTAATATCCCTACTACTCTCATTGAAGCCGAGATAACCAATGCAACAATAACTATAAATAAGAGTTGAATCCATTTAGGCATCCCTATTACTTTTGAATATTCTTCATCAAAAGATAGTACGAAAAGTGATTTATACAATAACATGACAAAAATTAACACGATTAAAGTAATAATAATGATTGTAAATAAATCACTCATATTTACTGCGCTAATAGAACCAAATAAATATCCAAATAAATCTTGGTTAAATCCATTAGCTAATGAAATGAAGATTACACTTACACCAATACCACCACTCATAATAATCGGTATAGCGATTTCTTGATAATGTTTATATTCAGTTCTTAATTGTTCAATGAGTAAAGCACCAGCTATTGAAAATATAATACCGAACCAAATCGGGTTAATGGAAGCAAACAATGGACTAATACTCATTAAGAATAATCCCATTGAAATACCACCTAAAGTAACATGGCTTAAAGCATCTGCAATAAGCGATAATCTTCTAACTACAATAAATGCACCGATTAGAGGTGCAATTAAACCAACTAAGACACCACTTATAAATGAATATCTTATAAAATCAAAATTTAAAAACGCATCAATCATTCTTTAAACACCCCACATATAGGAGGTTTAAAGAACTTATATTATTAAAGTACTCAATCTCACTTTCCATATACTATCTCCTTACCGATACTTATCTACTAGTTCTATTTATTTAACGAGCTCTTCTAATTGTTCTTCTGCACAGCAATCACGATCATGTTGGTGATCAACAAATTGTACTGGATGTCCATAAATTTTAGATATTGAAACTTCATCAAGTGATTTGAATGATTCACTTGTCCCATGGAAATGAATATGTTGATTTAAACAAGCAACTTTACTTGCTGTATCAGCAACGACACCAATATCATGTGTTACGAGTATAATTGTTATGCCTTCTTGTTTTAATTGTGTAAGTAGTTGGTAAAATTCTGATACGTGTCTTGCATCTATACCAACTGTAGGTTCATCTAATATTAAAATGCTAGGCTTAGAAATTAAAGCTCTCGCTATGAATGTTCTCTGTTGCTGTCCACCGGATAGTTGTGCGATATTCTCGTTTTTAAGTTCGATTATATTTAATCTTTCTAATATTTCATCGACTTTTTTCGCATCTTCATTATTAAACCATTTGAACAAACCTTTATTTTTAGTTAATCCACTCATGACAACTTCTTTAACAGTTGCAGGAAATCCTGAACTAAACGCATTAGATTTTTGTGAAACGTAACTAATTTTTTCCCAAGATTTATATTGATTTATTTTTTTACCACTTATGAATATATCACCTTTTTGTAAAGGTAAAAGTCCTAATATTAATTTAAGTAAGGTTGATTTCCCTGAACCATTCGGTCCTACTATTGCTAGAAAATCACCTTTATAAATTTGTATATTGATATGGCTAAGCGCCAATTTATTTGGATAGCTATAACTTATATCTTTTAATTCAAAAATTGGTGTTTCTTTTTCCACATTCATCACCTCGTCAATAGATTACTATACAATGAAAATGGATTAATGTAAATAGGAATGTTTACGAATAAAAAAAGGAATGCTATTAATTTAGCATTCCTTAAGTATTATTTATTGATTAAAAATTTTATCTTTTAAATCTGGATCGAAAGTACCATTTTTAATCATTTCAATTTCGTATTTATATGGTGGTTTTTTATTCTTTTTATCATCACCTACATAAGGTGTTTCTAAGATTTTTGGAACATTAGTAAAGGCTTCATGATTAACAATATAATGCAATGCATCATAACCTAAAGAACCAAATCCAATGTTTTCATGTCTATCTTTTTTAGCACCTTGTGGGTTTTTACTGTCGTTTACGTGAAGGACTTTTATTCTATCAATACCGACGATTTTGTCGAATTCGTTTAATACACCATCAAAGTCTTCTTTAACGTTGTAACCAGCGTCGTTAGTATGACAAGTGTCAAAACATACTGATAATCTTTCATTATGATCTACACCATCAATAATTTGTGCAAGTTCTTCGAATGTTTTACCACATTCTGAACCTTTACCCGCCATTGTTTCTAATGCTATACGAACATCGTTATTATTCGTTAAAACTTCATTTAAACCTTCAATAATTTTTTTAATACCTTTTTCTTCTCCAGCACCTACATGAGCTCCAGGATGAAGTACGATATCTTTAGCTCCTAAAGCTTCAGTACGTTCAATTTCAGATTGTAAGAATTCAACACCTAAATTAAATACTTCAGGCTTTGTAGTATTCGCAATATTAATGATATATGGTGCATGCACAACAATATTTGATAAACCGTATTCTTTCATTGCTGCTTGACCATTCTCAATATTTAAATCTTCAATTTTTTTACGTCTGGTGTTTTGAGGTGCGCCAGTATAAATCATAAATGTTGAAGCATTATAACTTGCCGCTTCTTCCGCTGCTTGAAGCAACATCTTCTTACCACTCATTGATACGTGTGATCCGATTAACATATATGACACCTATCCTTTTCTGCTTTGTTTTTTAGTTCTTTTAGAATGTGCTTTCTTTTCTTTGAATTTCAATTCATCTAATTCACGTTTGAATTTCTTCTTATAACCAGGTTTAACTTTATTTTTGTTATTTCTTTTAATTTTTTGTTTAAGCGATTTCTCAATATTATCTTCTTTTTTAACACGTCTTGTTCTATTTTGACGATCTTTTATTTCTACAAATTCGTCATTTTTAATATCAACATGTTTAAGTTTATAATTATTCTTCTCAATTTGAGTTATTAGATCATCTTCGTCTGGTGTATATAAAGTGATTGCTACACCTTTATAGTCACCACGACCTGTTCTACCTACTCTGTGCGTAAAGAAATCAATCTCTTTAGGTAAATCATAATTAATAACGTGACTAACACCTTCAATATCAATACCTCTTGAAGCTAAATCACTTGCTACAACAAATTCAAAATCTAATTGTTTAATACGTTTCATTTGTTGTGTTCTTTCTCTAGGTGTTAATCCACCATGAATAACACCAACTTTATATCCTTCTTCAGATAAATGAGCGACTAATTCATCAGCTCTATCACGACTATTTGCAAATATAATTGCTAAATAAGGATTTATAACTTTCATAACTTTTAAGATTTTTGTTTTTTTCTCTTCACCTTTAGTAGGAATTAAGTAAAAATCAATATTATCTTTATTTGAAGATGCTGTTTCAATTTCAACAAATTCAGGATTGCTTAAATATTTATTTAAGAAAGGATGTAATGCTTTAGGAATCGTTGCACTAAATACGGAAATTTGTGCTTTTCCATCTAATCTACTCGCAACACTATCAACCTTAGGCATAAATCCTAAATCAATCATTAAATCTGCTTCATCAATAACAACTGACTTAGCTAAATGTAAATCTAAAGCTCTTTCAACAGCCATATCATCAATTCTGTTTGGCGTTCCTACAACTACATGTGGTGTGTTTTTAGATTTATCAATATCTCTCGATTTATCAGTTCCACCAATATATAAGCTTACTTTAACACCTGTTTTAAATTGTGCCAAATGTGATGCAGCGTCATATAATTGTTTAGCCAACTCTCTCGTTGGAGCTAAAATAATTATTTGTGGTTCTTTTATATCAACATCAATTTTATCAAATAATGGTAATAAAAAGGCGTGAGACTTACCAGTACCAGTCTGAGATTGACCTATAATATTAGATCCTTTTTTAATCTTAGGTATAACTCTACGTTGTATTTCTGTCGGCTGATCAAAGTGTAAATCTTCAACTGCCTTTACTAATTCATTTTCTAACTGAAAATGTTCAAACGGATGCTTAGACATAAGCGACCCTCCTCGTTTCTTTTTCACTTCATACATTATATAGTAAATACGTAGTTTATGATAGGCTTAAAGATTTATTTTGAATTTTTATTTAGTTTCATTCAATCTTGAGTGTTGTTATAATAGATATAAATAAGGAGGGCAATTAATGGAGATTATAAAAATTACCCCTAGAGGCTATTGTTACGGCGTTGTAGATGCTATGGTGATTGCAAGAAATGCTTCACTAGACAAATCACTTCCTAGACCAATTTATATACTTGGCATGATTGTTCATAATAAACATGTAACAGACGCGTTTGAATCAGATGGAATTATTACTTTAGATGGACCAAACAGATTAAAGATTTTAGAGCAAATTGAAGAAGGAACTGTAATCTTTACTGCACATGGTGTGTCACCTGAAGTGAAAAAACGTGCTAAAGAAAAAGGACTTGTTTGTATCGACGCAACTTGCCCCGATGTAGACAACACACATCAACTTATAAGAAAAGTTAAATCAGAAGGATACCATGTCATTTACATTGGCAAGAAAGGTCATCCAGAGCCTGAGGGAGCAGTTGGTGTTGCTCCAGATATAGTTCACCTCGTCCAGACATTAGATGATATAGAAGATTTGCCAGAAGATATTAAAGATAAAAAACTCATCGTAACTAATCAAACAACGATGTCACAATGGGATGTTAAACATTTAATAGATAAACTACAAACTAAATATCCGCACATCGAAGTTCATGAAGAAATATGTTTAGCAACACAAGTAAGACAAGAAGCTGTTGCTAATCAAGCAAATCAAGCTGACTTATTAATAGTTGTAGGCGATCCAAAAAGTAATAACTCTAATAGACTCGCACAAGTATCCAAAGAGATTGCACACACAAATGCATATAGAATTTCTGATTTAAGTGAACTAAAATTAGAATGGTTACAAGACATTGGAAGTGTAGCCGTTACTGCAGGAGCATCAACACCTACTCCAATAGTAAAAGAAGTCATTGACTATATTAAAAACTATGACCCAACTCATGTACCAACTTCAGCTCTTAAGAGTAATGTACCTGTTGAAAAAATATTACCTAAGATTAAAAAGCCACAACCAGTAACAATAATGGAATAAAAAAACTGCCGACAAAGTCGGCAGTTTTTTACATATAACAATAAGGATCTGTATTGATTTCAGAACTTTTTATTTCTATTGATTGATTTGTCCATTCTTCTAATAATGACTTCAATCCTTCTCTCATTACATATTCACTATAATGATTTATATCTAGAACATTAATACCATCCATTTTGGCATCTAATGCTTCGTGATGCTTAACATCACCAGTTATAAATAAGTCTGCTTGTTTATTTTGTGCAAGTTGTGCGTACTCTATTCCAGCACCACCTACTATTGCAACTCTATTTATTTTCGCCTCTTTATTCCCTATAAATCTAACAGCTGGAATGTGTAGTTTTTCTTTATAGTGTTCAACAAATTCATTTATTGATTGTGTTTTATCTAATTCTCCAACTATTCCTAATCCTATTCTTGAAGTCTTCTTCATTTCTATAAAATCAAAAACAGGTTCTTCATACGGATGATTTTCATAAATAAGTTGTTTAGCCAGTGACTTGTCTTTTCCATCTACCATAAGCTCTAATTTAGTTTCATAAACCGTTTCAGTCTTATGAGATTGTCCAATATGCGGATTAGCATCCTCACTTGGTTTAAATTGACCTTTTCCTTGCGATTGGAAAAACACTTCGCTATACTCTCCTGTTTGTGCTAAATGATGTTTGTTAAATACAGACTTCATTAGTTCCACATCTTTATCTGGTATAAATATTTGTACTTTGAAATAACTTTCTTCTTGGTCATCTAGAACAGACATGTTTTTCAAACCTATTTGGTCTCCTATCATGTAACTTACACCTTTTGGATACACATCTAAGTTTGTGTGAAGCGCGATTAAATTAATATCATTTTGAATCAGTTTTTTTAGAATCGGTCCATAACCTTTTTCTGTAATGTTTTTAACACCTTTAAAAATAAGTGGATGGTGCGCAATAATTGTATTTAAATCGTTTTCTATTGCTTCATCTACTACTTCCATAGTGCAATCTAGTGTTGTTAATATGCCCGTTACTTCACTATCTTCAGTTCCAATTAATAAACCAACATTATCCCATGATTCACTACTTGAAAATGGAACATGTTTATTAATGACATTTAGTAATTCTTGAATAATCATTTAAGCACCTCTTTAATTTGAAGTATTTGTTGATTAATTTCATTATACCTAACTTTATCATCATGATGTTCTAACTGTTTACTAATTTTATTTAACGATTCAAGTTCTCTCTGCCATTTTTCATAAAACAAATCGCTTTTATTTTTTAATAATATTGGTCCAAATCTCATTTCTTTTTCATCTAGTAGCATTGTTCCTTTTTTAGCGACTAATATTTCATATATATGTTTTTTATCTTTTATTAATTGTTCGTCATAAATTTTATATCCAATTTTTTGTAACACTTGTCTAATTGGTAACGCATGTATATTTGCTTGTAATATTAAATCAGGATATTCGTTTAATTTATGTTGACCTTCTTCAATAATTTGTGCAATTAATGGTCCACCCATACCACATATCGTAATAACATCAATTGTTTCGTCAATCACTTCTAAACCATTTCCAAGTTTAACTTCAATGCTATCTGTCATACCATACGTTTTAGTGTTCTGTTGTGCTGCCAAAAAAGGACCTTTAACTACTTCTCCAGCTATCGCTTTGTTAATTAAACCTTTTTGTATAGCATATATTGGTAAATAAGCATGATCAGATCCAATGTCAGCTAATTTATTATGATTGAGGTATTCGCTCACCTTCGTTAAACGTTTGTTTATCTGGATCATCATTTTTTCCTTTCATAAAAAAAATCTTTTGCAATAGCAAAAGATTTTTTTGTGTTATTTAGCGCCGTCTTTTAAGTATTTGACAAGTGTGTCTAAATCTTTATCTGAAATAGTCGCTTCATCGTGGGCAGGCATTGAACCTTTACCATCACGGATGATTTTTTTCATTTCGCCAGCTTCTTTAGAAGAACCAGCTAATTTAGGTCCCATTCCACCTTCAAGATTTTGTCCATGACAACTTGTACAATTATCTTTTGCGAATGTAGCTGCGTCAAACTTCTCAGTTTTTTCACCGCCACCGCCTTCTTTTTCTTCCTCTTTGTTAGCACCATGTGCTGACATGAAGAATATTAATCCCACACCGAGTAATAATATCAGAATAAACGGGATAACAGGATTACGATTCATTCATACAACCTCCCTTTTGTTAAACCTTCATACAATTATATTTTATATTAAAACAAGGCATTGTCAAAGGCTTTTTGGGATTAATATAAACTTTTCGTGATTAATCCATAAAATCTTTCAATCGCTTACTTCTAGATGGATGTCTTAATTTGCGTAAAGCCTTAGCTTCAATTTGACGAATACGCTCTCTAGTAACGCCAAATACTTTACCAACTTCTTCTAATGTTCTTGTTCTTCCATCATCAAGACCGAATCTTAATCTTAAAACATTTTCTTCTCTATCAGTAAGTGTATCTAATACATCTTCTAATTGTTCTTTTAACAATTCATATGCAGCGTGATCAGATGGACTTTGCGCATCTTGATCTTCAATGAAGTCTCCTAAATGACTATCATCTTCTTCGCCTATAGGTGTTTCTAATGAAACTGGTTCTTGTGCTATTTTTAAAATTTCACGCACTTTTTCTGGAGGTAAATCCATTTCTTCACCAATTTCTTCAGGAGATGGATCTCTACCTAAATCTTGTAACAATTGACGTTGAACACGTATTAATTTATTGATTGTTTCAACCATATGAACTGGAATACGGATTGTACGTGCTTGGTCTGCGATAGCTCTAGTTATCGCTTGACGAATCCACCAAGTTGCATATGTCGAGAATTTAAATCCTTTATTAAAATCGAATTTTTCAACTGCTTTAATTAGACCCATGTTACCTTCTTGAATAAGGTCTAAGAATAACATACCTCTACCTACATAACGTTTAGCAATACTAACTACAAGTCGTAAGTTTGCTTCAGCAAGGCGTGATTTAGCAATATCATCACCTTTTTCGATACGTTTAGCCAATTCTACTTCTTCTTGTGCAGTTAATAAATTAACTCGTCCAATTTCTTTTAAATACATTCTAACTGGGTCATTTATTTTTACGCCTGGAGGAGCACTTAAATCATTTAAATTTAATTTATCATTTGTATCAGTTGAGTCTTTTTCATTGATTAAATTAATTTCATTCTCATTGATTAAATCAAAGAAATCATCCATTTGATCTGGATCCATTTCGAAGTTTTGTAATTTATCTGCAATCTCTTCATGACTTAAATGTCCTGCTTTTTTACCTTGTTCAATTAATTGATGCTTTACTTGATCAATAGTAAGTACTGCTTCATTATTAGCGCTATTAATTTTGTTTAATTCTTTATCAGACATGAATAGGCCTCCCGGTTTATTAACTCTTACATTCTATTCCGATTATATTGTACAATTTGTTCTAAATACTGTCTTTGTAGTGCGATGTCGCCTGCTTGCATTGCCTTATTCAATTGTTCATTTAAATATTCTATTGATGTTTCTACTTGCTCTTTAGGATGAATGACATTAATATAATCTTCCATTTCATCCGTTTCTGGTTCATCATTGATTGATAATGAATCTAAATACATTACTGTCTCCATGATTTGATGTTCTTCAATGTAACTAGAAAAATCACTAATGTTAAAAACATCATTATTCTTATAATACCCGTTTAAACGTGAAAAAATCACTCTATTATTCAATGAAGTGAAGTCTTCTTGATTAATCCTAGAATGATATTCTAAAAATAACTGTTTATGATTCATAAAATGTTTTAACAACGCTTGTTCAGCTCTACCAATTTTATCTAGTTTTTTTTCCTTTAATTCAGGAACGACATAATTATAATCAGCATTATTTTGAACAATATTCGGCGATAGTCGATTTTTAAGACTGTTAACATCTACTTTATACAAATCAGCTACTTGTTGCAATACTTTTTTTCTTAAAAATTCAGAACGAATCAGATTGATATCATGAACTAACTCTTCTAAATGCTGTCCATGCTTTAAATCATTGTTTTCGTTGGCATAATATAATTGTTGAGCCTTAAACCCTACATAAGATTGTTTTTGCCCTTCTACAAATGATTTAAACGCTTCACTTCCATATTCAGAAATATAGTCATCTGGGTCCATTTTTTTAGGTAAATTTACAACAAAGACATTTAAACCTTCATTTAATAATTCTTTACCAACATTCATCGCTGCTTCTTTACCTGCGAAATCTCCATCATACAGTAATGTTACGTTTGACGCCAGTTTTTTGACCATAATAATATGTTCTTTTGAAAGAGCAGTTCCCATTGTAGCAACAACTTGTTTTATATCCGCTTCTGATGATTTAATAACATCCATAAATCCTTCTAGGAGAATGACTTCATCATTTTGTCTAATAAATTTTCTAGCACGATCAATGTTATATAGCATTTTTCTTTTTTGGAAAATTGGCGTCTCTGGACTATTCAAGTACTTAGGCGATTGGTCCGTATATGTACGACCGGAAAATCCAACCGTTTTACCTTGAAAATTCAGTAACGGAAAAATAATCCTATCCCTAAATCTATCAAAATAGTCAAACGTTTCATCATTACGACTTAATAATCCAGCTTCATAGGCAATCACAGCATCGTAACCATTTTTTTCTAAAAAGTCATGTGTAAATTTAGAATGGTTTGGAGCATATCCTATCTTTCTATCATTTATAAGTTCATCTGTGAATCCTCTTGATTTTAAATAGTTCAAGGCTGCTTCGCCTTCTTCAGTATGTTTCAATATATAATGATAATTATTTGCCATAAGCTCATGCATTTCTATCATCTTTATGTGATCATCAACCATTGAATCAGTTGCAGAAGGTTCTTGCTTTTCAATATGAATATCTACTTTATCGCCTAACTCTCTAACAGCATCAACAAAGGATACACCTTTAATTTCTTGAATAAACTGAAAGACATTACCACCTTTTTTACAACCAAAACAATGGCATATTTGTTTATCTTCTGATACTGAAAATGAAGGTGTTTTTTCGTCATGGAAAGGACATAACCCTATATAGTTACGTCCTCTTTTTTCAAGCTTTACATATTCGCTTACCACATCTAAAATATCGTTTTTTTCACGAATTTCTTTTATTACATCTTGTTCTATACGCATCATTTCACCCTTTATCGGTTTTGTTGAGTAATAATTTTTATGATGTCATTTGCTGTTTCTTCAATTGCTTTATCCGAAACGTCTAAGACAGGGCAACCAATCTTTTCAACAATTTCTTCAAAGTATCTTAATTCCTCTTCAATTCTATCATCTTTAGCATAATCTGCATCATCACTTAGACCTAGTTGAATTAGTCTAGCTCTTCTAATTGCATTTAGGTTTTTTTGATTGATTTTTAATGCTATACATTTCTTAGGATCTATATCAAATAACCCTTCTGGAGGTGCAACTTCTGGAACTAACGGTACATTCATTACTTTATAACGCTTATGCGCTAAATATTGAGAAAGTGGTGTCTTTGAAGTTCTAGATACACCAATAAGTACAATATCAGCTTTTGGTAAACCTCTAGGATCTCTTCCATCATCATATTTAACTGCAAATTCTATTGCTTCAATCTTTTTAAAGTAGTCTTCATCAAGTTTATGAATATTACCTGGTTCATTAAGTGGTGATTCATTTAATTCATTACTTAAAATACTCATTAAAGGACCCATAATATCAACATTTTTTATATTATTTTCTTCTAGTTTTTCTTTTAAGTATAATCTCATTTCAGGTTTAACTAATGTATAAACTACTATAGAATTTTGTTCTAATGCTAATGAAACAACTTCATTAATATTACTTTCATTCTCTATATAAGGTAATCTTACAATATCTAATACATTGCCTTCAGTTTTATATTGAGATGTACATGCTTTAGTAACCAGTTCGGCTGTCTCGCCTACTGAATCTGACGCTATAATTATTCTTATTTCTTCCATTTTAAATTTATCCCCCTACTCATCTTCAATTAATGAAACAAATGCTCTTGTTATAGTAGTTTTTGTTATTCTACCTTTTACTTTCATCTTATCGCCTTTTAATTTTTTCACTACAGGTAATGCATCTATTTGTTTATCAATTAATAATTTTGCCGCGTAAATTAGTAAATCGTCTTCCAAACATACCGTTATGTTAGGCATTCGACTCATATTTATACTTACTGGTGTTTCTTTTAAACTCTGTCCACCTATTGCTGCTCTTAGCAAATCTTTTCTGGAACAAACACCTATCAAATAACCTTCTTTATTAATTACAAATAATGTACCGACATCTTCTAAAAACATTTTACATATAGCTTCATATACAGATACACTTTCTTCTATAACAACTGGTATGGCCATAGATTCTTTAATTGTCATCTTCTTAATAGAATCACTTAACAACTGTGTGCTCGATTTTCCTGTATAAAAATATCCAACTCTTGGTCTAGCATCTAAATAACCAGCCATAGTTAAAATAGCTAAATCAGGTCTTAAAGTTGCCCTAGTTAAATTTAATCTTTCAGCAATTTTTTCACCTGTTATGGGACCATTATTTTTAACAATTTGTACAATATGTTCTTGTCTTTGATTTAATTCGATTGCTCTCACCCCTTCAAACACAACTCAGTTAGATTAATTATAACATGTATCGCAAATTTTGCTCAATTTGAATATCTGTTTTTACTTGATAAGTCTTACATACCATGCTATATTTTAATTAACTTTGAAATTAAAAGCGAGTTAAGGTTGGTGAAAGCTTAACATTAAAAGTTCTGGCTTATAAAATTTCATATAAAGAGAGTGGCTACACTAATTTGGGTGGAACCGCGGGTTATATACTCGTCCCAAGGCATTATTTAATGATGTCTTGGGACTTTTTTAATTTAAATAAGGAGTGAATTATTTATGGCAAATGATATGGACAAAGTAGTAACGTTAGCAAAACACAGAGGATTTGTATTCCCTGGTAGTGAAATTTATGGTGGTTTAGCAAACACTTGGGATTACGGTCCTCTAGGTGTTGAATTAAAAAATAATATTAAAAAAGCATGGTGGCAAAAATTCGTTCAACAATCTCCATACAATGTTGGATTAGATGCTGCAATTTTAATGAACCCAAGAACTTGGGAAGCTTCAGGTCATTTATCTAACTTTAATGATCCAATGATTGATAACAAAGATTCTAAAATTCGTTATAGAGCTGATAAACTGATCGAAGACTACATGCAAAATGTTGAAGGCGACGAGAACTTTATCGCTGATGGCATGAGCTTTGACGAAATGAAACAACTTATCGATGACAAAGGTATTACATGTCCTGAAAGTGGAACAGCAAATTGGACTGACATTCGTCAATTCAACTTAATGTTCAAAACTTTCCAAGGTGTAACAGAATCATCAACAAATGAAATTTTCTTACGTCCTGAAACTGCTCAAGGTATTTTCGTGAACTATAAAAATGTTCAACGTTCAATGCGTAAAAAATTACCATTTGGTATCGCACAAGTTGGTAAATCTTTCAGAAATGAAATTACACCAGGTAACTTTATTTTCAGAACAAGAGAATTTGAACAAATGGAACTTGAATTCTTCTGTAAACCAGGCACTGAAATTGAGTGGCAAAATTACTGGAAAGAATTTGCTGCAAAATGGTTAAAAGATTTAGGAATTAAAGAAGAAAACACTAAGTTACGTGACCATGATGACGATGAATTAAGTCACTACTCTAATGCAACTACTGATATCGAATATAAATTCCCATTCGGTTGGGGTGAACTATGGGGTATCGCTTCAAGAACTGATTTCGACTTGAAACAACATAGTGAATTTAGTGGTGAAGACTTTAATTATCATGATCAAGAAACGAATGAAAAATTCGTACCATATTGTATCGAACCATCATTAGGTGCTGACCGTGTTACATTAGCGTTCTTATGTGATGCTTATGAGGAAGAAAACGAAGGCGAAAAAGACCAACGTACAGTTCTACACTTCCACCCTGCATTAGCACCTTACAAAGCAGCTATTTTACCATTAAGTAAAAAGCTTTCACCAGATGCAATTAAAGTATATGAAAAATTAAGCGAAAAATTCGCAATTGACTTTGACGAATCACAATCAATCGGTAAACGTTACCGTCGTCAAGACGAAATTGGTACACCATACTGTATTACTTTCGACTTTGATTCTTTAGAAGACAATCAAGTTACAGTTCGTGATAGAGACACAATGGAACAAATTCGTATGCCAATTGACGAAGTTGAAAGCTTCTTAGCTGAAAAAGTTAGATTCTAAATAAAAAAAAGAGCAAAGACTTTTCTATAAGTCTTTGCTCTTTTTTTATATATTTAAGTTTTCTAGTTGTTTTAGTAATTTTTTTGTTCTGAATACAACTCCAACATATTCATCATACATATTATCAATCAAAGTTACGATTTCTTTCTTAACTTGATCATTAATTGTAAAGCTATTTAAATGTTGTATTGGTAGCTGATACATTAAATTCATAAAATATAATGCTCTGTTTGAAATTCGGTAAGCATGTTCATCATTTACGAGTGCTTGGTTACTTAATGGGCCATTATATTTAAAGCTATACGCATTTAACTGTTGTTGATCCATATCACCTGTAATGACACATGCATTAAATCTAGGTTCATAACCATATTTAGGCATACATTTCAAAGCGACTATCATACTCATTGTATCGGCATCAACGCCTTTTTCAACAGCTTGAAATACACTTAAAAGCAAGTCATAGAAAAAAACATCATGCTCATCTTCTTCCAACGCTTTATCAACTATCTCTATACAATATGCACCATAAGCACTTTTAAAAATATCGCTTTGCATCATTCTATGGCTATTTATAATATCAGCTGACGACAACGTTCCCATACCTTTAAACTTTGAAAAAATAAACAAGCCATGTACAAAGGGCTGTGTAGCACCTTGTAAAGGATGACTTGTTTTTTTAGCACCGCGTGCCATTAATGGAACTTTATGTCCATGTTCATTTAATATCGTTATGATTTTATTGTTCTCACCATAATTTACTGAGCGAATGACAAATCCTTCTTGTTTATAAAGCATTTTATCATCGCCTCCATTCTAAATATTACTCGTCTTCTCTGTAACCAATTTGCTTAATGAAATTGGGTTTATTACGCCAGTCTTTTTGAACTTTTACCCATAGATCTAAATATACTTTTGAACCAAGTAACATTTCTATGTCTCTACGTGCACGCTTCCCTATTTCTTTAAGCATTTTACCACCTTTACCGATAACAATGCCTTTTTGAGAATCACGTTCTACATAAATTGTAGCTTCAACATGCACCTTTTCACCTTCAACTTTAGTCATTTTATCAACACTAACGCCAATTGAATGTGGTATTTCTTGGCTTGTTAAATGTAGTGCTTTTTCTCTAATCAATTCTGATACAACAAATTGCTCAGGATGGTCAGAAATTTGATCTTTAGGATAATACATTGGACCTTCTTCTAAATATTTCTTAAATTGTGCTAAAAGCGTCTCAATATTTAATCCTTCTAGTGCAGAGATAGGTACTATTTCTGCAAATTCCATTCTTTTTTGATATTTTTCAATCTCAACTAGTAACTGATCTGGATGTACTAAGTCTATTTTATTTAATACTAAAAATACTGGCGTCTTAGTATCTTTTAACAAATCAATGATAAATTCATCGCCTTTACCGATACTTTCATCTACATTAACCATAAACATAATTAAGTCTACTTCTTTTAATGTATTTTTGGCGATTTTCATCATGTAATCACCTAACACATGTTTAGGCTTATGGATACCTGGTGTATCAATAAATATCATTTGAGAATCATCAGTAGTTAAAACACCTTGCACTTTATTTCTTGTCGTTTGTGCTTTATCTGACATAATTGCTACTTTATGACCTATAACTTTATTCATAAAAGTAGATTTTCCAACATTAGGTCTACCTATAATAGATATAAAACCTGATTTAAATTCATTCATTTATTCTAAATCCTTTCCTGAGAAACCTAAAGGTAATAAATCATTAACAGTAGTTTCAATTCTTTCATCTGTTTGATGTGTTAAATAAACAGGCATATCATCATCACAAAGCTCTTTTAAGACTTGTCTACAAGTGCCACATGGTGATGAAGGTTTATCTGCATCAACAGTTATTGTAATACATTTGAAGTCTCCAGGTCTATAGCCATCTGACATAGCAGCAACTAAAGCTGAGCGTTCTGCACATATTGTAGATGGATATGCAGCATTCTCAATATTTGCACCATAATATGCTTTGCCATCTTTAGTGATTAAATATGCACCAACATTAAATTTCGAATATGGTGTATAAGCCCTTTTCTGTGCTTCTCTTGCGCCATCGTACCACTCTTGTTTAAATTCCATAATTCTTCCCCCTTATATTTACTATATAATTTTTGGTAAAAATATAATTATCCCGATTATTGCTGCCATAATTGATGACATTAATACAGCTAATGCAGCTGTATCTTTAGCATGTTTAGCAAGTGCATGATATTTATCTGTATACATATCTACAACATATTCTACAGAAGTGTTTAAAATTTCTGTTATTAAAACACTAAATATCGCAAGTATAATCCATAGCCATTCGTTTTGATTTAAATTTAATATTAAACTAACAATGATGACAATAATTGCAAATACTAAATGTAAAATAAAATTACGGTCTTTCTTCAGTATCGTTATTAAACCAGCTAAAGGAAATTTAAAACGATTAATAAATTTAATCACGAGTTAAACCAAATTCATCTAAAATTTCATCTTGTCGAGAAAACATTTCTTTCTCATCAACTTCAGTCATATGGTCATAACCTAATAGATGTAAGAAGCCATGTAATGCTAAGAAACCTAATTCCCTACTTAAACTATGATTATATGAATCAGCTTGTTCCTTAGCGACTTCTAAACATATGATTATATCCCCTAATACTCTAGGAATATCTAGCCCTTCAATTTCTGGTTCATCCTCTTCAAGTGAAAATGAAATGACATCAGTAACTTTATCTTTATCTCTATAATCACGATTAATAGCTTGTATTTCTTCTTCATCGACAAATGAAATAGAAAGCTCTGCTTCTTGAGTTATATTTTCTTTTTTAGCAGCAAATGTCAGTAATGATTCAATTTGATTTTTTGTATCTTCATCAATCACTTGTTGTTCATCAATAAAATCCATTGTTAGCATATTAAATCTCCTCTTCGTATGCATTTATTATTTTACCTACTAATGGGTGTCTTACAACGTCTGTTTGTTCTAAATAAGACATTGAGATACCTTTGACTCCACTTAATCTTTGGTCAGCTTCAATCAGACCACTTTTAACGCCTTTTGGTAAGTCGATTTGTGTTCTGTCACCAGTAACAACCATCTTAGATCCAAAGCCTAACCTTGTTAAGAACATCTTCATCTGTGGATGTGTTGTATTTTGTGCTTCATCAAGAATAACAAAGGCATCATCAAGTGTTCTACCTCTCATATAAGCTAAAGGAGCAATTTCGATTGTACCTCTCTCAATTAATCGAGCCGTTTGCTCTGTACCCAGTACTGTATGTAGCCCATCATATAGTGGTCTTAAATAAGGATCTACCTTTTCTTTCAGGTCACCTGGTAAGAATCCTAGTGATTCACCTGCTTCGACTGCTGGGCGCGTTAATACGATGCGTTTAACTTGTCCTAGACGCAATGCTCTTGCTGCCATTACAACGGCTAAGAACGTCTTCCCTGTCCCTGCAGGACCAATACCGAAAACTAAGTCATTTTTTTTAATATTATTAATATAAACTCTTTGGCCCATTGTTTTTGCTCTTATTATTTTACCATTACTATCTTTAGTAATTTCTTCGTCATATAAATTAATAAGCTGATCTATCGTCCCTTTTTCAGCCATTTTAACAGCAGCTTGAACATCATTGATTGTTATACTTGCTCCACTTTCAATCACTTTTAGTAAGTTCATTAGGACTTTTTCTGCTTTTTCAACATTTTCTAAACGTTTTCCGCGAACACTAATTTCTTGTCCTCGAGTTAAAATATCCACCTCGAGTTCATTTTCAATATATTTTATATGCTCATCTCCATTACCTAATAATGCTTGAGCTTGATCCATATTTTCGATTTGAATTAATGTAGGCATTAAATATCTCCTTTATAAGTTGAATTGTTAACACTTTAAATGTACCAAACCTTACTATAACGTGCAATCTTATGCACTTTATTTTGCATATTATTTAATTTTTCTTGTGAAGTTATCAAATGACTTACTTTTTCAAATTCACGTAATCTATTACTGTTATTTAATTTAATTTTAGGATTGATACGCATAAGCGCAATGATAAATTCTCTTTCTTCAAGCGGACTAACCTTTTCAACTAATTCACCACTTGATACGATTTCTAACATGCTGTTACCTTCTATAGATTTAGTCATGTTAATTTGCTCAATTTCAAAGATGTTATATGTGTTTTTAAAAAGACCTCTTCTAATCGTCAAAAAATGTTCTTTTATTGTGTACCTTTCAAAAAGAATGTTTAAAATAATAAGAAATACCAAGACGAAAGTTATCATTATTAAATACTTGTTACTTATAAAAAGAGGTATAAAAGCAATTAAAAACACTATAAATGAAATCAATATAGATAAAAAACTAAGCTTTTTCTTAAATACCATTTTTATCACACCTTCTTGATTCCTACTTATATTGTAAGACTAAATGGTATTTTTGTGAATAAAAAAACAGGCTGAGACAATTAATTTGTCTCAGCCTGTATCAATATATTAGCAGTAGATGACTGAATTGAAAAAATGATTATATTAAGCTTATTTCAACTCATTTGGTCTTTTAAGTATTTCTGACCAAATTATACCGTTAACCACTTGGTTCTCATCAACATTTATAGCTTCATCATTAAATTTATGTTTACTGTTCAAATAAAGTTGTTTAACCATTGAGCGTCTTGTTCTCTCAGAAAGTTGAGTATTCTTGATAATTTGTTCTGCCTCAGCTTCAATTTGAGAAATGTTTTCTCTTTGTAAGTTTGATAAAGAATTTTTTTCATCTTCACTAAATTGTAATAGTTGTTTTATTACTTGCTCTTGTTTTCTAGGTCTATTTTTATGAATTTGCTCTTTTTTCTCATTTATATACGCATTTTCATGTTCATTAGATGTGTGTTGAGCAGTATTTTCTTTAGGTCTTTCACTTACTTTAGGTTGTTCAACATCAATATTATATTGTTTAAGATGAGTTGCAAGTTGGTCAGCTAAATTTTTATAGTGACCTGACATACGATCAGTAGAACTCGTTTCAGCTTTTTGTTTATAAGATTCATATTTATTAACTAAATCTTGTAATTGTTGCTGAGCTTTATCTGTTTTTTCTGTTGCTTGTTTATTTACTGGATTTGGTCTTTGGTTATTTTGGGGTTGTTTATTCTTTTTCTTTTTAGAGCTACCTTCAATAATTCCACTAACTACACTAAAAATCACCCAAATAACAAAGACGATAATGCCTATTTCCATTTCAAATCACCTCTCTTATTGGTTCGGTGAATTAGAATCTTGTGGCTTTGTACTCTTGTTAATTGCTTCTCTCATGCCAGTATCAGCTTCTACATTTTTTAAATTGTAGTAATCTTTAACACCTAAATTACCTGATTTAAGTGCTTCTGCCATTGCAAGTGGTACTTCTGCTTCTGATTCAACAACTTTAGAACGCATTTCTTGTACTCTTGCTTTCATTTCTTGTTCAGTTGCTACAGCCATAGCACGACGTTCTTCGGCTTTAGCTTGTGCAATGTTTTTATCTGCAAGTGCTTGTTCAGTTTGAAGATCTGCACCAATATTTTTACCGATATCTACATCAGCTATATCGATAGATAAGATTTCAAATGCTGTACCTGAATCAAGACCTTTACTTAATACAGTCTGAGAAATACTATCTGGATTCTCTAAAACTTTTGTATGGTGTTGACTTGAACCAATTGTAGAAACAATACCTTCACCAACACGAGCGATGATTGTATCTTCACCAGCACCACCAACTAAACGTTCAATGTTAGCTCTAACTGTAATTCTGGCTTTCGCTTTCACTTCAATACCGTTCATTGCAACACCTGAAATAAATGGTGTTTCAATAACTTTAGGGTTTACTGACATTTGAACTGCTTCTAAAACGTCACGGCCAGCTAAATCTATTGCTGCACCTCTTTCAAATGCTAAATTAATTTCTGCTCTTTGTGCCGCAATAATCGCATCTACGACTCTATCAACATTACCTCCAGCTAAAAAGTGAGACTCTAGTTGATTTGTTGTTAATGCTAAACCTGCTTTATGTGCTTTAATTAATGGATTGATAACACGTCTTGGTGATACACGTCTTAAACGCATACCGACTAAAGTACCAATTCCTACTTTGACACCTGCTGCTACAGCTGAAATCCATAATCCTACTGGAACAAATGAGAATAAAATCATAAGCAGTACGATTAAAATGACAGCAATAATTATAAAGGCAATTAAACCTGATAACATATGCAATTCTCTCCTTCACTATCTTAAATTTCTCTTACAACAACTCTTGTACCTTCAACCTGTACAATCTTTACTTGTTTATCATTCTGAATAAATGTACCATCTGAAACAGCATCTATTCTTTCATCATCAACAAGGATAATGCCTGAGGGCCTTAATGCAGTGTATGTTGTACATATTTTGCCAATCAAATGACTTCTATCTTCGTGAGATGTATAGCCAGATTCTTTATTTGTAGAATCTCTAAGAATGACCTTATCAAAGAATGGTATTTTACGATTAAATCCTTTCACTAATATCACCCACTCTATCGTCGTTAAAATTAATGCTACAGCAATAATCATACCCATAACTAATATGTTCTCTCCAACTAATATAAAACTACCTATAATAGCTACAAAGCCTAGGATACCCAAAATTGCGCCAATAACAAATAATTCAATTATTACTAATAACGCTCCAATACTAAAAAGTAAAACAGAAATCAAACTTATTTCATCAATTATAACGTAACCTATAAAGAATATAAGTGTACAAATGAAACTTAAAATGCCAGCAAAATTAATATGTTCAGAATATAATTGATAAAGAGCGCCAAGAAAAATAATACAAGTCAAAATTAACGTCACTAGAGGCGAAGTTATAAAGTCGCCAATAGTTGAAATACTATGACTTGAAACAATACCTAAATTCAAATTATGTTGAATAAAAGCAAATATGTATTCATACGCTGATGTCAATAATCTCACCCCTCATTAATATTATACAATAAAACAACTACGAACTAAAACGTATATACGTATTATTTTATATATATGTACTTAAATATTTTTAATATAAGCAAAAGAACACATAAACAAGATGTTTATGTGTTCTTCATACATTTTAAACGTTAAATTTGTTCATTATAATTAATTAATATTCATTGAGGGAGTTCAATAAACTATTAATTATTTAACTTTACGTTTACGAGCTGCTTCTGATTTCTTCTTACGCTTAACGCTTGGTTTTTCATAGAACTCACGTTTACGCACTTCTTGAATCGTACCGCTTTTTGAAACTGTACGTTTAAAGCGACGTAATGCATCTTCGATTGATTCGTTTTTACGAACTACTGTTTTAGACATCTGTATTTCCCTCCCTCCAAATATCAACAAAGCTTTATATGTCATTTACATAGCAAATAAATTACTATGTACTTTAACATTATAAAATAACTCATTTTTTAAGTCAATAATCATTTGTTATGAATATTAAAATGTAACTAATCTTTCATCTTTATTAGTTGCATGATTGACTACTTTTACAAGTTTTCCTTTATTTATAGGATAACCTGGTCTCATTACTTTAACTTTCACTATTTCACCAATTAATGTTTCATCGCCATCAAATTCAATCTTCATGTAATTATCAGCATAACCAATTAATTTCTCTTCAGATGAACCACTCTCTTCGGGAATAACTTCTAAAACAGTTTGATCAAATTTAGATGCATAGTCTTTTGCTAATTGGTTAGATAATTCAATAAGGCGATGCACACGATCATTCTTAACATCTTCATCAACTTGATCTGTCATTCGTGCAGCTGGTGTTCCTGTTCTCATAGAATAAGGGAATACATGTAATTCTGAAAATTGGTGTTTCACGATAAAATCATATGTTTCTTGAAATTCTTCTTCAGTTTCACCAGGGAAACCAACAATAACATCACTTGTTACAGCTAAACCAGGTAATGCTTTATGAAGTTTCTGCAACCTTTCAGAGAAGTGTGCCATCGTATACTTTCTTCTCATACGTTTTAACACAGTATCTGATCCTGATTGTAATGGAATGTGTAAATGTCTTACTACTTTAGTAGACTTATCGATTACATCAATCACCTCATCAGTAAGTTGACTTGCTTCAATTGAAGAAAGTCTAATTCTTTCAAGATTCTCAACTTGTTCCAAATCTCTAAGAAGCTGTGCTAAGTTATAGTCTTTTAAATCTTCACCGTAGCCACCTGTGTGAATACCAGTTAAAACGATTTCTTTATACCCTGAATTAACTAAAGTTGTTGCTTGACTCACAACTTGTTCAGGATCTCTTGATCTCATTAAGCCTCTTGCCCACGGAATGATGCAAAATGTACAGAAGTTATTACATCCTTCCTGGATTTTTAATGATGCGCGAGTTCTGTCAGTAAAATATGGTACTTCTAATTCTTCATATTTTCTGTTCTTCATAATATTACCTACACCATTAATTGGTTGTCTACTTTGCTTATATTCTTCAATATATGCAAGTAATTTATGTCTATCTTGAGTACCTACAACTATATCAACACCAGGTATTGCCATGATTTCTGCTGGAGAAGTCTGAGCGTAACAACCCGTTACACAAACAACTGCATCTGGATTTTTACGAATAGCTCGTCTGATTACTTGTCTACTTTTTTTATCCCCAGTGTTTGTAACAGTGCATGTGTTTATAATAAACACGTCAGCATTTGTTTCAAATTCTACTCTTTCGTAATCATTTTCCTTAAATAATTGCCAAATCGCTTCAGTCTCATAGTGATTAACTTTACAACCTAAAGTATGGAACGCTACTGTAGCCAAATATATTCACCTCATTAATTCTAATTGATAGCTTAAAGCAGCTAAAGCATACAATGGAGCAGTTTCAGCCCTTAAAATTCTAGGTCCTAAACTCATTTTTACTGCATCTTTAAAAAGATGGACTTCACTTTCTGTTAAGCCACCTTCTGGACCAAAAATGATTAAAATTTTCTGTCCATGTTTAAGATTAGAACCAATTTGATGTAATTTACTTGTTTCCCCACGTTTAGCCTCTTCTTCATAAGCTATTAATATATAATCATATTCATTCATATTATCATAAATACCTTTAAAATTCGACTTATACTTAATATCTGGAATTGTAAGTCTCATACTTTGCTCGCTTGCTTCTTTTACAATTTTTTGCCATCTTTCGAGTTTCTTATGAAGTTTCTTTTCTTCTAATTTAACAATTGACCTTTCTGATTGAACCGCAATAAAATGATGAGCACCCATCTCTGTTGCTTTTTGAATCATCCATTCGTATTTGTCACCTTTAATGAGTCCGCTAGCAATCGTGACTTCAACAGGAAGTTCAGTTTGTCTTGTGGTATCTTCAAGTGTAAGTACTTCAATACAATCATCATGATAAGCAGTTATTTCAGAAATTAGAGATTTTTTATCTTTAAAAGTTAAAATAATTTTTTGTTCCACATTCATACGCATCACATTTTTAATATGATGTATATCATCAGTATTATGTATAAAAAAACGCTGATTTAACTCAGCGTTTTCGAGTAAGAAATATCTTTGCATCATTTCTCCTACTTTCTAGCTCTTATTGAAACCCATCCATCTTCTCGTAATACTTTTTCGATAGTATAACCAGTTTCTTTTAGTTTTTCAATAATTTCATCAGATTTTTCTTCTATAATTCCAGAAGTAATAAAGTAACCATTATCGTTTAGCCTTGTATAACTATCCTCAATCATTAAATCAATGATATGTGCTAAAATATTTGCAATAATCACATCATACTGTTCAGTTTCTTCAGTCAATAAATTACCTGTATCAGCTAATATATCTTGCTCACAATTATTTTTCTCGAAGTTTTCCTTAGCAACTTTAATAGCTAAATCATCTAAATCTACAGCTTTTATTGATTTGACACCAAGCAAATGACAAGCAATACTTAAAATACCTGAACCAGTACCAACATCAATAACTTTATGGTTTGGGTTCACAACTTCTTCTATATGCTTTAGACACATGCTAGTTGTTGGATGGTCACCAGTTCCAAATGCCATTCCAGGATCAAGTTTTATACATAAATCATCATCTTGGTTATCATATTCTTCTTCTTCCCAACTTGGTACTATAGCAAATCTCTCAGAAGCTTTAAATGGATGGAAATAATTTTTCCACTCATTTTCCCAATCAGATTCTTTAATTATTGTTTTAGAAAAAGAAAGAATTTCTGAATTTATTCCTTCGACATCAGCAATTGAAACTTTAATTTCTTTTTCTAAATCATCTGTAAAGACTAATTCATTAAAGTAACATTTTATCCTAATATCATTATCAGGATAGTCGTCAGGATTCAACTCATATATTTCACCATATACATCTGCATGGTCTTTTTCTAATTCAGCTGAATCTTCAATTACTACTCCATTTGCTCCTAATTCATTTAAAAGAGCAGTAACAACTGGTTCTGCTTCTTTATTAATCATTATAGAATACTCAATCCAATTCACAGGCTATTCTCCTTTAAAAAACTTTTTGGCTCTATCTTTTAAACTAGATGGTTGTTCTGTTAAATCTTCTCCACCAATTTCAGCAAACTCACGAAGAAGTTCTTCTTGTCTTTCTGTCATTTTATCAGGAGTTACAACTTTAACAGTTACAAAATAATCACCTTTTCCATAACCATGAACATTTTGTACACCTTTTTCTCGTAGTCTAAACTGTTTGCCTGTTTGAGTACCTGCAGGAACAGATAGAGATACATTACCAGTTAGTGTAGGGACCGTTATTTCATCACCAAGTGCTGCTTGTGGGAATGAAAGGTTTAAATCATAGAATATATCATCGCCTTCACGTCTGAATTTATTATGAGGTTTAACTCTAAATACTACATATAAATCACCAGCTGGACCACCATTAATACCTGGACCACCTTTGCCTGCAAGACGTATTTGTTGGTCATTATCAACGCCTTCAGGTACTTTAACTTTAATTGTAACTTTTTTGTTTTGTGTACCTTTACCATGACAATCTGAACATTTTTCTTCGAATATTTCTCCAGAACCTTCACATTCAGGACAAACTTTTTGAGTTTGCATTCTTCCAAGAATAGTATTTTGTTCTACTGTTACATGTCCTTGACCATTACAATAAGTACATGTTTTTTTCTTAGTTCCTGGTTTAGCGCCTTTACCATGACAAGTATCACATTCAACGTCTTTGCGAACTGTAATATCTTTTTCAGTACCGAATACAGCTTCTTCAAATGTTAGAGTCATACTGTATTGTAAATCATCACCTTGTCTTGGAGCGTTAGGATCTCTTCTAGCGCCACCGCCACCAAAGAATGAACCAAATATATCTTCAAATCCACCGAATCCAGAGAAGTCTTGTCCACCAAATCCTTGTGAACCACCGAAACCTTGTTGCGGTCCATTATGTCCAAAACGGTCATATTGAGCACGCTTATTTTCATCACTTAATATTTCATAAGCCTCAGATATTTCCTTGAATTTAGCGTCAGCACCTTCTTCCTGATTAATGTCAGGATGGAACTTTTTGGATAATTTTCTATAAGCTTTTTTTATTTCGTCTTTAGAAGCATCTTTAGATACACCTAGCACTTCATAATAATCTCTTTTTGCCAATATAATCTCTCCTTTACACACTGATTTATAATACGGATATGCATTAAAAAAGTCAAAGCCAATCACATTGACTTTGACTTTTTAATAATGAGTATTATTTTTTATCGTCTTCGTTGACTTCTGTATAATCAGCATCAACTACATCGTCATCGTTTGAAGTAGATTGGCCTTCAGCTGATTCAGCGCCTTGTTGTGCTTGAGCAGCTTGTTCATACATTTTTACTGATAATTGTTGAACGATTTCTTGAAGCGCATCTTTTTTAGTTCTGATGTCTTCTATATCAGTGCCTTCTAATGCTTTTTTCAATTCTTCTTTAGCATCTTCAGCTTTAGCTTTTTCGCTTTCATCAACATTATCACCAAGATCAGTTAATGTTTTTTCAACAGTAAATACCATTTGGTCTGCTTCGTTTCTTACATCTATTTCTTCACGACGTTTTTTGTCTTCTTCAGCATTTTTTTCTGCGTCTTGTACCATACGATCGATTTCTTCATCAGATAATGATGAACTTGATTCGATTGTAATTTTTTGTTCTTTGTTTGTTCCTAAATCTTTAGCTGTAACATTTACGATACCATTTTTATCGATATCAAATGATACTTCAATTTGAGGTACGCCACGTGGTGCTGGTGGAATATCAGTTAATTGGAATCTACCAAGAGTTTTGTTATCTGCTGCTAATTGACGTTCACCTTGTAACACGTGAATATCTACTGCTGGTTGATTATCAGCTGCTGTAGAGAACACTTGTGATTTAGATGTTGGAATTGTTGTATTTCTTTCAATTAATACTGTAGATACGCCACCCATAGTTTCAATACCTAAAGATAATGGTGTAACATCAAGTAATACTACATCTTTAACATCACCAGTGATAACGCCACCTTGAATAGCTGCACCCATTGCTACAACTTCATCAGGGTTAACACCTTTGTTTGGTTCTTTACCAATTTCTTTTTTGATTGCTTCTTGTACAGCTGGGATACGAGTTGATCCACCAACTAAAATTACTTCGTCAATTTCAGAATTAGATAAACCAGCATCTTTCATAGCTTGTTTAGTTGGACCCATAGTTCTTTCAACTAATTCACTTGTTAATGATTCAAATTTAGCTCTTGATAAAGTAGTTTCTAAGTGTAATGGTCCATTTGCTCCACCTGAAATGAATGGTAATGAAATTTGTGTTGAAGATACACCTGATAAATCTTTTTTAGCTTTTTCAGCTGCGTCTTTAAGACGTTGTACTGCCATTTTATCTTGTGATAAATCTATACCATTTTCTTTTTTAAATTCTTCAACTAAGTGTTTAATGACAACATCATCAAAGTCGTCCCCACCTAGTTTATTGTCACCCGCTGTAGCTAATACTTCAAATACGCCGTCACCTAATTCAAGGATAGATACGTCGAAAGTACCGCCACCAAGGTCAAATACTAATACTTTTTGATCAGTTTCAGTTTTATCTAAACCGTATGCTAATGCAGCTGCAGTAGGTTCGTTAATGATACGTTCTACTTCTAAACCAGCAATTTTACCAGCATCTTTAGTAGCTTGACGTTCAGAGTCATTGAAATATGCAGGAACAGTGATTACTGCTTTAGAAACACTTTCTCCTAAATAACTTTCTGCAGTTGATTTTAAGTTTTGTAAAATCATTGCTGAAATTTCTTGTGGTGTATACTCTTTATCTTCTACTTTTTCTTTATAATCAGTACCCATATGACGTTTAACTGATTGAATTGTGTTAGGGTTTGTTACTGCTTGACGTTTAGCAACTTCACCAACTTGTGTTTCTCCATCTTTAAATGCTACTACTGATGGTGTTGTTCTGTTACCTTCTGGGTTTTGAATTACTTTAGGTTCTCCACCTTCTAATACTGATACTACTGAATTTGTTGTACCTAAGTCTATACCTATTACTTTACTCATAATAATTATTCCTCCAATTTATAGTTACGTTTGAATTAAATTATTTATTCGTTCACTTTAACCATTGCTGGTCGTAGAACGCGGTCTTTTAATTTATAACCTCTTTGTAGTTCTTCAGTTACGACACCTGATTCGAAATCAGGATTACTATCTTGCATTACTGCTTGATGTATATTTGGATCGAATTGTTTATTATACGATTCTATTTCTTCTAATCCATTATCTTTCAATGATCTTAGTAAATCGTTATAAACCATATCAACACCCTTTTTGAATGTTAAAAAGTCTTCAGATTCGCCTTCTTGTTGTAAAGCGCGATCCATGTTATCTAAAGCAGGTAATACATCAGTAAGCACTCTTTGTGCTTGATAGTCTTTCATGATACTAGATTCTTGTTTCATTCTACGTTTATAATTTTCAAATTCCGCATATAAACGTAAGTATTTTTCTTCTTCTTCATCAGCTTTTTGTTTTAATTGTTCGAGTTCAGCTTCCGGAATTTCGACTAACTTTTCTTCTTCAACCTCTTCTACATCTTCTACTGAATCATGAGTATTTGCTTCTGCTTCTTCAGTAGCGACAGATTGAGCTTGATCATTTGTTTCGTCGAATTGTTCATTTTGCTTTTCTTCCGTCATTTCATGCCCTCCATATTTTCTTATTTAAAAATGATTCAGTAATTGAATCACTTTGTTATAATGCATAGCAGTTGGACCGATAACGGCTAAATGACCGCTTATACCTCCAGAAATTTCATAATTTGTACTTACAATCGATATACCATGTAAGTCTTTATTAATTTCTTGTCCAATATTGACACTTATTGAATCATTAGTCGTTTCATTTAAAAATTGAGCAATGCGTTCTGATTCAAGATATTTTAATATAGATTGAATCATCGTTATATTCGTAACATCCATTGCCTCAATCAGGTGCATCTTTCCACCTAGAAACATTTCTTCACTTTGATTATTAATTTGAGTTAATAATGCATGTTTAAACTTCTTGATAAAGTTGCGATCTATGAATGACAACGTTAATGATTCTAACGTGTTTATCATTGTAGATAAAGTATTTTGCTTAAAATGTTGATTTAAATAGTTCATTAGTTTCTCTATTTGTTGCTGATTCAAAGATTCTAATACTTGAACATGAATTTTCTCAACATATCCATCAGTAAATACAATGACACTCATTAGATGAGTAGGGTTGACTCTAACAAAATGAATTTCAAATATATATCTTGAAAATTTATTTGGTCCAAGTACAACAGTCGTATAATGTGAACGATTTGATATTTCTAAAGCTAACCATTTGAGCATAGCATTTACATCGTATTGGTTTTCATCATGGAATTGATTAAACCAATTTGCGCTTTTCTTACTTTGTGACTTAGACTTTAGTAATTGATTTACATAATGTCTAATTCCACTTTCAGAAGGAATACGCCCAGATGATGTATGTGTCTTTTCTAACAAATCTAAATCTTCAAGTTGTTTCATTTCATTTCTAACTGTTGCTGGACTTATAGGCAATTGATGCCTTTCGATAATCGACTTAGAACCTATTGGTTGTCCTAACTCAACATAATCCTCAACAATCACATTTAATATTTGTAATTGTCTCTCAGTAATCATGTCATCACCTCGATTAGCACTCTCTCTTATCAAGTGCTAATTACAATTTATCAAATTGGTCAAAGAAAGTCAACGTTAAAGCATTCGATTTTTCAAAACTTTTTTCAAAATATTATTTAACTTAACAAAAATCTCTCAAACACTTCATTACCAATGTTTTGACCTCTATTACTCAAACGTAAATAATCATTTTCATCTATTAATAATTCTCTTGAAGTTAATTCATTAACATGATCACCGAACACATCTTCTATTGATCTTTTGAATTTATTTTTAAATTTAGACTTGGAAACACCCTCAGTCATTCTAAGACCAAGAAACATTTCCTCTTCCATTTGTTCTTTAATAGATACATCACTACTTTGTAATTTAGGCATTTCATTATGATTAATCTTCTTAATGTATTGATTAACGGGGTTAATGTTTCCATATCGAACCCCTTTTATATATCCATGCGCACCTGCACCAAATCCGTAATATTCTTCGTTTTTCCAATAAACCATATTATGTAGGGATTCATGTCCAGACTTTGAAAAGTTTGAAATTTCATATTGATTTAAATTTGAATTTTTCATTTTTTCCTTTAAATGTTGATACATTTCTTCCCCTAAATCTTCATTTGGTAATTTTAATTTACCTTTTCTATATAAATTATAAAATTGAGTTTTTGGTTCAAGTATTAGTGCATAGCTTGAGATATGATCAACATCTAGCGCTAATGCTTTGTTTAGTGAGTCATCAAATTGTTTTAATGTTTGTCCTGGCAAATGAAACATTAAGTCTAGACTAACAGAATCAATTTGATGCTTTCTAGATAAGTTGACTGCTTTTTCAATATCTCCACTATGATGTGTTCTTCCTAACACTTTAAGCAATTCATCGTCAAATGTTTGAACACCTAACGACAATCTATTTACGCCATATTGTTTTAATAATTTTATTTTAGCTTCAGTCAATTCATCTGGATTAGCTTCAAAAGTATATTCTTTTGTAATTACGAACAAGTCATTAATCGCTTGAAGCAATTTTTCTAATTGTAGTTCTGATAAAGCTGTAGGTGTACCACCACCTACGAACATTGTTTCAACTATTTTATCTTCCCTAGTTGCCATTTCTTTAATCAAACAATCTAAATATTCATCAACTGGTTGATTGGCTATATAAAACTTATTAAAATCACAATAAGTACAAATTCTCACACAGAAAGGTATATGAATATATACACTTTTAGCCATATAAACTCTCCTTTAAAAATAGAAACAGCTACATATTATGCAGCTGTTTCAAAATTAGTCTTCATCCATTTTAAGTACAGCTAAGAATGCATCTTGAGGTATTTCAACATTACCTACTGATTTCATTTTAGCTTTACCTGCTTTTTGTTTTTCAAGTAATTTACGTTTACGGCTAATATCTCCACCATAACATTTTGCTAATACATTTTTACCCATCGATTTAATATTTGTTCGTGCGACTATTTTATTACCAATTGCTGCTTGAACTGGCACTTCAAATTGTTGTCTTGGGATTAATTTTTTCAATTTTTCAACTATTACTTTTCCTCTGTCATATGCAAAATCTTTATGAACGATAAAACTTAATGCATCCACTTTTTCACTATTTAAAAGAATATCCATCTTAACTAATGTACTTTCTTGATATCCAATTAGTTCGTAATCAAACGAAGCATAACCTTTTGTATTAGATTTTAGCTGATCGAAGAAATCAAACACAACTTCTGATAATGGAATTTCATAAATAATATTCACTCTAATATCATCTAAATAATCCATTGTTTTAAAGTTACCACGTTTTTTCTGACACAGTTCCATAACAGCACCGACATAATCATTAGGAACCATCATTGTTGCTTTAACATATGGTTCATAAATTGTATTTATTTTTTGTGGATCTGGAAATTGTGACGGATTATCTATTTGAACTTTTTCTCCATCTGTTAGTTCACATTCATATACAACTGATGGAGCAGTAGCAATCAATTCAATATTAAACTCTCTCTCAATTCTTTCTTGAATAATTTCCATATGCAATAATCCTAAAAATCCAGTTCTAAAACCAAATCCTAATGCTTGCGAAGTCTCAGCTTCAAATTCTAATGAAGCATCATTAAGTTGTAATCTCTCTAACGCTTCTCTTAAATCATTATATTTACTATTATCAATCGGATATAATCCACAGAATACCATTGGGTTCATTTTTTTATATCCTTGCAGTGGTTTTTCAGCAGGTCTATTCGCTAATGTTATAGTATCACCAACGTTTGAATCTCCAACATTTTTAATAGATGCAACAATATAACCTACATCACCAACTGATAAATTTTGAACAGGAAGTTGTTTAGGTGTATTAATACCTACTTCTGTAACTTCAAATGTCTTCCCAGTAGACATCATTTGAATTTTATCTCCTGCTTTAACAGAACCTTCAACAACTCTAATTGAAGAAATTACGCCTCTGTATGCATCAAATGAAGAATCAAATATTAAGGCTTGTAATGGATTCTCAGGATCACCTTCAGGAGGCGGAACCATTTCTACTACTTTTTCTAAAATATCTTCAATTCCAATATTGGCTTTAGCACTAGCTAAAACGGCATCACTTGCATCTAAACCAATTACGTCTTCAATTTCTTGTTTCACACGTTCAGGCTCAGCAGCAGGCAAATCAATTTTATTAACCACTGGTATTAATTCCAAATCGTTATCTAACGCTAAATAAACATTAGCTAAAGTTTGAGCTTCTATCCCTTGAGCAGCATCTACTACTAATATCGCACCTTCACACGCTGCCAAAGAACGTGAAACTTCATATGTAAAGTCGACATGTCCTGGTGTGTCTATTAAGTGTAAAATATATGTTTCCCCATCTTTTGCTGTATAGTTCAATCGAACAGCATTAAGTTTAATCGTAATACCACGTTCTCTTTCAAGATCCATAGAATCAAGCAATTGTGCTTTCATGTCTCTTGTCTCTACAGTTTTAGTATTTTCCAATATTCTATCTGCTAACGTTGATTTACCATGGTCAATGTGAGCAATAATTGAAAAGTTTCTAATTTTATTTTGGCGCTCTAGGCGTTTAGTTCTGTCCATTTGAACTCCAACTTTCTCGTTAATTTTACATCTCTTAAATGTAAGTCGCATCTTTGATATGATACCGTCTTTATGAAATAAATGCAAACGTATTACCAAACTAACAATAAAGTGGTATGCTTTATAAGGAATGTGCAAATAATGATTGCACTTATGTCCTACATTTGATAAAATATTTTTTGTTGCAATCAAATAATTTTTGATCACGGACAACATACTTAGGAGGTGACTCTCATGCCAAACATTAAATCTGCAATTAAACGTGTTTCTGTAACAGAAAAGAAAGACGCTGCAAACATATCACAAAAAAATGATATGCGTTCAGCTGTAAAAGCTGCTAGAACTGCTATCGAAAATAATGCTGATAACAAAGGTGAATTAGTTTCATTAGCTGTTAAAAAAATTGATAAAGCTTCTAAAAAGAACTTAATCCATTCAAATAAAGCTGATAGAATTAAATCAAGCTTAATGTCAAAAGCTAACTAATTATTAAAGCTACAGAATTTTCTGTAGCTTTTTTATTTTTATATTTTTAAGATGAATAATTCTAAAATAAGCACTTTATCCATATATGAAGATTTTAAATCATAGTCTGTTTCTGCACATACATCAATTGTTGCTAACAATCTTTCCAAAGATAATTTCCTCACTATACGAAGTGCAAGTTTAACTCTATATGGATGAACGCCTATTGTTTTAGCTATTTGTTGTTCACTATAATGTTTACTAGCTAATATTTTACATTGATAATATAATCTATAATTACTTGTTATCAATGCTAATAGTTTAATAGGCTCTTCTTTCATATTAATTAAATCTTTCAATAAGTTTATAGACTTCTCTTTCTGCCCTTTTTGTATATATTCTGTAAGTAAAAATACGTTTTGCTCTAACGAACGACTCACAATATCTTTTACATCTTGTTTATTTATTACCGCTTCATCGCCTATAAATAATACTAATTTATCAAGTTCAGCTTTTATTATATTAAACTGTATACCTGTAAGCTCTAAGAACGCTACTAATGCATCTTCTTTAATATCTTTGTATTGTTCATTTAAATAAGACTTAATCCACTGTTTTATTTCTTGCTCTGTCATTTGATCAATTTTATTTAATCTAGCATTTTTCTTAACAGATTTGACTAACTTTTTCCTTTCATCTAACTTTTCATTGAATACATCAAAAACAACTAATGTTTCCCCGTCATATTGCTCAATAAAACCAATCAATTGATCAACATTTTGATTAATATTATTTGTTACTTTTTCTCCTGTAAAAAGGTATGCATTCTTAATATGTACTACTTTCTTATCTGAGAGGAATGGTAAAGTTAATGCTTCTTCAATTGCGCTCGAAATGGATGTCTCATATAAATCATATTTTACATAGTTGAACTCATCGCGTTCTCCATCTAAATATTGATTGATAATTTCGTCAGATTTTTTCTCTATTAGTGCATCTACTGCACCATAATTCAACACAATATTATCTTCCAAAATAAGTCTCCCTCTCTTATAAAGTTCTAATTAAGTATAGCATTTTTAAGTTTATTATCATATAATGAATGTAAGTATAGGAGGGAGTCATATGAACAGATTTGAAGGTGAAAATACTCAAGGGCGTAACAATGACGTTAAAGACTCTGGAATGGGATTTTTAGTTGGATTCTTATTCTTGGCTGCAATTTATATAATTGCTCAAGTATTTAGTTTACTTCCAAATTAAGATTTACATAATAAGACCATTTTTATAAAGCGTACAAAAATTCAATGATTTTTGTACGCTTTTTTATTATAATCATTTAATCCATTATTGACTCTAATACTATTTTCTTCGATTACAAAGCTTATCACTCCATTATCTTGTGTATTAAAGACTTTACATTTATTTCCTTCAAGCTTTTTTACTATTTTCTGGCTTGGCAATCCATATCTATTGTTACGACCTGAACTAATGACACATAATTTAGGGTTTACTTTATATAAAAATTTATCACTTGTACTAGTTGAACTACCATGATGACCAACTTTTAAAAGATCATAGTTTTGTTTTAAATTACTTATTATAATATCTTCTACTCTTTCTGTTGCATCTCCTGTTGCTAGTATTTTTTTATTGTATGCTCTTATTTCTGTAACGATAGAAGTATCATTTTTATCTTCATGATTTTCACTATCATTATTATATAATTGATAAATAGATTCACCAATTTTTAATTTATTAATATTTCTACTATCTATTATATTTGTGCTAGTATTAGCAACTTCACTTATTAATAACTTTAAATATGGACTATCCCACGTCTTTTGATTGATAACTAAATTTTTAATTTCAACTTTCTTTATCAAATTGCTCAATTCACCCATATGGTCAGCATGAGGATGCGAAATGATTAAATAATCAATTCGATTATAGCCATTCTCATGTAATTCAGGGACTAGCACTGAATCAGTATAAGTAAATTCTTTATTCCTAATTTGCCATTTTTTCTTATTTTTCTTATCTTTACCTCCTGTATCAATCATAACTACTTTATCTACATCTTGATGATAAGCAATCATTGCGTCTCCTTGGCCAATATCTAAAAACTTCAAAATCACCCTATCATAATTTGGTCTTATGGATATAGCTAAAATTAATATTGAAAATATAGTTATTGATTTAACGATACGTTTTTTAAGCACTAAAATTGAAATTGATACCACAACTATAAATATTAAAAAATATAAAAATCCATCTAGATTTCTAACAACTAAATCATTGATTGGCATATTATTTATTTTCTCAATTAACTCAATTGTTTTACTTAGTAAGGTTTCAATAACATCACTCAATAAAAATGGTACTTTTTTAAATATGATAAATATGATTAAAAATGTCATTACGAGAGGAAATACTATTAGCTCAAAAAGTGGAATGAAAATAAAATTACTTATAAAACCGAGCCATTGAAAAGTATTAAAGTGGAGAATCAAAATAATAAATGAGGATAATTGCGATATTATATTTATGGTGAATATCTTATAGAAGGTTGTAAATGTTTTAATAATTGGAATACATAATAGGATAAATGTGGAGATAATATAAGATAATTGGAAGCCAATGTCAAAAATGACATAAGGGTTATAAAGAGTATATAAAATGAATGTAATAGATAAAATTTGCAATGAATCAATATTCGTAATTCTTTTAATAACCATATATACCATAACGACACCAACAGCTCTTAAAACGCTCGGACTTAAACCTGTCAAAATGGCGTATAACGGCAATGCTATAAAAATAATCAACTCCGCATGGTTGTATTTCACATTAATTCTTAGTAAAAATCGAAATAAAAATACATTGACTAATGCAACATGAGAACCACTAACAGCATACAAATGATAAATCCCTAATTTTTTTAATTGCTCTATTCTTTCAGATGATAAATAACGTGTTTCACCTAAAGTTAAGGCGATAATATCATCTATATTTTTTACGTCTAGTTTTTTAAGATTTTGTATTAACCTCTCTCTGTAAAGTTGTCCCTTCTCAATAACATTTAAATAACGCTTTTTACAACTTCCTACTGAAAAATTTTTCAGTTTTAATACTCCGTCTATTTCATGCTCTAGCAAATATTCGTTATAATTAAACTTTAAATTGTTAGTGTTAGGCAACGTGATTGTTTTGTTATAAGTAATGATGCAATTCTTCATAAATGGCATTGTGTTTAAAAGCTTATTTTTTTCATGTTCATTTTTCAATTTGTAAAACGCTTTATATGATTTACCATTTATATCGCCATTAGCTTGAAATAAATCTCCATCTATAAGCACTTTATCTCCAAATTCTATTATGTTAGTGTAACTTTTATGATCAATAGGAAGATTAAAAGAATCAATTTGAGGTAATAATAACTTTGGATATGTTAAATAGCCCATGAAGATAAACGATAAACTCATTATCATTATTTTAAACGAGTGAAGCTTAATAAAACAGCTTAACGAAATGATAATGAGTATGGATAATCCTACATATAAATTTAGATGAAAAATATAGCCACATAATAAATAAAGTGCAAAATAAAACCACATATATTTATTCAACCATTAATTCAAATATTTAATAATATCTTGTGGATGAAAATCAATTTTTTCATAATGTACACCTGACTGTTCTAATAACTGAATTGCATATGTATGATTATGATAATCTTCAGCATAATAAATTTGTTTAATACCTGCTTGAATTATTGTCTTAGTACAATTTAAACATGGAAAGTGTGTAACATATATTGTTGCGCCTTCCGTAGAAACACCGAGTTTAGCACATTGAATAATAGCATTCATTTCAGCATGTATTGTTCTAATACAGTGACCATCTACCACTAGACAACCATTATCGATACAATGTTCTTCTCCAGAAACTGATCCATTATAGCCACCAGCAATTACTCTATTATCTTTCACGATTGTAGCGCCAACCGATAGTCTTTCACATGTTGATCTTAATGATAAGAGATGACTTTGAGCCATAAAGTATTCTTTCCATTGTATTCTTTCCATTCCATATCGACCTACCTTTCGTATAACCTTATTGTAATTATTTAAAAGTGTAATTGCAATTTCAATCTAATACAATATATTCCTTTAATGATTCAACTGTTTTTTCTCCAAAACCTTTAACTTTTTTTAAATCTTCAATAGTCTTAAACTCGCCTTTTGTTTCTCTATATTGTACGATTGCTTCTGCTTTATTAGGACCAATACCTGGCAATTTTTCTATTTCTGCTTTATCACCAGTATTTATATTAACTTCTATCTTGTTTTCTGTGGGCTGATTTAACATTGCACTAGAAACATGTTCTCCTTGTGATGGCACATAAATATACATTTGGTCCTTTAATTTCTCAGATAAGTTTATTTTTGTAATATCTGCGTTGCCTTTTATTTGTGCTTTCTTTAATACATCATCCACTCTATCTGATGTTTTCATGTTATATGTATTCGGAAAATTGACTGCACCTTTCACATCTACAATGACATTTTTATTTACTTTTTCTTCTGGTGATGACTTTGCTAACTCTTGTTTATCTTTGTTCTCAATGGACGTTTCAATCGTCTCACGATTAATTGAACGATCTTCCATATTCATTTGTTCTGAGTCTGGCTCAATAAATAAAAATTTAAATACAACAAATAATAAAATTACGCCTATTAAAACGAAATGATAATTGTTACGTATCCAATCTTTTATTTTTATAACATTATTCAAAAAAACACCTCCTACTTTATTAAACGTAAGAGGTGTAAATGATTACTTATTTTTGCGCAACAATAAAATGTCTATCGCCATCTTCATTGTAATCATCGATATTAAAATCTGTAAAAACGTTCTTCACTTCAAAACCAGCAAATTCTAAAAGTTGTTTATATAACGGTATTTCAAATGTTATTTGATAATGTTCTTCATCAAATCTTTCGTATAAACCATCTTCTCTTTCAGCAAAAAATGACATTTGATGATATACACTATTCGGTTCTTCGCCTGAAATTGCTTGCCAAGTTAAAGTTAAATGTTCTGATTCATCAATATAGTTACAATTATTAAACTGGTGATTCATTTTATGAATTGAATGAACATCAAAAATAAGTAAACCATCTTTATTTAAGTAATTGTTTATATAGTTAAATACTTGAAGAACATCTTCCGGATCAGTAACATAGTTTAAACTATCACAAAATATCGTAATGACATCATAATTTTTTGGTAAATCTAAATCTCTCATATCTTGGCAATACCAATCAATATTTGGATTTCGACTTTCAGCTATTTCTAACATTTCAGCACTTAAATCAAGGCCACTAACATTACCAAAGTCTAAAAGTTTAGTAGTTAGCCTCCCAGTGCCACAACCAATATCTAAAATTTCATTATCATTACTTTTTAAAAAATGACCGACTATTTCTTTCCATTTGTCATATGGCTGATCATCAGTTAATAAGTCATAATAATTGCTCATACGATTGTATGCCATTAATTAGCAACCTCATCTAAAGTAATGAATGGTGGTGCATCTTTATATAATCTTTCTAAATTATAATAATCACGTTCTTCTCTATGGAAAACATGAACAACTACATCACCTAGGTCGATTAATATCCATCTTGCTTCGTTAAAACCTTCTAATCTTTTTACATTTATGTCATTAATTTCAGCTTCATCTTTAACATTTCTAGCGATAGCTTGAACTTGCTTATCACTATTACCATGACAAATAACAAAATAATCCGAAATGTCACTTATACCTTGCATATTAATTGCTATAATATCTTCAGCACGCTTATCATCACATGCTAATATACTTTGTTTCATTAATTCATTCGAGTTCATTTAACCATTCCTTTATTGTTCTGAATGCAAATTATAATAATTCAAACATTCAATAGTTTTTAAGTGTACTGTTTTGTCTTTATTAATTAAATGTAAGACAGTACGTTTTGAAATTTCATAAACAGCTTTATCTAAGCTACGTTCTTTGAATACGATATCTCTAATTTCTTCAACACCCGGTGTAGTTCTTTTAGGCTCGATATAATCAGCGATAAAAATAATTTTTTCAGTCTTGTTCATTTGAGCTCTACCTGTTGTATGACTATATATAGCATAATAAATTTCTTCATCATCTATATCATATAGATCTTTAAGACGAGCTGCAGCAACTGGTCCATGTAATATCTCTGATCCATAGCTTAATAAATCGTGCCCTAAATCATATTGAGTCACACTTTGATATAAATCTGAAAGCTCTTCATATTTACATAAATCATGCAAAATACCTGCTAATTCAACTTTTTTAGAGTCACCATCAAAAATTTCTGCTATTTTTTTTCCTGTTTCTGCTACTCTAATTGAATGATTATATCTTTTTGAAGGCAAAGTTTCTTCTACTAACTTTACTGCTTTTTTAATTTTCATACAATCGTCCCCTTTTGATATACGTTTCAATTCTTGGTGTAACCAACATCTTTATAGATTGACGATTTTTAGATCGATTACGAATGTCTGTTGAACTTACATCTATTCTAGGTATGTGTAAAGCTAACATACCTTCATGAACATCTTGGGTATCGACTTCTCTATTAACAACTACAAAAGTTAACATATTTTTCAATTCCTCTATGTTTTTCCATTTATTCAAATTTTCATATTGATCGGAACCAATAACAAAATAAATTTGATAATTAGGATATTCACTTTGAAATTCTTTTATTGTATCAAATGTATAACTTGTTCCTTTTCTATCAAGTTCCCTTTTATCAACTACACCAAATTGTAAATCTTCAATCGCTAATTCTAACATATTTACACGTTCAGATTCTATAAGATAAGCATCATTATGTTCTTTAAGTGGAGACTGATAACTAGGTAAAAATATAAATTCATCTGGTTGAATAAAATGATATGATTCACTCGCGACTAACATATGACCAATGTGAATAGGGTTAAATTGGCCACCATATATCACTAATTTTTTCATAAAAATTAAGGCAGTTCTATTTTTTTGTTTTCGTTAGATTCTTTATATATAACAATGATATTTCCAATAAGTTGTACGAGTTCACCATTAGTCTGTTTTGCAAGAGTCGCCGCTATTTCTTTATGATCATCCATATTATTTTGTAAAATATGCACTTTAATTAATTCTCTTTTTTCTAATGCTTCTTTCACTTGTTCTATCATATTTTCATTTAATCCACCCTTACCTATTTGAAAAATCGGGTCTAAATGATGTGCTTCTTTTCTTAAATATCTCTTTTGTTTACCAGTTAACATAATTATCTCCTTTTTAATTCGTTTTTTACTTTATTTTTCATTTCTTCAATAACTGCTTCTTTGCCAGTCCATATTTTAAAGCTTTCAGCACCTTGATATACAAACATATCCAACCCATTGTATATTGCTAAGCCTCTATTTTCACAAGCTTGTAAAAAAGGTGTTTTATTTGGGATATAAATAATATCACATACTAAAGTATTTTTATTTATATTTTCTATTGGAATAATGAGTTCACTGCTACTTTCATTCATCCCAACAGGTGTCGTATTTATAATAATATCAAATGTATTTAATATATCCTTAACGTCTGTTAAGCTCATAGCTTCTACATCTAGTTTCCAGTTATCAAACCTATTTATACTACGATTTGCTACAGTAATTTTATTATTGGTAAATTTCATCATTTCTGACACAATGCCTTTACTAGCACCACCAGCACCGAGCACTAAAATATTATCTTTATCTATTGGCCCATGCTTGTCTATTAAGCCTTTAACAAAGCCAATACCATCAGTATTATAACCTATCCACTTATCATCTTTCACTAAAACTGTATTTACTGCTCCTATATGCTCTGCACTTGGAGATATTTCATCTAAATACGGAATGATAGATTCTTTATGTGGAATCGTAATATTAAAGCCATTTAATTCATTTTCTTTAATAATTTCTTTAATGTACTGAAAGTCTTGAGGTGATACGTCCAAAGCGCTATATTGATCATTTCTACCTAAAGCATTAAAATTAGCTACATGCATAATAGGTGAAAGAGAATGGCTTATAGGATGACCAATAACTCCAAATTTCATTTAAATCACCTCTTATAAAATTGATGTTCTCAATGTAACTTCCACTTCTTCAGGTGCAATTACATGTACTTCAGCACCAGCATCAACAGTCACAAATCCTAAACCAGAAATCATAATATCTTGTCTTTCAAATTCAGTTGTAACTTCAGTTTTCTTTAAACGGTCAAAATCAAAGTTCGTAGGATCATATGGTGGCTTTAGAATTTCACCAATTTGACGATTCCATAAATCATCAGCATTTGCTAACTTTGTTCTATGAATATTTAAATCATTAGAAACGAAACATGTTAAAGAACGTCTGCCACCACTTACATAATCCACTCTAACTAATCCGCCTAAGAATAAACTTTGTTCTTCATTTAATTGATAAACTTTTGGTTTTATTTCTTTTTTAGGCATTACAACTTTTAACTCTTTGTCCGTTACATAATGTGTCATTTGATGACTTTGAATAATACCTGGTGTATCAAACATATAAGAATCATCATCTAGAGGGATATCTATCATATCTAAAGTTGTTCCAGGGAAATGACTTGTTGTAATGACTTCTTTCTCACCAACACTTTTCTCAATTAATTTATTAATTAATGTTGATTTCCCGACATTGGTTGTACCTACAACGTACACATCTTTTCCGTCACGAACTTTTTCAATTATATCTAGTAAGTCATCAATTCCTTGATTTTTATATGCAGATATTAAAACTACTTCATCAGGATTTAAGCCGTAATCTTTTGCTCTACTTCTAAGCCATATTTCAACTCTTCTTTTATTAATTGCTTTAGGTAAAATATCCATTTTATTTGCTACTAGGACAACTTTTTTCTTACCTACTATATCTTTTAAGCGATGTATCATTGATCCTTCTAAATCAAATACATCAACTACATTAACAATCAAACCATCTTCGTTATGTAGTGATTTCAGCATATTTAAAAAGTCTTCACTTGTTAAATCAACATCTTGAACTTCATTATAGTTTTTAAGTCTAAAACATCTTTTACAAATGACATCTTCTTTACTCAAACTAGATTGTGGAACATAACCTGCTTCTTTCGGATTATCAGATTGAAGTGTTGCACCACAACCAATACATTTAGCTATTTCTGTCAAATTTATTCCTCCCAATTAATTAAACCTTTTCTCTTGAAATAGTTTAGGAATCTTCTCTCAATTAAACGATTGAATTTTGTAACTAAACCATCTGTTTTTTTCACTGGTACTACCATTATTGTATAAAGTCCATTTCTATTACCACCAAAGACGTCAGTTAACATTTGATCACCTATCACAACGACTTCAGATTTATTAACGTCCATTAAATTCGAAGCTTGTCTAAATGCTTTACCTCTTGGCTTGCGTGCTTTGAAAATATAATCAATGTTTAACGTCGATGAAAATGATGCGACACGTTCTTGATTATTATTTGATACAATCGTTACGGTAATATTTTGTTCTTTCATATCTTCAAACCATGTTCGCACTTCATCAGTTGGATCTTTAACATCCCAACCAACTAAAGTATTATCTAAATCTGTAATGATTGCTTTTATATTTTTTGATTTTAAATGTTCAGGCTTAATATCAAAAATAGACTGAACATATTCATTTGGCAAAAAGTATTTAGTAAAAATTCCCATTATTACACCTCAATATTATTCTTATTTTAACATAAATTAAAAGTACATTCCTTTTAGTTGAATACAAAATAAAAGTGTTGCAAATCGAATTAGATTCGCAACACTAAATATTATTCAGTAATTTCACGGTCAGATTCTTTTTCAACATCTGTATTCGCAAAAATCACAAAACCAACAAGTGCTGTAGCAATGACAGCGATAGCCATTAATATTAACATGATACTGCCTCCTTATGCCACTCTATTTAATAATAATTTTACAATTTTACTGGAATTCACGCAAGCTACTTTTAAGAATTCTTCAAAAGTAACATCTGATTCTTTATCTGCTAAGTCTGAAACTGCTCTTGTAACAATGATAGGTACGTTAAATTGGTGACACGTTTGTGCTATAGCGCCAGCTTCCATTTCAACGACGCTTGATGTAGGAAAGTTAGATTTGATTTCTTTACGCTGTTCAAACGATCCAATAAAACTATCACCAGTTGCAACTTCTCCAACAATACCATTTAAGTTCAGATTCTCTATAGATGACTTCGCAAGAGATATCAATTCTTCTTTTGTTTCATAATATTCTGGCATACTTGGAACTTGTCCAAATTTATAACCAAATGCAGTCGCATTAACATCATGATAATAAACTTTATTACTGATGATTATATCTCCAATATTTAATTGATTGTCTACTGATCCAGCTGACCCCGTATTAATAACAAGTTCTGGATTGAATTCATCAATTAATAATGTAGCTGTAATAGCAGCATTGACTTTACCAATTCCACTTTGTGCAAGTATAATTTCTTTGCCCTCTAATTGGCCTCTATAAAAAATAACATGTGCTTTTTGGATTGTTTCTATATTTTCAATAGATGACTTTAAAATTTCAACTTCTTCTTCCATTGCTCCAATTATACCAATCATGCTTATCACTCCATCATTTTCATTCTTATTTATATTAACATAATTAGCATACTTTGAAACATGTTTTTAGTTATTCCATAAATCTTGTAATCCTTGTAATGATAATAGGCCAGCAATTAATGTAGTTAAGACGGCAATGATACCAATTATAATCATCCAAGCTGGATGTTTATAATCACCAACAATACTTTTCTTTCTAGATGCTATAAGAATTGTTCCTAAAGTGATTGGTAATATTAGTCCATTTAATGCTCCGGCAATGATAAGTAATTTTACTGGTTTACCTATTGTTAAGAAGACAATAGATGAAACGACAATAAATATAATTATAACTAAATTTCTATGATTTTTAATAGATGGATGTAATGATTGGATAAAGGTTGTACTTGTATATGCACAACCAATTACTGACGACAGTGCTGCTGCAAACAAAACAACTCCAAACACTTGTTTACCGACTGGACCAAGCACATGTTCAAATACTGATGCAGGCGGATTATCTGGATTTAAAGTAAAACCAGTTATTACTACACCAAGAACAGCTAAGAATAAAAATACGCGCATAACACCTGTTGTTAAGATTCCTGATATTGCTGCTCTATTAACAAATGGTATGTAATGTTTTCCAGTGATACCTGCTTCAAGTAATCTGTGTGCACCTGCAAATGTGATATAACCACCAACTGTTCCACCCACAAGTGTAATAATTGGTACAATCAGCTTATTTATATCGTCTGGTGCAACCATTTTTTGTGCTGCTTCAACTACAGGTGGTTTTGTTAAAACCATTACATATGCAACTATTGCGATCATCAGTACACCTAAAATTTGTGTAATAATATCTACAACTTTTTGTGCGTTTCTAACTATAAATATTAGAATTGCTAATACACCGGTAATTCCGGCACCTATTCTAACGTCTATCCCAAATATAGCATTTAAACCGAGTCCTGCACCAGCTACATTACCAATATTAAAAGCTAAGCCACCTATAGCAATTAAAATAGCAATAACTGTTCCTAACCCCTTAAACACGTCATTCGCTATATCTTGCCCACCTTTACCAGCAACCGTGATCACGCGCCATATATTAATTTGAGCACCAATGTCAATTAATATTGATGCGAGAATAGCGAAAGCGAAACTCGCCATAAATTGTTCAGTGAATACTGCAGTCTGCGTTAAAAATGCTGGACCGATAGAAGAAGTAGCCATTAAGAAAACAGCACCCCATAAAATTCTTCTATGTTTATTTGTGTATTCAAACGGTTTGTTTAAATCCTCATACCCTTTATTCTGTTTCATAAATTAACCTCCTAGTTCATTGCACTAATTTGTATACTTTCAGATTTAAATTGATTCACAATTTCTTTAACAAAGTCTAGTGCATGTTGGCCATCGCCATGTACACAAATAGTGTCCGCTTCAATCGATATTTCATTGCCATTTATCGTTTTAACTTTAGATTCTTTAACCATTTTAATCACTTGTGCAACAGCTTTTTCAGTATCTTTAATGAGTGCGCCTTCTTTTTTACGAGAGACAAGTTGTCCATTATCTTCATAAGCCCTATCAGCAAAAACTTCACTTTTATAAGTTAATTTGTGTCTTTTACAAGATTCGATTAATTCACTATTTGACAAACCTACAAACAATAACTGATCATCGAAGTCTTTTACTGCTTTAACAATTGCATCAGCTATCTTAGGATTTTTTGCACCCATTTGGTAAAGCGCACCATGTGGTTTAACATGATAAATCTTAGTATTATGAATTTTACAAAATCCTGACAACGCACCTAGTTGGTAAATCACTAAGTCGTATACTTCTTTTGGTGTAACATCCATATTTCTACGACCAAATCCATTTAAATCTTGAAATCCTGGATGGGCACCAATGTGTATATTATATTCAACAGCCTTTTTAACCGTTTCATTCATAACATGTTGGTCACCTGCATGAAATCCACAAGCTATATTTGCAGAAGTAATCAACGGTAAAATAAGTTCATCATTACCTAGTTTATAATTTCCAAAACTTTCTCCTAAATCGCAATTCAAATCAACTTGTACCATGTAGCATTCTCCTTAAACAATTTTATGTTCATGTAAAAATTTAATCGTAATGTCATTTTTTATATATGGTTCATAGCTTAATACGCGATATAGAAAATCTAACGTAGTTGGAAAACCATCTATTACAGTTTCTTCTAAAGTACCTTTCATCTTCTCAATTGCTTCCAGTCTATCTGTCCCTTTAACCAATATTTTAGCAACTAAAGAATCATAATACGGTGGTATTAAATAATTATCATAAAGCATACTATCCACTCTCGTATTAAATCCATTTGGTAAATGTAATGCTTTTACTTTTCCAGCTGCAGGTCTAAATTCTTTTTCAGGATTCTCAGCATTTATTCTACACTCGATCACATGACCATCAAATCGAATATCTTCTTGACCAATTGTTAAGTGCTCGCCGTTTGCCATTAATATTTGCTGTTTTATTAAATCTACACCAGTTAATAATTCCGTTACAGTATGTTCTACTTGGATACGCGTATTCATCTCTAAAAAGTAATATCCATCATCCGTTAGTAGAAATTCAATTGTTCCTGCACTTTCATAATTACAGGCTTTAGCAGCTTTAACTGCATCATCATGAAGTGAAGTGCGTGTATGTTCATCAAGTGCTGCGCAAGGTGCTTCTTCAATTAGTTTTTGGTTTTTTCTTTGAATGGAACAATCTCTTTCACCTAAATGAATGACTTCACCATGACTACTCCCTAACACTTGTACTTCAACATGTCTTGCCTTATCAATAAATGTCTCAATATATACACGTTTGTCGCTAAAATATTTCTCGCCTTCTGATTGTGCCTCTTTAAAGCATTTTTCTAATTCAGATTCGTCATTAACAATTCTTATACCTTTACCTCCGCCACCACTAGCAGCTTTTATAACAAATGGATAATCAACTTCTAATGCAACATTACGTGCTTCTTCTATCGTTTTAACTTCACCAATCGAACCAGGAATAATAGGAACATCAGCATGATACATTGTTTCTCGTGCTTTGATTTTATCTCCCATTAAATCCATTGTATTATAGCTTGGGCCAACGAAAATAATATTCTCTTCTTCTACTCTTTTTCTAAAAGTAGTCGATTCAGATAAAAAACCATATCCTGGATGAATAGCGTCAGCTTTGCTCATTTTACAAGCTTCTAATATTCGATCAATGTCTAAATAACTTTCGGCAGATTGATTTGGTCCAATACAAATAGCTTCGTCAGCTAGTTGAACATGCAAACTATTTTTATCGACTTCAGAATATATTGCAATTGTTGTAATGTTCATCATTCTACATGTTCTTATAATTCTAACAGCGATTTCTCCTCTGTTTGCTATTAATAAACGTTTAATCATTTCAATCCCCCTTTACTTTAATGTGATGATTATTTGTCCATATTCTACTGGATCTCCATGACTAATATGAATATCTTCAACAACTCCGTCATATTCACTCATAACTTCATTCAATACTTTCATAGATTCTATGTACCCTACTGTTTGACCTTTTTTAACTTCATCTCCAACTTTAACGAGTGGATTGCTTAATTGTTCTTCATCTTGTAAATAAAATGTTCCTAAGATTTCTGCATCAATAGTTGCATGATTTTGTTGTTGTTTATTTTCCGAGATATTGTTATCCTCTTCACTTACTACAGTTTCAGGACTCGTTACTTCAGATGCCTTATTTTTTAAATCTAATTCTAATTCAATAGATTTGTCTTTATAATTCATATAAGAAACGTCATTTCTTTTCATTAATTTGATTACTTCTTCTATTTTTTTGATATTCACGCTTTATTCCCCTTTTATAAGTTTTGCAATTTTTTTAGATTTTGGTCTGATATTACTTAAATCTTTATATTTGTTTAATTTAATAGATTTTATGTCTTGATTCATTTGATGAATATAATCTTTGTAATCTTTTGTAGCTTCTTCTACAGAAACCCACTTAAATTCAATATGGTCATGTGCTTTTAATTGAGCAAGTTTTTCTCGACCTGCAAAACTAACTGTAGCAATTTTGGTATATCCCCCTATTGTTTGGCGATCATTTAAAAGTATAATAGGTTGCCCATTATTAGGTACTTGAACACTCCCTGGTGCGATTGGTTCAGATATAATATCAGCATTTTCTAAATGAACTAAATTTTTGTTACCATTTAATCTATACCCCATTCTGTCTGACATTTCAGAAATACTATATGTTTGATTTACTAGTAACTGATGAGATGCAGTATCAAATTGATCAAATTGAAGTCCTTTAACGATCGGAATTGTATGAGGTTCTTCTATATTTTTAATGTTAAAAGTATTGCCTATAATGTCATGATTTAGCGCTTTTTCATTGAAATAAAATACATCATTTCGTTTTAAAGTTCTACCTTTATATCCACCTATTCCACTTCTCGTATGTGTGGAAGCGCTTTCTAAAATGTGTTTAATTTTTAATGATTTATGAAATGCCAAATAACCTCGTGCACCTGATTTAATCGTTTGTATTTTAAGAATTTGTCCCTTCTCAACATATACAGCAGTATTCACAGGAATTTGTTGTTCATCTAAAAATATCTCTGCATCTTGAGCTACAAAAGCAATTATATTTGAAGCATTAAATTGTAATACAGGTCCATTCATCGTAATTTCTAGAACTGCCCCATCATCATTATCAACTAATGCATTAGCAATATTATATAAATATTGACTCATAACTCCTGCTACAGAGAAGCCATCTTTTTCATATTTTGTTCTTCCAATATCTTGTACAGTTGTAAATAGACCTGGCTTTATACATTTCATTTCATTTCACCTACCAACTGACTATAATCAAATCGTCCTCTTTTAATTTCTAAATCAATTTTGTTAAATTCTTCTTCATCTATAGATTTAAATGAAATATAATCGCCTGCTTCATATAAAATCATAGGATTCCTCTCTAAATTAAATACATCAATTGGTGTACGACCTATAATTTGCCATCCGCCAGGAGACTCTTTTGGATATAAGCCCGTTTGATTATGAGCTATACCGACAGAACCTGATTTAATTTTACTTCTAGGCGTCTCTTTTCTTGGTGTATATATTTTTTTATTTAATCCACCTAAAAATGGAAATCCTGGTAAAAAACCTATTGCATATATTAAATATTTTTCTTCTGTATGTAATTTTATAACTTCAGCTTCAGTTATGTTTGCGTGTTCTGCTACAACATTTATGTCTGGACCATGTTGTTCCCCATAAACAACAGGTAAAGTAATTAATTTTTTAGATTTAACATTATTTTGTAAATTAAAATTAACGTTTTGCAGATTTAACTCTTTAATTAAAGTATCAAAAGAATATTGTTGTGCATCAAAGGCTACCATTAATGATCTATATGAAGATGTCACACTCAATATTGCTGGATGATTAACACCCTCGATATATAACGAGATAGTTGAAATTTTTTCTCTTATCACAGAATCAATTTCATTCTTTTCATAAATCATAAAGTGCGTTTCGTTAATTTGCTGAATATCCAATATACCACCCCTTTATACATTCTTTGTATAATATTCAGATTATTATAACTTTTTTACCTTATCATAATACCATGATTTTTGCATTAAAAAAAAGAGGCTTGGACAAATTAATTGTCTAAGCCTCTAGCTATTATAAGTTCTAGTCTATTTTTACAATTTTAACTTTCATTTCATTGCCATTTGGTAATGGAACGTTAACTTCGTCATTAATTTTTTTACCAATTAAAGCTTTAGCTATTGGAGATTCATTTGAAATTTTGCCTTCAAATGGGTCAGCTTCTGCAGAACCTACAATTTTATAACTTTCTTCATCATTACCTGGAATCTCAGTAAATGTTACAGTTCTACCAATTTGAATATCATTTTTTGAACCATTATCTTCAATAATTTGTGCATGACGAATCATGTTTTCGATTTTTTGAATTTCTTGTTCAATAAAACCTTGTTCATCTTTTGCAGCATCATACTCAGAGTTCTCAGATAAATCTCCGAAGCTACGCGCTACTTTTATTTTTTCAACGACTTCTGGTCGTTTAACTGTTTTTAATTCTTCTAACTCTTTTTCTAATTTGATATAGCCTTCCTGTGTCATAGGAAATTCTTTTTGTGTTTCCATTCTTCCATCTTCCTTTACTTTGTAATTATTTAAATATTTTTAACTAAGGATTGAATCTTTGTTGTCATGATATCAATAGCTACCTTATTACTACCACCTTCAGGGATGATGATATCCGCGTATTTCTTTGTTGGTTCTATAAACTGGATATGCATCGGTCTTACAACTGATAGGTATTGATCAATTACTGATTCCATAGTACGTCCTCTATCTTTAATATCTCTTGTTAGTCGGCGTAATATTCTCAAATCAGCATCAGTATCAACATAAATCTTAACATCCATTAAATCTCTTAAACCTTCGTTTTCTAAAGCAAATATACCTTCAAGTATTATAACATCTTTAGGTTCGAATCTAATCGTTTTATCACTTCGTGTATGATTTGAATAATCATACGTTGGCACTTCTATTGCATGTCCTTCTTTAAGGTTCTTTAAGTCATGCGTTAATCTTGCATTGTCGAAAGCAAATGGATGATCATAATTTGTCTTTAATCTATCGTCAAATGACATATGTGATTGATCTTTATAATAGTAATCTTGCGCAATTAATGCAACACTATATCCATCTAAGTTTTTCATAATTTCGGATGTTACAGAAGTTTTTCCTGAACCAGAACCCCCTGCAATACCTATAATTGTAGTCTTTCCCATCAAACGATTCCCTTTCTCATCATGTTATTTGGATAAATCGGGCTATCCACTTTTATTTGTACAACTTGTAGTGGATGTCTTGCCGCATCTAATTCTTCTCCATTTTCATCATAAATTTTATTTATGACTTGTGTGAAATTATCTATTTCAGGACCAAAAAACTCTATTTCTTGACCAGGTTTAAAATAATTTCTTTGTTGGATGGTAGCTATTTGTGATTCTGCGTCATAGTCTAACACTAATCCACAAAAATCAAAAGGTGTTTTTTTATTTGCTTCTTTTCCAAACATTTGTTCTTCAAATTGTGGAACACCTTCAAAGAATGCAGGAGCAGTATCTCTGTTCGCACATTTATCCAATTCAATTAACCATCTAGGATCAATTTTAAAGTTTTCAGGGTCTTCAGCGTAACGATCGATTACTTTTCGATATACTGATACGACTGTCGCAATGTAATGAATAGATTTCATACGACCTTCAATCTTTAATGAATCAATACCAATGTCCATCATTGTAGGGATAGATTCAATTAATTTCAAGTCTTTTGGACTCATTGCAAATGGTGTAATGTCTTTACCATCGAAATATGGCTCTAATTCGCCATCATTTTCTACTGAAATTAGATCATAATCCCATCTACAACTTTGGCAACATCCACCTCTGTTAGAGTCTCTTGCAGTCATATGATTACTTAATGTACATCTTCCAGAATAAGCAATACACATAGCTCCGTGAATAAAGGTTTCTATTTCTATATCAACTTTTTCTTTCATTTCTCGCATTTCTTCTGCACTTGTTTCACGCGCAAGTACTACTCTTTCAAGACCTTCTTCTTTCCAATACTGTACAGCACGGTAATTAGATAAAGATTGTTGTGTGCTCAAATGAATCTCTAGATTAGGGGCCACTCTTTTACATGTTTCTATAATAAGTGGATCAGCTACAATGATTCCATGTGCTCCAGTTTCATTTAAATTTTTTAAGTAGTCTTCTAGCCCTGGAATATTTTCATCATGAGCAAAGATATTAGTTGTGACGTATATCTTCGTTCCATATTTAGCAGCAAATTCTACACCTTCTTTAATTTCATCCATCGTGAAATTATCAGCGTTAGACCTTAATCCATATTCTTGACCACCTAAAAAGACTGCATCTGCTCCGTAATGGACAGCAATTTTCAGTTTTTCTAAATTGCCTGCTGGTGCTAGTAATTCTGGTTTTTTTACTTTGGTCTTACGACTAGCTCCAATAGGTTCTAAAACCTTCATTTTTATCATTCCTTTAATTTAACTTAATAAACTGTTTGTTTAAACATGAATCCTTGATCCATAGGACGATGATCTTTTTGAACTTCTTCAATTGGTTCAAGTAACATAAATTTTTCATCTTCATACAATTCAGGGTCTTCATTAAATAAATCAATGGCTTGTCTGTATTGTTCAGTCACAATATTAATATATTCTTCAGATTGAAGAACACCATCAATTTTAAAAGAGTCGATTTGAGCATTTAACAAATCTTCTAAATCTTCAATTAAGCAAATATCATTAGGACTCATAATATGTGTGCCGTTACCATCTTCATAAATTGGATATTTATTACTTCTCTCTTCGTCATATAAAAGCATATCTTTATTTTCATTTCTATTTTCAATTTTCATTACTTGATCTTGATACATAAAATAATTTCCAAGTAATTTTCTTTTTGATTGGAACATGCAAGTCATACCGTGGACTTGAACTTCAATTTCAACATTGCTTTTTTCTTTAATTTCTAATACTTCATCAATACTTAATTCACGAGCAAGAACAGCACGTGAAGAGCCTCTATCTCCCCAATAATTACATTGGAAGTGGTTCGTTACAATAGTTTCAGCACTCCAGTTTAATGGGATAGGATTTTCACGATGTTTCATTGACATAACAACGGCAGGATCGCCAAAAATAATTCTATCTGCTTTCAATTCATGTAATAAGTCAATATAATCTTCTAAATCTTTTATGTGCTCATTATGAAAAATACCATTTACAGCAACGTATGCTTTTTTGCCATGTGCATGAATCAATTCTATAGCTTCTCGAAGTTCAGGTTCTTTAAACTCACCAGCAAGTCTTAAGCCGAATTTTTCTTCACCTATGACAAATGCATCAGCACCTAATTCTATTAGTTTCTCGATATGTTGGACCGATTTAGGTGTCACTAATAATTCTGTCATTTCGTATTCTCCTTTTTAGAAATAGCCATACCATCACCTATGTTTATCAATGTAGTATTAAAGTCAGAACGATTCATTAACCATTGATTATATTGTTGAACTTTCTTAACCATTTGTTTAACATTTCTATTTCTAACAATATCTATATCACTAACAAATCCATGATATAAAATATTATCAGTGATGATAATGCCATCATCATTAAGAAATGGTTCATATATTTCAAAGAATTTCTTTGACTGCGCTTTTGCAGCATCAATAAATATTAAATCAAACTTTTGATCATTCGGTAATAATTCGTATCCCACTGAAGCATCAGCGAATACAACTTGAACTTGTTCTTCAAAATCATATTGTTTAATATTTGTTAATGCTTGTTCATACATTTCTTCACTTCTCTCAATAGTCCATACTTTAATATTAGGATGACATGAAGCAAAATGCATTGCGCTATAACCAATCGCAGTTCCTATTTCAAGAATATGACGTACATCTTTAATTCTAATCATTTGTTTAACAAATTCTGTTGATATTTTGTCCATTATTGGAACGTTATGCTCTGTAGCATATGCTCTTAGTTCATCTATATTTGATGAATTTTGAAAAAGCAATTGTTCGATATATTCTATATCTTTTTCCATGTTACAACTTCCTTACACTTGAATATAATAAAAAACCCAACTAGTGCTTTGACTAGTTAGTAATTTCAATCATACCAATAATATGTTTTCATAAACATTAGATATTTTACCATATTTCCAGATAAATAGTAAGTATAATTACAAAACAAGAACGCTTATAAATCTTACAATAGCGTTCTTGTTTTACATTTTACTATTTTTCTCTATTCTTTTCTTGTTCTTTTAAGGTTTCCGCAAATAATATTTTACCACTTTTCGAGATTGTATAATAATAATATTCTGTATCAGGTGGGTTAATTGTAGAACTTGCAGTTTCATCTGACACGTTACTAATTGGTCCAACTGGAAAACCTTTGTATTCATAAGTATTATATTTAGAATTATTTTTGTAATCTTCATCAGTTAAAGTTTCATTTGGTTCTTTTTTGGTTGCATAACGTACCGTTTCGTCTGAATTTAATGCAATTTGTGGATTATTTTCTATTCTATTCAAGAGTAAAGAAACATACCTTGATTTATCTGTAATTTTTTTCATTTCTAACTCAACCATTGATGACATTGTCAAATACTCATGGAAAGTAATTTTCTTTTCTTCATAATTTGCACGATATTTAAAACCGCCGTTGTCATTGTAAACTTTATATGTGCTATTATAAGTCTCTTTGAGCATAGCTTTCGTTAATTCATCAATTGATACATCATTATTTGAAAATTGATACGTAGATGGCGCTAAATAGCCTTCTAATGGATAACGGATATCTTTATTTAGTACTTCATCAGTGAGCATTTTAGGATATTTTTTCTGTAATTCTTTAATATAATCTTGATCACGCATTTTCTTCAGAAAGTTTTCACGAGTAATTGAAGTATTCTCCTCTATTATACCTGCAATAAGTTCAATATTAGAACCTTCCCTAATTTCAAATTGAACCGCCGTTTTTAGAAATACCTTCCCAGATTCTAAACTTTTTGCTATTTCTTTAGGTGACATAGAAGGTGAAAATTTATATTCTCCAGCTTGAAAACTCGAAATATTATTTAATTTTAAATAATATTTGAAAATAGTAGCATTTCTTATGATTTTCTTGTCAGATAGTTGATGGCTTAACGATTCAATGTCTGTATTTGGGTTCACATTAACGATTATTTGTTCATTACTATCTGCATTTACTGGTCTCACATTTACTCCTACAACTATTAACCCAACTATAGTTATTAATAAAAATAATAAAAAGAGGATACTGATTATAGTTAAACTAATATACTTCGATAATAATCTAGCATCTTTATATATACTATTTTTTCCCATATGTAACTCCTTATGTAAATTAAATACCCCTAATGATTATATCACATTAGGGGTAAAGTGTACTATTACATATTGATTTTTAAGCTTCATCCATTTCAGTATTAACGATTTCTTCAATCATGTCCCACTCTTCGTCAGTTTCAACAGGTAATAATTTACCGCCTTCACCGTCGTCATTAGCTTCATTAATCATAGGGATTAATTCGATTTCTTCTTCATCATCAGTGCCTTCTTCAGCTAAAATGATATATTCTTTCTTGAATTCAGGATGATAAAACTCTAAAACTTTACGATATAGAACTTCATTTTCATTTTCGTCGATTAAAGTTAATAATTCTTCCTCATTGTTGATCTCTAAATGTTCTTCATGGTTATGTTCAGTCATTATTCATTCTCCTCATCTTTATTTAATAGAATCTAAATATCCTTGTAAAATAAATACAGCGGCCATTTTATCTATAACTTTTTTTCTTTTTTTACGGGAAACATCTGCTTCTAATAATGTGCGTTCTGCTCCGACTGTGCTCAGTCTTTCATCCCACATCACCATTTTTAATTCTGGTCTTTCTTGTTCAAGTAAGTCCTTAAAATGAATTGATGCCTCACCACGGGGGCCAATAGAGTTATTCATATTTTTAGGCAATCCAATAATGACAGTATCAACATCATATTGATCTATTATTTTAATTAATTCATCAATTCCAAACTCTTCTTTTTCTTCGTTAATACGGAGCGTATCAATTCCTTGAGCTGTCCAACCCATCGCATCACTAACAGCTACACCAATTGTTTTACTTCCTACGTCTAAACCTATTATCCTATTTTTAAGCATTGAGTTCATTTTCTTGCTTTAAATAATTCGATACTAATTCTTCCATAATATCATCTCTATCTAAGCGTCTAATTTGATTTCTTGCTTCGTTATGTCTAGGAATATAAGCTGGGTCGCCAGACAGTAAGTATCCAACTATTTGGTTAACTGGATTATATCCTCGTTCTTCTAAAGTGCGATAAACATTTTGTAGTACTGTTTTGACATCTTCATTCGGAAAATCATCATAGTTAAACTTCATTGTTTTATCAAAATTATTCATCTATTTTTACACTCCCTAACTCCATTAACTTAGTATTGATTATATCATATTCTATTAACACTTAAAATTATAGAGTTTTAATGTAGTTTTTAACAAACTGTAAAGCTTCTGTTACTTTTGATGGATCTGTTCCGCCCCCCTGAGCCATGTCAGGACGACCGCCACCTTTACCATTAGTTATTTGAGCAGCTTCTCTAATAATATCTCCAGCTTTAACTTTATCTGTTAAGTCTTTCGGTACTGAAGATACTAATGAAACTTTTTCACCATTAACACTTGCTAATAATAATACAGTATCTTGCATTCTTGATTTATAATCATCCATTATTGATCTTAACACTTTAGCATTTTCCGCTTCTACTTGTACAGATAATACTTTAATACCGTTAATTTCTTCTACACTATCTTCAATATTACCTGATTTTAATTCAGTAATTGTTTTGTTTTTTTGTTGAAGCTCTTTTTCTAAGTCTTTATTTTGTTGTTGTATTTGATCAATTTTTTCAATTGTTCTCGTTTGATCTTTAACTTTAACATGTTTCATTACATCTTTTAAAATTTCTTCTGTAGCTTTTAATGTTTCATAAGCTTTTTTACCAGTAACTGCTTCAATTCTTCTTACACCTGCACCAGTACCTGATTCTGAAAGGATTTTAAATAAACCAATTTCACTAGTATTTCTAACATGAATACCACCACAAAGTTCGATTGAATATGATGACATTTCAACAACTCTAACTACATCTCCATACTTTTCACCAAATAGAGCCATTGCACCTTTATCTTTAGCTTGCTCAATTGGCATTTCTTGAATTGAAACAGGAATATTTTCCCATATTTTTTCATTAACAATTTGTTCGATTGTTTCAAGCTCTTCCGTTGTTACTTGTCCAAAATGTGAGAAGTCAAAACGTAGTCTTTCACTTTCAACTAATGAACCAGCTTGATTTACATGTGAACCTAGCACTTCTTTTAATGCTGCATGCAATAAATGAGTTGCTGAATGGTTTTTAACGATTGATTTACGAGCTACCTTATTAACAACCGCTTCAACTGTTTTACCAATTTGCACTTGTCCAAATGTAATACGTCCAGCATGTAAGTTTTGACCATTTGGAGCTTTAATAACTTCTGTTACTTCAATTTCAAACTCGTCATGTCTAATAACACCTTTATCTGCTACTTGTCCACCAGAAACAGCATAGAATGGTGTTTCTTTTAAAATAAACTGGATATCTTCTCCACTTTCAGCATGATCGACTAATTGTCCGTTTAAAATAATATCAGTAATTTCTGATTGAATTTCAGATTGTTCATATCCAACAAACTTGCTTGGCGTCGTAATTTTACCTAAAACTTCATTTTGAACTTGCATGGATTGAGTTTTTTGACGTGCTGCTCTTGCTCTTTCACGTTGTTGACGCATTTCATCTTCAAATCCATCATTATCAATTGTGATACCTTCCTGAGCTGTAATTTCTTCAGTAAGTTCAATTGGGAAACCATAAGTGTCGTATAGTTTAAATGCATCTGAACCTGAAAGTACATTATCTTTTTGTTTTGCTGAATTCATCATTGTATTCAGAATTGCTAATCCATCTTCTAGTGTTTCGTGGAAACGATCTTCTTCAGATTTAACAACTTTTTTAATGAAATCACTTTGTGCTTTTACATTTGGATAATAAGGTTCCATAATTTCTGCAACTATATCTACTAATTTATATAAAAATGGCTCATTAATATTAAGTGTTTGACTAAAACGTACTGCTCTTCTTAGTAATCTTCTTAATACATATCCTCTACCTTCATTTGCAGGTAAAGCACCATCTCCGATAGCAAAGCTTATTGTTCTAATATGATCGGCTATAACTTTAAAAGCAATATCTTGATCTTTAGATTGTAAATATTTCACTCCACTAACTGCTTCAACTTGTTCAATAATTGGAATAAATAAATCTGTATCATAATTTGTTGGTACATCTTGTGCAATTGAAGTCATACGTTCTAGACCCATACCAGTATCAATATTTTGATTTGGTAATGGTGTATACGTATGGTCAGCATTATGATTGAATTCACTAAATACTAAGTTCCATACTTCAAGATAACGTTCATTCTCTCCACCTGGATACATTTCTTCAGCAGGATCTTCCTTGCCGTATGTTTCGCCTCGGTCATAGAAAATTTCTGTATTTGGTCCAGATGGTCCTTCACCTATATCCCAGAAGTTACCTTCTATTCTTATAATTCTGCTTTCCTCTAAACCAATCACTTCATGCCATAAATCATATGCTTCAGTATCTTCTGGATGAATGGTTACATATAATTTTTCAGGATCCATAGCCATCCATTTATCACTTGTTAAGAATTCCCATGCATATTCAATAGCTTCTTTTTTGAAGTAATCGCCAATTGAAAAATTACCTAACATTTCAAAGAAAGTATGGTGTCTTGCTGTAAAACCAACATTCTCAATATCATTTGTTCTGATTGCTTTTTGTGCATTAACTATTTTTGGATTTTTAGGTACTTCTCTACCATCAAAATATTTTTTTAATGTAGCAACTCCTGAGTTAATCCATAATAAAGTATCATCATCAATTGGTACTAAAGGTGCTGAAGGTTCTACCATATGTCCTTTTTCAACGAAAAAGTCTATATACATTTGTCTAATTTCACTTGCTTTTAAATTTTTCATTATATTCACTCCTCAAATAAAATAAAAAACGCCCCTCCCTCGTAAAAGGGACGAACGTATCGCGGTACCACCCTAGTTATGACAAAATGTCATCACTTTAAGTTTATTCAATTTCTATAAAAGAAGTAGCGTTCAATATATATTGTCATGTTTCGCACCAACCAACATGTCTCTTGTAGCAATATATGATTTACTCGGCTTCTTTATTAGTATTCTATTAGATTATAAGCACTGCGTTTTTAGATGTCAATTATTTCATAAAATCATATGGTGTTTTATCTTTCATATTAATCATTGGATCAATTTCATACATAGTCTCTTCAGTTAAAATTAAATTTTTCATTTGAATAGGCTCGTTTGTATTTTCATTACCTTTGTCATCTTGAAAATACATTTTTAATTTAGTATCGAATGAAGTCATCCGACCGTGCCCTAGTGTTTGTATACCTTGGTTAAATGCTTTCTCTTCACCACAAATAACTAATGATTGTTTAGCACGTGTAAGTCCTGTGTATAAAATGTTCTTCTGCAACATTCTAAAGTATTGTCTGACGATAGGCATAATAACAATTGGAAATTCAGAACCTTGTGATTTGTGTATAGAACAACAGTAAGCATGCGTTATTTCTGATAAATCTTGTTTAGTATAAGTAATTTCATTTCCTTCATAATCTACAATTACGACATCTTTACCAAGTGCGTTTTCTTCTGCTTTATACACACCGATGACAACACCTATATCACCATTAAACACATTGTCATCTGGACGATTTATAAGTTGTAACACTTTATCATTTTCTCTATATTCAATATCACCATACTCTAAATACCTAGTCGATTCATCTTTAGGATTCAGTATATCCTGTAACAGCTCGTTTAATTTATTAATACCTGCTGGGCCACGATAAATTGGCGCTAACACTTGAATATCCTGCATATTATAGCCTTTGTTGACTGCACCTTGTACAACTTTTTCTACGACTGTTGCAATTTGATTACTGCTACATGGAATAAATGATCGATCATGATGTTTCTCATTAATTGAAACTGTCATACCATTTTTAATTTTATGTGCTAAATCAATAATTGAAGACCCTTCTTGTTGCCTATATACCTCAGTTAAATTAACTCTTGGTATTACTTCAGAATCAATCAAATCTTTAAATATTTGGCCAGGACCAACTGATGGTAATTGATCTTCATCTCCAACGAAAATAATTTGAGCATAATCAGGTACTGCTCTTAAAAATTGATACATTAACCAAGTATCTACCATAGACATTTCATCCAATATAATTAAATGTGCATGTATATCATTATCTAGCACATCATCAGGCTGAGTATCTTTGCTCCACCCTATTAATCTGTGAATCGTCATAGCTTCTAAATCAGTTGATTCACTAAGTCTTTTAGCTGCACGTCCAGTTGGGGCAGCTAATACTATTGGAAAATCAGATCCTTCTTGATAATCGTCATAATTTAAACTCACACCGTGTATTTCAGAATATAATTCACATATTCCTCTTATAACGGTTGTTTTACCAGTACCAGGACCTCCTGTTAATAGCATCATTTTATTGTTAATTGCAGTTTCTAATGCTAATTTTTGTCCATCCGCATATGATACATCATTCATTTCTTCTATTTGCCCAATATGTAGTTGTAAATCACTTTTTTCAATGTCTTTCAATTCATCTTGATGTTGATATAGGCGATGTATAATTTGAACACTTTTAGCTTCCGAATAATATAAAGAAGGTAAAAAGCAGTTATTATCTTCGATTATAAGCTTTTTATCTTCATTCATTTCAATTATCACGCCATTTAATTGATCTTTATTTACCACTTCTGGTTGATTATGATTTAACAGTTCGTATGCACCATTTATTAGAATATCTATCGGTAAATACGTATGACCATTTTGTAAGGACTGTTGATCTAAGAAATAGCTTAATCCAGCAATAAGTCGATCATGATGGTCTTTAGATATACCAACTTGTTCAGCAATTTGATCCGCTCTTTGGAAACCTATTCCATTTATATCCATAACTAATCTATAAGGTGTTTGTTTAAGAACATTCAGTGTTTCTTCTTTATAAACTTGATATATAGACATTGCTAATTTAGGACCAAATCCAAGTTCATTAAGTTTAATCATAATGCGTTCTATAGCTTGATTTTCTCGTATAGATGCTGCAATCGTATCTCTTTTTTGTTTATTAAGCTTTGGTATTTCTTTCAATACATCTGGTTCATCAATAATTTTTTGAAGTGCATCTTCACCTAGTTTATCAACTATTGTTTCAGCAGTCTTTTTGCCTATTCCTTTAAATAAATCACTAGATAAATAATGGATTACACCTTGTTTAGTTTGAGGTAGTTCTTTTTCAAAAGTTTCTGCTTGTAATTGCTTACCATATTTTGGATGGTTTGTAACTTTACCTTTAAAAAGATATGTTTCACCTTCAACAATTTGAGGAAGATAACCAACAATTGTGACTTCTTGGTCAAAATCTTCATTTGAGTCCATCACATCTACTTTTATAACGGTATAGTAGTTATCACTATTTTGAAATAAGATTCGAATAACTTCACCTTTTACATGTGAAAGATCAAATAAAGATAAGTTTTCCAATGTTAGTCCTCCTCTTCTTGTAATTGTTCAAACATATTTATCGCATGGCCACTTAGTAAATGATCTGGCTGAATATTGACTGCTTTTCTAAAATAAATCAATGCTTCTTCTGGATCTTCATTTTTCATATACTTAGCTAATCCTAAATTGTATAATGCATCAACATGATTAGGGTCTTTTTCAAGTACATTTTCTAATTGTGAAATTGCTTCTTCAAACATTTCCAACTGGCAAAGTGTTAAACCATATTGAAAACCTATTTCTACATCATCAGGATTCAACTCATTTGCTCTCATAACATAAGGCAATGCTTCAGTATGCGCACCTAACTCATTAAAACACATACCTAACATAAAGTTAGTATCAGAGTCATTTAACCCTTTTTGTATAGCAAATTGATATAGTTTAATCGCTTCGTCAAACCTTTGTTGATTGTAATATAAATTTGCAAGACTATAATATGCACCACCGTGCTCTTCATTTACTGTTATTGCCTTTTGGAAGAACTTCTCTGCCTTTTCAAGTTCATCCGCTTCTGACAAAATAGTACCTGCATTAATATAGTTTGTTACTTCATTTGGATTCTCTTCAATATTTTCAAATAAAAATTTGAGTGCTTGATCAAATTTTTTATTTTCTATTAATTTTACGATTTCATTTTCACTATGCATGATTTAACTCCTTTAAATATCATTAATTGTAATTATAACAAAAATAAATAGAGGTGCATCAGAAAAGATAGCACCTCTATGAATTTATACCATATAATCTAATTGTTTTTCAGTTTTGTAAACTTCATCAATAGTTGCGCCACCTAGACAAACTTCGCCATCATAAAGTACAACTGCTTGGCCTGGCGTGATTGCACGGACAGGTTGATCAAATGTCACTTTAATTTGATTGTCAGAAATTTTTTCAACTGTAACGTCTGTATCTTTTTGTCTATATCTAAATTTAGCTGAGCATTTCACAGGTTGTGAGAAATCTATGTCATTAACAAATGATATATCAGATGCAATTAAGTAATTACTATATAAAGCATCATGATGAAAACCTTGTTCTACATATAGAATATTTTCTTTTAAGTTTTTGCCAACTACAAACCAAGGATCACCATCTCCGCCAATACCGAGTCCATGTCTTTGTCCAATAGTGTAATACATTAAACCTGTATGTTCACCCATATCAACACCATCTAAAGTTTGCATTTTACCATTTTGTGCAGGTAAATATTGAGATAGAAATGTTTTAAAGTTTTTTTCACCTATAAAACAAATACCAGTTGAATCTTTTTTCTTAGCAGTTGCTAAATTTTGTTCTTCTGCTATTCTTCTTACTTCACTTTTTTCTAATTCGCCAATTGGAAACATTACTTTAGATAATTGTTCTTCAGTAAGTTGATTTAAGAAATACGTTTGATCTTTATTATTATCTACTCCACGCAACATTTCTACTTTATCACCTTCACGATTAACTCGTGCATAGTGTCCTGTTGCTACGTAGTCAGCACCTAATTTCAAAGCATGATTTAAAAATGCTTTGAATTTAATTTCTTTATTACACATAACATCCGGGTTAGGCGTTCTTCCTTTTTTATATTCATCTAAGAAATACGTGAATACTTTATCCCAATATTCTTGTTCAAAGTTCACCGCATAATATGGTATATCTAATTGGTTACAGACTTCTATTACATCATTATAATCTTCAGTTGCTGTACATACACCATTTTCATCTGTATCGTCCCAGTTTTTCATAAATATTCCTACAACATCATAACCTTGTTCTTTCAATATATGTGCTGTTACAGAACTATCTACGCCCCCGCTCATTCCTACGACTACACGGGTAGATTGATTATTCATTTTCTTCCTCCTTAAATTGATTATATATTTTCATAATTGCATTTACGATATAGTTAATTTCTTCTTCTGTTGTTAATGAGCTAAAGCTAAATCTAACTGATTGCTTCACTCTTTCGTCCTCACCATACATAGCCTCTAATACATGTGAAGGTAAAGTTGATCCCGCTGTACAAGCTGAACCACTTGAAACGTATATATTAGACATGTCTAATAAAGTGAGCATCGTTTCAACTTCGATAAATGGAAAGTACAAATTCGTAATATGACCTGTTGTTTCAACCATGCTACCATTCAATTCAAATGGTATTGCTCGTTGCTGTAAGCCGACTATTAATTTTTCTTTTAAGTTCATTAAGTGAATATTATTCTCATCCATATGTTCATATGCATCCATTAAAGCTGTAGCCATTCCACAAATATATGGAACATTTTCAGTACCAGCTCTTCTCTTAAGTTCTTGTTCTCCACCTTGAATAAAGGTATCTAGCTGTAATCCTTTTTTGACTAATAGTGCGCCGATTCCTTTAGGACCACCAAATTTGTGTGCCGTAACACTTAACAAATCTATAGGCATTTCATCAAATTCAATTGGCATATGACCTATTGCTTGAACTGCATCAACATGAAAAGTAATATGACGATCTTCCAAAATTTCAGCTATTTCATATAACGGTTGTACAGTACCAACCTCGTTATTTACTAACATAATAGAAACTAATGTCGTTTCAGAAGTAATCGTTTGTTTTAATTCTTCTAAATCTATAATTCCTTCAGCATTCACATTTATATATGAAACATCAAAGCCATCACGTTCAAGTTCTTCAAAAACATGTAATACAGAATGATGCTCTATTCTACTCGTTATAATATGTTTGCCCAAATGTTTTCTTTTTTTCGCGATTCCTTTAATTGCTGTATTATTAGACTCTGTTGCACCGCTTGTAAAGATAACTTCATTTGGAGTAGCACCTAATATCGATGCAATTTCTCTTCTAGCTTGATCTAAATACTTCCTTCCATCTCTTCCAATAGAATGAATTGACGATGGATTGCCATAGTGTTCAGATAGTATTTCTGTTATTTTCTCTGTAACAATCGGTTTAACTGGAGTAGTTGCTGCATAATCTGCATATACTTTCATGTTGAACGTCCTTTCTTAGTTTTCAATGTACCTATTCTAGCACCAATTTAAGAAAATGACTAGAACTCTGTTTCTCTATTTCTTTCGTCGGTATATTGCTCTAATTCATTTAATTGATTTTTAATAGAATCAGCATTTAATGGATTCTCAATTTTAAGATTTTCATGTATCAAATCTAGATTCTTTATTGTCCAAATTTGATCTTTAAGCTTTTCTTTAAAATATTTATCATGTGAAATAATGAGTGTTGATCCTTGAAATGATTGAATTAATTGTATGATTTTTTCTTGCATTTCAATATCAAAATAGTTAGTTGGCTCATCTAATACGAGTATATGTGGGTTTGAAAAATACAATTTAACAAATTGTATTCTACATTTTTCACCCATAGATAAATAGTCAACAACATCATTAATTCTATTTTCATCAAAATAAAAATTCGCTAAAATTGTTCTTGCTTCCGCTTCTTTCATTTCTTGAATAGACATTATTTCTTCTAACACAGTATTTTTCATATTTAAGTTATTAAAATCTTGTGAAAAATAACCTATTTCTAATTCAGGATGTACGATTACTTCTCCCTCATCAGGTGTCAGTTGACCTAGTATCAACTTGATCAAAGTAGATTTACCTGAGCCATTTTGACCTTCAATGATAACATTTTGATTTCGCTTAATATGAAAAGAGACATCATTAAAAATAGGCTTTTCATTATATGAAAATGTGACATTTTCAAATTTAACTAAATAATGAGATTTGAAGGTGTGGTGTTGCATTGAAAATGTTTTTTCTTCCTCTTCAGGATCTGATAAACTGGTTTGTTCAAGTTTTTTATTCATTTGATATTCTTTCGATTTAAACTTTTTCGCAAGTTTGCTAAGTTGTTTTTGTTGATAAGGATTTCTTACTGAAGCTTTTTGTGAAGCTTTTTGATACCATTCTTTATATTTTTTAATTGTTTCTTCAATTGCTCGTTGCTCTTTTTCTTGTTTTTCGTATTGTAGCTTAATCGTTTTATATTCTAAATCTTTTTGTTGCTTGTAATTGTCATACTGACCTGAGTATTTTGTTGCACCACTACTACTCAGTTCTAAAATTGCATCTGGTGTTTCATTTAAAAAAGTCTTATCGTGGGAAACAAATAATATTGCACGTTGTTCTTGTTTAAATGCATTAGTTAACCATGCTTTCATTTCTTCATCCATATGGTTAGTTGGTTCATCAATTAATAATAATGGTGCTTTATCTAATTTAACTTTCAAAAACGAAACTTTTGTTTGCTCTCCACCACTTAAAGTAGAAATTAATTGATCAAAGTGCCTTTCTGTTAATCCTAACTTTTTTCCTTCAATTATAATGTTTTGCTCAATTTCGTAACCGTCTAATTCAATATATCTATTTATATTATCCAAATCACTTAGATTTTCTCTTAACGATGATAATTGTGGATAAGTTAACATAATATACTCCATGACATTTAAAGTTCCATATTTAGTTAAATCTTGTTCCATCATTGCTGTTTCAATATTTTCTTTATGGTGGATTTTATTTAAAAGTGTAGATTTTCCGATACCATTTATGCCAACTATTGCCAAATGTTCATTTTCTTCAATAATAAATGTTAGTGAAGGTATGAGCAGTTTATTGTCAATCTCTAAAGACTTTTTTTCAAATAAAAATAGCATAATGTTGCCTCCTTATTCCATGCATTACACAGTAAGACACACCATTACACTATTTTAAAATATAATGGTAGCATCAAAATGTAGACATATTTATCCAATCATCATTGTGTAACACAATGGTATTTTTACGTTTTAACATGACGTCGTAAAAATTATTGGATATCCATGCCTATTATTGATGCCACCTCTCTTTAAATTTGGGTTTATTATAACTATAACTATGAAAATAGTCAACTTTTGTTGAGCAGTTAAATAGTGCAACAAGATTACGCTTGATATACTTGCCAATATACAAATAAGTAAGGAGAGTCATATAAATGAAATCTAATTTCCCAGTCTCTGCATTGAACCTTGTCCCATTAAGAAAGGGAGAAACAGAGCAAGACGCTATTAAAAACATGGTCACATTAGCACAAAATGTAGAGAAGTTAGGCTATGAAAGATACTGGATTGCTGAGCATCATAATGCACCTAACCTTGTAAGTTCAGCTACAGCTTTACTCATTCAACATACTTTAGAACATACTGATACAATACAAGTTGGTTCAGGTGGAATAATGCTACCAAATCATGCACCACTCGTTGTAGCAGAACAATTTGGTACAATGGCAACGATGTTTCCTGAAAGATTAAATTTAGGATTAGGACGAGCACCTGGTACTGATATGATGACAGCCTCAGCATTGAGACGTGACTCACATAAAGGTGTTTATACTTTTGGAGATGACATTAAACAATTACTCCAATATTTTGGTCCAGAAGAAAATCAATCTTATGTTAGATCTTATCCAGGTGTAGATACAAACATACCCATTTATGTACTAGGATCTTCAACTGACTCTGCTCATTTAGCAGCACGTTTAGGATTACCTTACGTTTTCGCAGCTCACTTTGCGCCAGAGCAAATGTCACAAGCTATAGAAATATATAGAGATTTATTTGAACCATCAGATTATTTAGACAAACCATATGTAACAATTTGTTTAAATGTTATTATAGGAGAAACAGATGAAGAAGCAACATTCCTTTCATCAACAATGCACTTAATGTTTTTAGGAATTGTTAGAAATTCACGTTTACCTTTACAACCACCAACAGACCAATTAGAAAATATATGGTCACCACAAGAACAATACATGTCACAATCTAAGACAAACACTTCGTTTATTGGTAGTGAAGAAACAGTTAAACAACAATTTTTAGACTTCCAAGAAAAATATAACGTAGATGAAATAATGGCAGTTAGTTATATTTATGATTTAGATAAACAATATAAATCATTTGAATCATTCAAAAATATCGTTGATGATGTATATGGAGAATAATTAAAAGTAGACAAATTAAAAGAGTCCGGGGCATCAAAGCCCTGGACTCTTTTAATTTATTTCAAGTTACTATTTATGAATTCCTGTATACTACTATTAAATAATACACCACTATTATGACTATCTGGTACGCCACCATAATGTAGTCCAATTACTTGATTATTAGCATTAAATATTGGAGATCCTGAGTTACCACCATATGTACTTAAGTCATATGTTAAGTCACTACCTGAAGCTGACAATACATTACCTTTACTTTCCCATAATGTTGCGATTGGTTTATCTCCAGGATAACCTGTTACTGTAATGTCATCGCCTTTTTGAACAGTTGATGTGTTAGCTAATGTGGCTGGTTGTACCGCATCACCTATAGATTGTCCTTCACTATTTTTACCAACTGTTACGACAGCTAAATCTTCTCCACCCGGTGCTGTTTTATAATCCGTTGCTGTAAATGTTCCAGCTGGGTAATTTCCATTTCCATTTGCTGCTGGAGAAAATTTTAATACTGAAGCATCTCCATTTGTAGCATTTACAACGTGCTTATTTGTCAATACAGTATTTTTACCGATTACAACTCCAGAGGCTATCGATGTTCCACCAATTTCAGTAAATGCAATTGATTGATAATGTGCTGATGTTGTATTAGTTATTTGTTCACGATCATTTTTAGGTAATATGACTCTTGATGAAGGATCATCCGTTTTGGCATTTGCTTCTAAAGGTAATCCTACAAAACTTAATAATAAAACTGCAACTACGGTTAATATGTAAGCTTTAATATTTTTCATATAATCTCCCCTTTTTGTAGTGTACAACTATCTTAATATGAATATTAAATCAAAGGAGAAAATTACACTACTTAACCAAATTTCATGCCTAACTGTCATTACAATTCTTTTTAAAGTACAGTTAGGCATGAAATTAAAACAGTTAGGAATTTTTTCCATAAAAAAAGTAGAAATTCAATGAAAACTGAATTTCTACTTTCTTATATCCCTTTCTGGTATTATTCTGCATACTGTACCAGATTTAATTGTTAAATGATTATATATAGAACATATACCCTTCTAATTCATCTTGATTTGTATAGTTTGCTAAATATTCTAAAGTTGTATTGTCTAATACTTCTTTAACAGCATCACGAATACGAATCCACAATTGTTGTTGTGCTGGTGGTTCATCTTCTATACCTTCAACTGGTGTAATTGGTCCTTCTAACAATCTAATCACATCACCAGCTGTTATATCTGATGGTGCTTTTTGTAATTGATAGCCCCCTTTGGCACCTCTTACACTTTTAATAAGACCAGCATTACGTAATGGTCCTACTAATTGTTCTAAATATAAATCACTTAAATCATTTTCTTCTGCGATAGACTTTAACGATGTACATCCTTGACCGTAACGCTTAGTCAACGATATCATAAGTGTTAAGCCATATCGGCCTTTAGTTGATATTTTCATGTACTACACCTCTTATTTTCTTTAAAAAATATTGTTAACTTATTTTATCATTTTTTATACAATTTGAGTAATTAGAAAGGTTGATCACAAATGAAAAACGAACCATTAGCATATAGAATGCGTCCTAAAACGATCGACGATGTTATAAGTCAAGAGCATTTAGTAGGTCCTAAAGCCATTATTAGAAGAATGGTCACTACTAAAAGATTAACTTCTATGATTTTTTATGGACCTCCAGGTATTGGTAAAACAAGTATTGCTCAAGCTATAGCTGGCAGTACTCAATATAAATTCAGACAACTAAACGCCGTTACTAATACGAAAAAAGATATGCAATTAGTAGTTGAAGAAGCGAAAATGTCTGGTCAAGTCATCCTTTTATTAGATGAAATTCACAGACTTGATAAGGCGAAACAAGATTTTCTCTTACCTCATTTAGAGTCTGGCAAAATCGTTCTTATCGGGGCAACAACATCAAATCCCTATCACGCCATAAATCCAGCAATAAGAAGTAGAACGCAAATCTTTGAACTTTTCCCATTAGAAGAATCTGATATTGTGATTGCTTTAAATAGAGCTTTGGAAGATGCAGAAAACGGTTTGGCAACATATGCACCCGAAGTAGATGATGATGCTATTCAGTATTTTGCAAAAGCTAGTTATGGGGATGTTAGAAGTGCTTTAAATGCATTAGAACTAGCTGTATTAAGTGCTGAAATACTCGATGAAAAGCGTCATGTTACAATTGAAGATGCTCAAGTATGCATTCAAAAAAATGCTTTTCAACATGATAAGGATGGCGACCAACATTATGGCGTTATGAGTGCATTCCAAAAATCAATTAGAGGTAGCGATGTTGATGCTGCTTTACATTATTTAGCTAGACTAATTGAAGCAGGCGATTTACCTACCATTGCAAGACGTTTACTTGTTATTAGTTATGAAGATATTGGCTTAGCTTCACCAGGTGCAGCTGCAAGAACGTTATCTGCTATTGAGGCAAGTGAACGTCTAGGCTTTCCAGAAGCGCGTATACCACTTAGTCAAGCAGTAATAGAATTATGTTTATCTCCTAAATCGAACTCTGCGATTGTATCTATAGACGAAGCTTTATCTGATATTAGAAATGGCAAAGCTGGTTTAGTTCCTAAACATTTAAAAGATGGACATTATCAAGGCGCTAAAGAATTAGGAAATGCCATTGGATATAAATATCCACATAACTATGAAAATAGCTATGTGGAACAACAATATTTACCTGACACCCTAAAAAACAAGCAATATTATCATCCTAAACTAACATCCAAATCTGAACAAAAATTTGCTGAAATATATAAAAACTTAAAAAAATGAGGCTGGATATGTCCAGTCTCATTTTTATTTCAAAGTCTTTATTATTTATCTTTGACTCTTTTTACTGGTATATCTTTTAATGTATTATTAACGACATAACTCGCACAAATTAAACCTACAACACTAGGCACAAACGCATTTGATGATGGAGGCATTTGAGCTTTTCTCACTTTTGCATTTTTATCTCCAACAACTTCTTTAACATCTTCACGAATCATAATTGGACTTTCATCACTAAAGACTACATTAATTCCTTTATGAATTCCCATCTTTCTTAATTTAAGACGTATAATTTTCGCCATTGGATCAGTATGTGTTTTAGAGATATCTGCGATTTCAAATTTAGTTGGATCTGTCTTATTAGCAGCACCCATACTTGAAATAACGTCTATACCTCTTTCTAAACATTCTTTCATTAAGTGAACTTTATACATAATAGTATCACTTGCATCTACAAAATAATCAATATCATACTCATTGAATAACGCTTCATATGTTTCTTCTGTATAAAACATGTGGAGTGACGTTACTTTACAGTCAGGATTGATTAATTTGATACGCTCTTCCATTAAATCAACTTTAGATTGGCCAATTGTAGTTGTTAAAGCATGTAATTGTCTATTTACATTTGTTATGTCTACATCATCTTTGTCTATTAATATTATATGTCCGATATTTGTTCTAGCTAATGCTTCGGCTGCAAATGATCCTACGCCGCCAACACCAAGTACAACAACTGTTTTACTTTTCAGTAGGTCTAAACCTTCTTTTCCTACAGCTAATTCATTTCTTGAAAATTGATGTTTCATAGTTTAATTAACTCCTTTACACAAAAATACGCAAGACATAAAGTCTTGCGTACCGATAGAATCCAATTGTGCCGTAATATTAAGTGCTCGATCATTTTGGCCTGCTATATACAGGTGGGTGCCCTGTTTCTTATTTTGCATGTCCTCCTTACGAGGCGTATGCGCTATTAAGAAAACCAATTAAGCTCCCTTGATCAAAAGTGTTAGGTCAAAATATAAAAAGCTTATTACGAACACTTCAGATGACTACCTTATAAATTTATTTTATCATAATTCTTCTAAATAACAAGTATTTAAACTTTTAATTATTTTTCATCTAAATCAAGTTGCAAATGTAATTCATGTAACTGACTATCAGATACTTTACTTGGTGCATCTGTTAATAAACATGAAGCACTTGCAGTCTTAGGAAATGCAATTGTATCCCTTAAGTTTGTTCTGCCTGATAAAAGCATTACTAGTCTATCAAGACCTAATGCGATACCACCATGTGGAGGCGCACCATATTTAAATGCTTCAATTAAGAATCCAAATTGTTCTTGAGCTTGTTCTTCAGTAAATCCAAGCGCTTTAAACATTTTTTCTTGAAGTTCAGATTTATGAATTCTAATAGAACCTCCACCTAATTCAAAACCATTAAGAACAATGTCATAAGCATTAGCTTCAACATTAGTTGGGTCTGTTTCCAACATTTCTTCATGCTCTTTTTTAGGAGCTGTAAACGGATGATGAGCAGCTACATAACGATTTGAATCTTCGTCATATTCGAATAATGGCCAATCTGTTACCCATAAGAAATTATATTTGTTAGGATCGATTAATCCACGTTCTTTACCAAGTTTGTTTCTTAATTGTGCTAAACTGGCTGCAACAACATCTTTCTTATCTGCTACAAATAATACTAAATCTCCAGCATTTGCTTGTGTATTACTTAATAATTCAGCAGCATGTTCTTCGCTAAAGAATTTACTAATAGGTCCATTTAATCCTTCGTCTGTTACTTTCACCCATGCTAATCCTTTTGCTCCATATATATTTGCGAAAGCTTGTAATTGATCGATATCTTTTCTTGAATAATCATCTGCTGCACCTTCTACAACAATTGCTTTAACTTCTCCACCATTTTCAACAGTAGATTTAAACACTTTAAAGTCCATTTTTGCTGCAAGTTCAGATAAATTTATTAACTCCATACCAAATCTTGTGTCTGGTTTATCAATTCCGTATCTATCCATCGCTTCAGCATAAGTCATACGTGGGAATGGAGTAGTGATATCAATACCTTTGACATCTTTCATAATACGTTTCATTAAACCTTCATTCATTTTGATAACATCTTCTTGATCTACGAAACTCATTTCAATATCAATTTGAGTAAATTCAGGTTGTCTATCTGCTCTTAAATCTTCATCTCTAAAACATTTAACAATTTGATAGTATTTATCAAATCCACCAATCATTAATAACTGTTTAAATATTTGAGGTGATTGAGGCAAAGCATAAAATTCACCATCGTGAACTCTTGAAGGTACAAGATAGTCTCTAGCTCCTTCAGGTGTTGATTTTGTTAATACAGGTGTTTCAACTTCATAAAACTCACCTTCATCTAAATAATTTCTGACTGAACGTGTAATTTGATGTCTCATTTTGAACGTTTGAGCTAAACTTTCTCTTCTTAAATCTATATAACGATATTTCAAACGTACGTTTTCATCAATATCATTCATATCTGTAATAGAAAATGGTGGTGTTTCTGACTCATTTAAAATAATGATATCAGATACTTGTACTTCTACTTTACCCGTTTTGATTTTGTCATTAACTGACTTTTCATCTCTTTTAGTTACTAGTCCTTTTACTTGAATAACATATTCAGAACGAACCTTTTCAGCAACATTCAACGCTTCTTGAGAGAAATCAGGATTAAAGACAATTTGTACGACACCTTCACGGTCACGTAAATCAATAAAAATTAATCCACCTAAGTCACGTCTTTTTTGAACCCATCCATTTAAAGTAACTGTTTGTCCAATATATTCTTCTGTAATTTTTCCAGAGTATGTTGTTCTCTTATCCATTATGATTCCACCTTTAAATAATTCTCTAATTCTGATAATGACACAAGTGTCTTCTCACCTGTCTCCATATTTTTCACTTCAATTTCTTCTTTTTCTAATTCATTGTCACCAATAACAATTGTATTTCTAGCATTCAATCTATCTGCTTGTTTCATTTGGCCTTTTAACTTTCTGCCAAGATAATCTTTATCACAACTTATACCAGCAATTCTTAGTTTGTTGATTAGTTGAACTGAGAATTGATCAGCTTTTTCACCCATAGTCGCAATGAATAAATCAATCATATCTTCTTGTTCTATTTCAATTCCTTCTGCTTCAAGTGCAAGCAATAATCTTTCAATACTCAATGCAAATCCTATACCTGTCTCTTTTGGACCGTCTAGTAATTCTAATAAGCCATTATATCTGCCGCCACCACATAACGTAGTAATTGCCCCAAAACCTTCAGCATTACTCATTACTTCAAAAGCAGTGTGTGTATAATAATCTAATCCTCTAACAAGATTCGTATCAATTTCATAGTCAATGCCTATTTCATCTAATAAGTATTTAACATCATCAAAGTATTGTTTAGAATAATCATTTAAGTATTCTGTAATTTTCGGTGCATTTTTAACCGCTTCTTTATCTCTATCAATCTTACAATCAAGAATACGCATTGGATTAGTGTGTAATCTACTTTGACAATCACTACAGAAAGTATCAATCACTGGCTCAAAGTGAGCTTGTAATGCTTTCGTATAATCTGCTCTCGATTCAGCATCACCAATACTATTTATAACGAGTTTCAAATCTTTTAATCCAAATGATTTATAAATGTGAACAAGCATAGATATGATTTCAACATCTATTGACGGATTTTCTGAACCAATTGCTTCTACACCAAACTGAACAAATTGGCGATAACGTCCTTTTTGTTTTCTTTCGTATCGGAACATTGGACCATTATAATATAATTTTACTGGTTGATTAGGTTCGCCTTGCATTTTATTTTCAATGTAACTTCTAACGACACCTGCAGTGCCTTCAGGTCTTAATGTAATACTTCTATCACCTTTATCTTTAAAAGTGTACATTTCTTTTTGTACTACATCAGTTGAATCACCTACACCTCTACTAAATAGCTCAGTACTCTCAAAGATAGGCGTTCTAATCTCTTTATAATTATATAATCTCATTAATTCGTGCAATTTATTTTCAATGTATTGCCATTTATAAGTATCTTTTGGTAATAAATCTTGTGTTCCACGTGGTATATTTATCATAAAAATTCCTCCTTTAAAATATAAAAAGTCCCTTGTATGCATTTACATACAAGGGACGAATTCTCCGTGTTGCCACCCTAATTAGTATTCAAATAGTTTGAATACTCACTTAACAACATGTTAACGGGTGTTAACCGATCTTACTTTCATAAGATTCCCTCTTCTTGTGTTCAAAAGTACACTCGGTATCCTTATAACTCTCAGCAACTGTTATAATCTCTGTCTTCTACCTGAATTGTATACTATTCAAGAATATACGGTATATAAGATATTTGATAATTTATATTAATATTAAACCCATAAGTAGAATCAGTCAATATCTAATTTGAAAAGTAAACTTTCAAACCATCTACTATTCCAGATTCAACTATATGTCGATATTTTCGATCTACTATTAAATCTTCATCAGTTGGATTGCTAATATATCCTAATTCTAATAATACACCAGGCATTTTAGTTTGACGAATAACTTGGAAGTTTTCGTTTCTAACGCCTCTATCTGAAAGAATTGATTTTTGATTAATGGATGTGTGTAACGTTTTTGCAAAATCTTGTTGAGTATCATGATGATAATAAACAGTTAAGCCATGAGGTCCAGATGAATCAAGAGCATCATTGTGAATGCTTATAAATACATCCCCATCTTCTTGTCTGTCTTTTAATTTAATGTACTCATCTTTATCTCTTGTCATTTTTACTTTTGCGCCTTCATCTTCTAGCATCTTTTTAAGTTCTTTAGCTGTTTTTAAAGTAATTTCTTTTTCAGTTACATTTTTATTTTTAGAACTCGATGCACCTTGATCACTACCGCCATGACCAGGATCTAACACAATAACTTTATCTTTTAACGGTTTTAAAACTGGATTTACATCTTCTTTTATATCTAAATTAGTATGCCATCCAGCTATCCAGCCTTTTTCATTATTATCATTTTTAACTTCAAACCATTTATCTTGTCTATCCGTAATTTCAAAATCATCACCTTTTTTGACATCAAAAATGATTGGATAATATGCTGCTGGTCCAGTCCTTAGCTCATTATCTTCTTTCATGGTTAATGTCTTAGGTTCACCTTCATTAGGTATTATTAAATTTATAATAATAATCAATAATACTAATAGTAAAACAGCTGCACTTATAACTGGTACTGGCTTTATCTTTCTTTTTTTAAACCATAAATTAATTCGGTTCATTGAATGTTACCATCCTTACTCTCAAAAATAATTGTAATGGGTCCATCATTCGTTAAAGCCACTTCCATATGTGCGCCAAATTCACCTGTTTTTACTTTAATATTATATGCTTCTAGTTGCTCATTAAAATATTCGTATATTTTTAAAGCTTCGTCTGGACTTTTCGCATTCGAAAATCCTGGTCGATTCCCTTTCTTAACGGAAGCATAAATCGTAAATTGTGATATAGATAATATTTCACCTTCGACTTGATGAATATCTAAATTCATTTTTCCATCACTATCTTCAAATATTCTAGTTTTTGCAATTTTCTTAGCTAGAACTTCTGCATCTTTATAAGTTGATTCTTCTCCTACACCAACTAATAATAAAAATCCTTTATTTATTGCATTTTGAGTATTATCAGATGTTACTTTTGCTTGGCTGACTTTTTGCAAAACAACTTTCAAAAACATTCACCTCTTAATTCCATACACGACTAACTGTATAAATATCACCTAATTGTTTAATGCGATCAACGATTCTATAGACGTCATTGACATTTTTAACCATAACACTAATGTTTATAACAGCATTTTTATCTATATCAGCTTTTCCAGAAACTTTTACTAATTGTACTTTAATTGCATTAACAACTTGTAATACTTCATTGAGTAAACCATTTCTGTCATATCCGGTAATTTCTAAATCTACTTGGTAATTCTTTTGTTCATTGATGTTTTTAACCCATTCGACATTTATTAAGCGTTCTGTTTCGTTTACAATGTTAGGACAATCTTTGCGATGTACTTTAACACCATGACCTTTTGTAATATATCCTATAATTTCATCGCCAGGTATTGGATTACAACATTTTGAAAGTTTGATTAACATATTATCTAAACCTTCAACATAAACACCGGTTTCTGTTCGAATATCTTCTTTAATCGGGATTGATTTACTCACTTCTTGAACTTGGTTAAGTGATTGTTTTTTACGTTCTTGTCTAATTTTCTCTGAAAGTCTATTCACAGCTTGTAATGAAGTAATACCTCCAAAACCTACTGCTGCATATAAGTCAGATTCATTTGAGAAATTGTATTTGTCATTTACGATTTTGATATTTTCTGAAGTAAGTACTTCATCAACATTAAATCCTTGTTCTTTAATTTCTGCTTCTATCATAAATTTACCTTTTTCAATATTGGCAGAGCGATCTTGCTTTTTAAAGAAACTACGAATTTTACTTTTTGCACTTGAAGAACGGACAATCTTTAACCAATCTCGACTTGGTCCATAAGAATGTTTGCTTGTCCTAATCTCTACTATATCCCCTGTTGATAATTTATAATCGATAGGTACTATTTTTCCGTTCACTTTTGCACCGATCATTTTATTACCTATCTCACTATGTACAGAATATGCAAAATCAATTGGCACTGCACCATATGGTAATTCAACAACATCACTTTCTGGTGTGAATACATAAACTTTATCACTCTGTAAATCATACTTTAATGACTCCATAAATTCTTCTGCATCTGGAGAAGTGTTGTCTGTTTCAGCTATTTCTTGTAACCAGCTCATTTTTTGTAAATATTCTTCTGATTTATTGCTTAAATTTTTTCCTTCTTTATAAGCCCAATGCGCTGCAACACCATGCTCAGCTATTTCATGCATTTCATATGTTCTAATTTGAATTTCTAGAGGGTCACCATTCGGACCAACAACTGTTGTATGGAGTGACTGATACATATTTTGTTTGGGCATAGCAATATAATCTTTAAATCTACCAGGCATAGGTTTCCATAATGTGTGTACAAGACCTAACACTGCATAACAATCTTTAATAGATGGCACAATTACTCTAATAGCCAATAAATCAAAAATTTGTTCGAATTGTTTTTTTTGCTTAACCATTTTTCTATAAATGCTGTAAATATGTTTCGGTCTACCACTAATATCGCCAGAAATATTCATAACTTCCATTTCTGAACTAATATCTCTAATAGCATTGGAAATATATGTTTCGCGTTCACTTCTTTTCTTTTTCATGAGATTAACAATTCTGAAATATTGAACACTATCAATATATCTTAATGAGATATCTTCTAATTCCCATTTAATTGTATTAATCCCTAACCTATGTGCAAGTGGTGCATAGATTTCTAACGTTTCTTTAGCAATTCTTTTTTGCTTTTCTTTAGGCATTGCCTTTAAAGTTCTAACATTATGTAGTCTATCAGCTAATTTAACTAAAATTACACGGACATCTTTAGCGATAGCTATAAATAATTTACGATGATTTTCAGCTTGTTGAGTTTCTTTCGATTTATATTTAACTTTTTTTAATTTAGTAACACCATCAACGATTATTGCAACTTCTTCGTTAAACATTTCTACTAAGTCATCATACGTATAAGGTGTATCCTCAATAACATCATGAAGGAATCCAGCAACAATTGTCGGACCATCCAATTTCATCTCTGTTAAAATACCAGCAACTTGTATAGGGTGCATAATGTAAGGCAAATTATTCTTTCTAATTTGTCCTTGATGCGCTTTAAAAGCCAAATCATAACTTTTTTCAACTAGACGATATGCATCTGCAGATAAATAGCTTTTAGCTTTATATAATACATCATCAGCACTATAAGGATATTCTTTATTCATAGGGACACCACCTCATCATATTAAATCTCTTTAATATTACTATTATAGCAATTTTTAATAGTAATACGCCACCGTTAATTGTGACTATTTTATTTTATTTTCGTAGCTATCCTTATCAGCAAGTTTGCTAGAATCTGCTTTTAACGCAACGCTTATCAGCACTATACAATAATTATAAATAAAAAACTGCCAACAATGTTTGAGTTTGTCGACAGTCAGAAACAAAATATTCACATAGTGATTATTTTGTTATTATTTTATTCATCATAAGAAATTAGGGAAACAACATCATAACCTTTAAGTTTATCAATACCATTTAAATATTTTAATTCAATTAAGAAAGCTATTCCTACTACTATACCACCTAATGATTCTACTAGATGTATAGCAGCCTCAATTGTGCCTCCTGTTGCTAATAAATCATCTGTAATTAATACGCGTTGTCCTGGTTTAATAGCATCTTTGTGCATAGTTAATACATTAGATCCATATTCTAAATCATATTCGTAACGAATCACTTCACGAGGTAATTTACCTTCTTTACGTACTGGAGCAAAACCAATACCCATAGCATATGATACTGGACAGCCAATGATAAATCCTCTAGCTTCTGGTCCAACTACTAAATCTACTTCTTTATCATGTGCATATTGAACGATTTGGTCTGTTGCATATTTGTAAGCTTCACCATTATCCATTATTGTAGTGATGTCTTTAAAATTGACGCCTTCTTTAGGCCAATTCTGTACTTCTGAAACATATTGCTTTAAATCCATTATATTTCCTCCTCAGTGTTGCTTAACAACGATTGAACCCAGTTAATTAGAGACTGACTGTCATTGTACAACAATGTCTTTTCTATTTCTATTTGTTGTTTCCTTGCTTGATATAACGGTGCGTTTTGTATTTCATTTTTTTCCGCATCTTTATTTATTTCAATTATACCATTTTTTATTGTAATAAAGTTCAGCTCATAAAAGCAATTTAAAATGAATTTTAATTGATCAGGTTTAATTTTTAATGTTTCACATATCTTCATACCATCAGTTTGAATGTTAGTTTCTTTTTTGCTATATAACGCTTTGTATACCGCTTTAAACTTCTGTTCATTAGGTATGCCCTCAAAATAAGAATTTGATTGCCCTTTAAATACTAAATAATATTTTTCAGCCTTTATTCCATTCAATGTACGCTTAAACGCTTCAATATCATCTGGTAAATCTCTTAAAACACACGTTTCGATTTCATTATCAAAAGTTTCACCATAATGAATATACTGATCATTCACTTTTTCTTCTGATTGATTAATAATAAATAAAGCATTCTCTTGATTGATTTTTAATAAATCATGTTTATTTTTGCTTCTATAATCAAAAACAGTATGGTCGTTACTTAATTCTAAATCTTTAAGTATTATTTGAGGTGACTGATGACTGTTCCATTCATTAACATTTAAGCTTCCAGCAACATTAATCAATGTATCATTTGATATATCATGGACCAATTGTCCAAAATTCCAATGTAAAGCTGCTATATTTTTATCAGTTAAAGTTAGTTTAAGATGTTTCTCACCTTGTCCGATTCCTTTTGCAGATTTAACTTGCACATTCTTTATAGAAAACAATGGTGCAGCTATATCTGTTCCAAACGGTCGTAATCTTTCTAAATCAAAAATATTATCTACAGTTATATCTGATGTTTCTATCTCAGCATCAACAATTAATTGTGGCAATAACGGTTTACCATCAGCTAGCTTAGCCATTTCTTCATTCAAAGCTTTTTTTAAAGGTTCTATCGCATCAATTTCTAAAGTCATCCCTGCTGCCATATGATGGCCACCGAATTTTTGAATAAGTTCTCCATGTTTTTGAAGAAATTCAAACATTGAAACTTGTTCGATACTTCTTGCAGAACCTTTAGCATGATTCTTATCTATATCCACATTAAGTACGATTGTTGGTAAATGATATTTTTCAACTATTCTTGAAGCGACAATACCTAGTACGCCTTCATTCCAATTTTCTTTTGCAAGAATTAGAAATTGTGCATTTTGTTGTTTTTCTATTTCAGCTAACTCCATCGCTTCTTCAGTAATCGTTTCAACTATAGATTTTCTTTCTGTATTAAATTGATCCACTTCTTCAGCAAGGAAAGTTGCTTCATCATAATCATCACTCATAAGCAATTCACCAGCTAACCTAGCATCATCAAGTCGGCCAACAGCGTTTAATCTCGGTCCAATAATAAAGCCTACAGTTTGTTCAGTTACTTCGTCATGATAATCAGCAACTTCTAATAAAGCTTTAATTCCAGAAGATGGATTCTCATTTAATACTCTTAATCCTTGTTTTACCATATACCTGTTCTCGTCTGTTAAGCTCACTAAATCGGCAATCGTACCGATTGCGACTAATCCAAGAAATGATTCTGGCAAATCATTTTTAAGCGCTTTTGATAGTTTATATGAAACACCGACACCAGCTAAATACTCAAATGGATAATTAAAATCTGGATGCATTGGATGCACGATTGCATATGCATTAGGCTTTGTTTCGCCAAACTCATGATGATCTGTAACAATAACATCTATGCCTAATTCATTTGCTATATCAATTTCATGATGTCCTTGAACACCATTATCTACAGTAATAATTAAAGTCACGCCTTCATCATGTGCATTTCTAAAAGCTGCTTCACTTGGCCCATATCCTTCTGTAAATCTATTTGGAATATACCATCCAACAGTTGCACCAAGTGATTCTAAAGTCTTCACAAGAATAGTAGTTGAGGTTACACCATCAGCATCATAGTCACCATAGACTAATATTCTTTCGTCATTTTCTATTGCTTTATGTATTCTTGTAGTCGCTTTTTCCATATCACTTAACAGCATAGGATCATGGAATAAAACTTCTTTAGATAATAACTTTTCAATTTCATCTTCAGTTGTATAACCTTTAGAAATTAATGTTTTTTCTAACAGTGGGGAAATATTAAATTTTTTTATTATTTGTTGATCAATACCTTGATTACTATCAGATACAAGCCATTGATAACGCGCTTTAGTCATAACAAATCTCCTCATTTCTACTCAAAACATTATACATGAAATATCTTACTTTCTCTACTAAACAATTTAAGCATAACAAAAGCAAGCATCTACAACCAATGATTACGATTCATAAAATATATTCAATTTTTACCATAAAAAAACCTGCCCTCTTTTAAGGACAGGTTTCAACAATGATTAAACTAATATTTTTTCGTCGTTTGATTTTTTCTCTTCATAAACAACTAATTTACCATTCTCTGATTTCTTAAGTTGTCGTTTTTTCAATATACCCCATAATGGGACTGCAACGAATACAGATGAGAATACACCTGAAACTAAACCAATTAATAAGGCTAGTGAGAAGTTGAAGATACTTGAAGAACCAAGTATTAATAATGCTACAACAACTATTACTACTGTTAATACTGTATTAATCGATCTCGTCATTGTTTGTCTAATTGAAGAGTTAACAATCATATCAATTGTTTCTGGTTTTGTAATGACTTTAACTTTACGTAAGTTTTCTCTTACACGGTCAAACGTAACGATCGTATCGTTAATCGAATAACCAATAATTGTTAGTACTGCAGCGATGAATGTTATATCAACTTCAAGTCTGAATAAGCTGAATACTGCAACAATCATGAACACATCATGTAGTAAGGCTAATACGGCTGTTGTACCCATTCTCCATTCAAACCTGAATGTTACGTATAAAACAATACCTAAAGCTGCGTAAAGCATAGCTTTTAGTGCGTTCATTGCCAACTCTTGGCCGACAACTGGTGATACAGTACTAACGTTCGGATCATGTCCTAATTTATCTCCAAAGTCTGATTTAACCTTTTTAATTTCAGACTTATCTAAAGCATCTTTAAATTGAACTGTTGCCATCTTATTACCTGATCCACTCGTTGTAACTTGTGAAGGTTCTAATCCCATATCTTTAAACTGTTTAGACACTTGTTCAGTTTTGATTGCTTGATCTGATTGTAAATCAACTCGAGTACCACTTGTAAAGTCGATACCTAAATTCAATCTAAATATAGATACAATAATCGCACCAACAATAATAGTGATTATACTAAACGTTAATAATGGTTTAGCTAACTTAACAAAGTTAACTTTATCATATGGTGTTTTTAAGTCGTGAATATCCAATCTTTCACTTATATCATGTCTATCTTTCTTAGAAACACCAAACCAATTATATTTTTTCTTAAAGTAGTTTGAGTTAACAAGTAATGACAATAAGATTCTAGTAAAGAATACAGAAGTAACGAAACTCATTAAAATTGCTAATAATAACATAGTTGCGAAACCTTTTACGGAACTTTCACCAAATACAAATAATACTAATGCCGCTAAAATTGTTGTTAAGTTAGCATCAAGTATTGTAATAAATGAAGAACCAGAACCTTTTTTAAAGGCTTGTTGTAATGTCCTTCCTATACGCAACTCATCTTTAATCCGTTCATACATAATAATATTAGCATCGACTGCCATACCTACACCTAAAACTAAAGCTGCAAGTCCAGGGAGTGTTAACACACCTGAAATAAAGTTGAAAGCTAGTAATGTTAAGTACACATAAGCACTTAGCGTTATTACAGCGACAATACCTGGTAATCGATAATAAATGAGCATAAATAAGAATATAATGCCTACACCAATTGAAGAAGCAAGCACTGTTTCATTTAATGCATCTTTACCAAATTGAGCACCAACAGATGTAGAATAAACTTCATCTAGTTTAACAGGTAATGAACCTGAATTTAATAAATCAGCAATTTGTTTAGCTTCTTTAACACCTTTTTCTCCATCGAAGCCACCAGAAATTTCTACATTTTCTGAATTAATTGGCTTGCTAACAGATGCTGCTGAAATATACTTAGGCTCTTTACCTTCTTGCTCTTTTTTAGCCTCTTTAGCGTAACTATCTCCTTTTTCATAATCCATCCAAATAACCATTAGATTAGGATTCATTTTAGAGACTTTTTCAGTTACTTCTTTAAATTTCTTAGCATCTTTCAATTTCAATGTAACTGCAACTTCGTTTGTATTATCTTTAAATCCTTGTTTAGCTCCACCTTGAACTAAATCTTTACCAGATAATAAAACTCTGTCCTTAGCATCTCTGATTGTTAAATTTGCTTGTGTAGAAAGTACTTCACGAGCTTCATCTTGGTCTTTAATACCAGCTAATTGAACTCGTATTCGGTTACCTTCTTCAACTTGAATCTTCGGTTCAGAGACACCTAATACGTTAACACGTGACTCTAATGTTTTTGCAGTTGATTTAACAGCTTCAGTATCTATCTTGTCACCCTTATCTAAAGGATTAACTTGATATAATACTTCAAATCCACCTTGTAAGTCTAAGCCTAAATTTACATTCTTTGTTATATCTTTTGTAGTTGATCCTATTAAACTAAAAACCAACACTGCAAGAAGTAAAAAGGCTACAATTCTACTCCGCTTTTTCACGATAACACCTCTTACGTAATTTGATTCACTATATATGTTATAGCATACATTAACAGTGATTGAATAGCCATATCATTCATATATCAAAAAAAGACATGGATAACCATGTCTTTTAACATTAAATATGATAAATAATAATAAACCAATTTTCTTAAAAAGTAAACAATTTTATGAAGGGTCTACTTGTTTAATAGCTGGTTTTTCAAATGTGATTTCTTGACCTTTATCATTAACAGAAACAACAACGATTGATTCGTCAACTGCTCTAACTGTTCCTTTAATTCCACCGATTGAAGTTACTTTTTGACCTACTTCTAAACGGTTTAATAATTCACGATGCTCTTTTGCTCGTTTTTGTTGTGGTCTAATCATTAAGAACCAAACAAGTGCAAAAATTAAAATAATAGGTAATAGTTGTACTAATACTTCCATATTCAAGCTCCTTTAAAAGTTTTTGGGGTTATCTACATTTAGTCCATACTGTTCAAAAAATTCATCTTTAAAATCAAGTAATCGATCTTCTCTTATTGCTTGGCGTATATTCTCCATAAGTTTTAATAAGAAATACAAATTATGATATGTAGTAAGACGAATTCCAAATGTTTCATCTGCTTTAATCAGATGACGCAAATATGCTTTAGTATAGTTTCTACAAGTGTAGCAATCACACTCAGGATCTAGTGGTGATAAGTCCTGCTGATATTTAGCATTCTTAATCACGACTCTACCTTGAGAAGTCATGCATGTACCATTTCTTGCTATACGCGTTGGTAATACGCAGTCAAACATATCGATACCTCTTATAGAGCATTCAATCAATGCGTCTGGAGAACCAACTCCCATTAAATATCTTGGTTTATTAAATGGCATTAATGGCGCAGTGTGTTCAACCATTCTGTACATTACAGGTTTCGGTTCACCTACTGATAAGCCACCAATTGCATAGCCAGGAAAATCAAGTGAAACTAAATCTTTAGCACTTTGCTCTCTAAGATCCTTGTATTCTCCACCTTGGATTATGCCGAATAAAGCTTGATCTTCTGGACGTTGATGAGCTTCAAGACATCTTTCAGCCCATCTAGAAGTTCTTTCAATAGAATTTTTTACATATTCATATTCAGAAGGCATAGGAGGGCATTCATCAAATGCCATCATTATGTCTGAACCAAGATCATTTTGAATATGCATAGCTTTTTCAGGACTTAAAAACAATTTAGAACCATTTAAATGATGTCTAAAATGCACTCCTTCTTCTTCAATCTTTCTCATATCACTTAAACTAAATACTTGAAAGCCTCCAGAATCAGTAAGTATCGGTCCATCCCAATTCATAAACTTATGTAATCCACCCACTTTAGAAATGATATCACTTCCAGGTTGTAACCACAAATGATAGGTATTACTTAAAATGATTTTAGCTTCCATTTGTTTAAGTTCTTCAGGACTCATTGTTTTAACCGTTGCTTTTGTTCCGACAGGCATGAACATTGGTGTTTCAAATGAACCATGTGGCGTATGAACAATTCCTAATCTTGCACCAGACTGTTTACAAGTCTTTATGTGCTCATATGTTACTGCAGGCATGTTGTTACTCCTTTTCTATATTAATATCATTGCATCTCCAAAACTAAAAAATCTATATTTTTCATCTACTGCATGTTGATATGCATGAAGTATATTTTCTCTTGTTGAAAGTGCTGATACAAGCATTATTAAAGTAGATTTTGGTAAATGGAAATTTGTTATAAGACCATCAATTGCTTTAAACTCATATCCAGGATAAATAAAGATATCTGTCCATCCACTTGCTTCTACAAATTCATCATTTTTAGATCGAATCGTTTCTAAAGTTCGTGTAGATGTTGTGCCAACCGAAATGATTTTATTACCTTCTGATTTAACTCTATTTAATAAATCAGCAGTTTCTGCTGTCATCTGGTAATATTCAGAATGCATTTCATGATCATCAATATTATCAACACTTACTGGTCTAAATGTACCTAAACCAACATGTAAAGTAATGAATGCAATATGAACACCTTTCGCAGCAATTTCTTGTAATAAATGTTCAGTAAAATGTAATCCAGCAGTTGGTGCTGCAGCAGAACCAACTTCTTTTGCATAAACAGTTTGGTATCTATCTTGGTCTTCCAATCGTTCCTTAATATATGGAGGTAGAGGCATTTCACCTAGTTCATCTAATCTTTCTTGTAGAATTCCTTCATAGGAAAGTTTCATAATTCTTCCGCCTTGCTCTAATTCTTTAACGCAAGTCGCAATTATTTTCCCTTCACCGAAAGACACAGACTGACCTACTTTTATTCTTTTTGCAGGTTTAATTAATACTTCCCATTCATTATCTTCATGTTGAGTAAGCATTAACATTTCAACCTTTGCACCTGTTTCTTCTTTTAAACCAAACAATCTAGCTGGCATAACTTTAGTGTCATTTAAAACTAAACAATCGCCAGGAGCAAGTTGGTTTACAACTTCTTTAAATGTTAAATCTTCTAATTCACCTGTTTTTTTATTACATTTAAGTAACCTACTGCTTTCTCGATCTAACAGTGGTGTTTGTGCAATTAACGATTCAGGTAAATCAAAATCGAAATCTTCAATATTCACAAACTTTGCCTCTTTCCTATTGCTTTTTATACTCGAAGTGATCATAACTAATTGCAGTAGCACGACGACCACGAGGTGTTCTTTCTATAAAGCCTTTTTGTATTAAATACGGTTCGTAAACATCTTCTAATGTAATACGTTCTTCACCAATTGTTGCGGCTATTGCATCTAATCCAACCGGTCCACCTTTATAATTATTCAAGATACATTGCATAATTTTATAATCTATATGGTCAAGACCTTCTTTATCAACTTGCAATAAATCAAGCGCATGCTTTGTTATATCTATTGATATAGACTGATTACCTTTAACTTGAGCAAAATCACGAACTCTACGCAATAATCTATTTGCTATACGTGGTGTACCTCTACTACGTTTAGATAATTCATTGGTGCTTTTATCGTCTATCTCAACATTGAAAACTTCTGCAGTACGTTTAATAATTTCTTCTAAGCTTTTATCATCATAATATTCTAATCTCAAGTGAACACCGAAACGATCTCTTAAAGGCGCCGATAAACTACCTACTCTAGTAGTTGCACCAACCAATGTAAATGGTGGCAAATCAATCCTAATACTTCTCGCTTCTTCACCTTTACCCACAACAATATCTAAGAAAAAATCTTCCATAGCAGGATACAAAACTTCTTCAACAACTCTACTCAGACGATGTATTTCATCTATAAATAACACATCACCAGGTTGTAAAGCAGAGAGAATTGCAGCTAAATCACCTGGTCTTTCAATTGAAGGACCACTCGCAGTTCTTAAGTTTACATCCATCTCATTAGATATAATATGAGCTAAAGTTGTTTTACCTAACCCTGGTGGTCCATAAAGTAGACAATGATCTAAAGGCTCTTCTCTTAATTTTGCAGCTTTAATAAAAATATCTAAATTAGATTTAATATTATGCTGACCTATATATTGACTTAAAGTGTCTGGTCTTAACGACAATTCATTTTGAATATCATCGTTATGTTCATGCTCATCCATTAATCGCTCATCCAAAAAATCACCCCATTTACTGAATAAGTAATGCTAAACCTCTTTTAACACATGCATCGACTGTATCAAATGATTCTTTTTCTAGACTTTTTTTAACTTTAGTTAATTCACGTTTTGAATAACCTAAAGCTTCTAAAGCTAATAAAGCTTCTTCTAACAAGTCGTTATCTGAATGACTATTATTAGAAAATAGCTCTGACTCTTCGGTAATTATTAATTTTCCTTTTAAGTCTAATATAATTTGTCTTGCTGTTTTCTTACCAATTCCAGGGAATTTAGTTAAATAAGCTTCGTTCTCATTTTCAATAGCAATTGCCACTTCATTTGGTGTGCTAGATGCCAAAATAGCTAAAGCTGATTTAGGTCCTATCCCAGTAACTTTGATCAAACTTAAAAACATATCTTTTTCTTCAAGATTAACAAATCCATATAATAGTTGAGCGTCTTCACGAACAATTAATTGTGTATATACTTGTGTTTCTTGATCCAGTTTTGACTGAAAACGATATGAATTTGGTGTTTGAATTTCATACCCTATACCATTTGTTTCTACAACAATATGTGACGGATATAACTGTGTAACTTTTCCCTTAATATATGCATACATTTAAATAACTTCCTTTACATGCTCATTCCGATGACTTCTACTTCATCTACATACGGACTTTCTTTTATTGCATCCATTAGTTCATCTAATGATAATTCAATATTTGTTGCATTTAATGAAATTGTAATAGTTGCTCTATTTTTCATTGGTAAGCTTTGATGAATCGTAAGAACAGAGCCTTTAACTTCAGCAATTTTATTTAAAACTGTAGCAAGCATACCAATTTCATCTTGCACATATAAAATTAAAGTTAAATTCCTTGTCTGTTCTTCCAATCTATCTATAGGAAAGATCGTATCTTTATATTTATAAAACGCACTTCTTGATAAATTAAATTCTTTAACTGCATCATAAATTGTTAGATTGTTATTTTTCAATAACGCATTTTTAACTTTAATAGTTTTTTGAACAGATTCTGGTAAAACATCTTCTCTAATTAAATAAAACCTTTTTGTTGATTCATTTGATTTTTTCAATTGGAACACGCCCTATTCGACAAATTCAAATTCTCCACCTAATATTCTAACTATATCACCATTTGATGCTCCACGTTCTCTTAATGCATCATCAATACCCATTGAACGCATTTGTCTTGCAAATCTTCTTACAGCTGCATCACGATTAAAGTCAGTCATCTTGAATAATCTCTCTATAGAGTTACCAGACACTACATATGCTCCATCATCATCTCTTGTAATTACAAAATGATCTCTAGATTTCTCATGTTTATATACAACTCTATGAACACCAGTTTCTTCTTCAACACTATCAAAATCCATGCCTTCTGTTTCATCCAGTAAATCTGCAATTTCATACAATAACTGGTCAACATTTTTTCTAGTAACAGTGCTTATTGGAAGTATTTTGACATCTTCTTCTAACTGTTCTTTAAACATGTCTAATTGTGTCTCTGAATCAGGTAAATCCATTTTATTAGCTACAACAATTTGTGGTCTTCTAGAAAGATTTTCGTTATATGATTTTAATTCTCGATTAATTGTAACATAATCATCATATGGATCTCTTCCTTCCATTCCACTCATATCAATAATATGAACGATTACTCTCGTTCTTTCAATATGTCTTAAAAATTGATGTCCTAAACCGACACCTTCTGATGCACCTTCAATTAAACCTGGTAAATCGGCCATTACAAATCCTCTACCATCATTTGTTTGAACGACACCAAGATTTGGTTTAATCGTTGTAAAATGATATGCACCAATTTTCGGTTTAGCTTTAGATACTATAGATAGTAATGTAGACTTACCAACACTTGGGTAACCTACAAGCCCTACATCTGCCATTAATTTAAGTTCTAATGTGACATCTAGTTCTTCTCCTGGTTCACCATTTTCACAGAAATCTGGTGCGGGATTACTAGCAGAAGCAAACCTTGAATTACCTCTACCACCACGTCCACCTTTTGCGACTGTAGCGCGTTGGCCATGTTCAACAAGGTCAGCTAAAACTTCTTCACTTTCAACATTTTTAATAATTGTACCAGGTGGCACTTTTAATACTAAGTCGTCTGAGCCACGACCATGCATGTTACTACTTTGACCATTTTCACCTTTTTCTGCTTTAAACTTACTTTGGAATCTAAAGTCTAATAAAGTACGTAAACCTTCATCTACCTCAAATATAACTGAAGCACCTTTACCACCGTCACCACCAGCTGGACCACCAAATGGAACATACTTTTCACGACGAAAAGCAACTAAACCGTTACCACCATCACCAGCTTTCAACGAAATCTTGACCTGATCTATAAACATGTTTACACCTCTAATTCATTTATATTGATAATAAATTCTATTTCTTTTGCATTATCGTTTCCTGATAAAATTTCAAAATTATAATCGGAAAACATTGTTTTTAATTGATTGTCACTTAACGTCGTTTCATTAAGAAATACGTCCAAAATGACAAATTCTTCTTCTACATTTAAACATAATCTTATTTGAATATCATCTTGTTGACTTTTAATCACTGTTTTTAAATATTGGTAAATTTCCAATAAAATGTTGTCTGCTAATTCTAGATTGTTCTGATAATAGTTATGATTTGAGCATTCAATTTCAAATGTCCATTTAGAGCCTGACGTAGATATTTTGTGTTCAAATACATCACGCACAAATTTTCTACAAGGTGCATTTAAAAACAACTGTTCTTGCTTTAAATCTTTGTATAACTCATCAAGTAATGAATTAACCTCTTCATCTTTGCCTAACTGTTTATATGTATATAACAATTGGAATTGATTCACAAAATCATGTCTCGACTTTAAATACACATCTAAATTATTCATTTTATCACCTATATTATCAATATTCATAACATTAATTATAACATTATCACTATACGATTAAAAAAAGAAACACCAGAAAAAATTCTGGTGTCTCAATATAGTGATTATTCAGCAGCTGCGTATACAGATACTTTCTTTTTGTCACGACCAAAACGTTCGAATTTAACAACGCCGTCGATTTTAGCGAATAATGTATCGTCTCCACCGCGACCTACGTTTTCACCAGCGAAAACTTTAGTTCCACGTTGACGATATAAGATAGAACCACCTGTTACGTATTGACCGTCAGCACGTTTAGCACCTAAACGTTTTGATTCAGAGTCACGTCCGTTTCTTGTAGAACCTACCCCTTTTTTCGATGCGAAAAATTGTAAGTTTAATTTTAACATGAGTTACACCTCACTTGTAATTTAGTTTAATATATTGTCCATATTCTTCTTCAATTGTCTTCAAAGAAATTATGAGACCTTGTAATAATGTTTGTGCTTGTTCATTTTCTAAGTTTACACTACGTATATGAAAATATCCACCGTCGTCACTGTAATCTATATCAGGTGTTTCATCAGTTAAGCCAATGATTGCATTTGTTGCACCAAAGACAACTGCTGAAGCTCCAGCACAGACTAAGTCTTTGCCATATTCACCTGAATCAGCATGTCCAGACATCTCAACATCTGTAACTTGCCCTTCTTGATTCAAACTAATATCTACATTAATCATTGCTTACGCGTTGATTTTTTCGATAGTTAATTTAGTGTAAGGTTGACGATGACCTTGTTTACGTTTGTAGTTTTTCTTTGCTTTGTATTTGAAAACAGTGATTTTTTTACCGCGTCCTTGTTTTTCAACTTTAGCAGTAACTGAAGCACCTTCAACAACAGGTGATCCAACTTTAACTGAATCTCCACCTACAAATAATACTTGGTCAAAAGTGAATGAATCACCTTCATTTACGTCTAATTTTTCAACCCAAATTGTTTGACCTTCTTCTACTTTAACTTGCTTTCCGCCAGTTTCAATTATAGCAAACATACTTGCACCTCCTAATTTTTTAAGTCACGCCATTCATAGGTGACATTCGTACTTTATATACCTATGATCGAGCGGTTGTATGTAGCCTGAAACTACTCAACTTCAATAGATTACCACCTACAGCCTATGATGTCAATATTCTTTAACTAATTTGTATTTCTTTCTAATAATTTTAGAACAAACGGAAAAATTATGATTAAACAAATTAAATTAAAGAAAACTGTTGGTATAAATCTAAATAGAATAATTTGGATAATATTAATTGAAGCAATTCCTAAAAATCCATAAAAAATCATTACCCATATTTCTAACAACACAACTGAACATATTAAAAGTATTACCATCATTAATATGTCCCTATAAAATACTTTGAATAATTTATCCATCATTATTACAAAAATAGCATAGCCAAATGTATATACCCCGTATATGCCACCAAAATAAATATCAGTGAAAATTCCAGTTACGATGGCTAAAATTATTGCTACTTTAGGATTTTTGTACACTGCAATAATTAATAAATATAAAAATGTTAATCTTGGTACGACTATAAATGTTTCATTAAAGACATTTATTGGAGATAGACGCGTTAATATGATATCTAAATAGAATAATACAACGCCAATTAAAGGAATAACGTAAAATCTCATTATTCCTCACCACTTTCTTTTGAAGAAGGTATTGTTTCCGGATCTCTCTTCGAAACGTATACGTGGTTCAAGTCTTTAATGTTAGTAGATGTTTTTATGTATGCAACTTTAGATAATCCATACTCATCATTTTCTACCTTTTCAACTTTCCCAACTAATAGTCCTTTAGGAAGCTGATCGCCTAAACCGTTTGTAACTACTTTAGATCCTTTTTTAATATTGTATTTATTATCTATATCACTGATAACTAACAAATCTTTATCTTCATCATATCGATTTATCATACCGAAAATATTTTCTTCATCTTGTTGAATATCGACCGATAGTTTACTTGTCTTCACGCTTGTAGATATTAACTCTACTTGTGAAGAAAATTGATTAGCTTTTTTAATTCTTCCAACTAAACCTTCACTCGTAATAACAGCCATATTTTCTTTCATTCCACTTTTTTTACCTTTATCAATAATGATTGTATTCATCCATTGATCAGGACTTCTACCAATAACAGTCGCTGAAATTGGATTAAACTGTGAAATATCTTTCATATCTAACTCTTTTTTCAATGATTTATTTTCTTTTTCTAATCTTGCTTTATCAGCTTTAATTTGGTCTGTACTTTTAACTTCTTCTTTTAATTTGTTAATGTCTTCATCCGATGTGAAGATATTTGAGAAAAAGTCTGATACAAAAGTAACTGGATAAGAGATAATTCTTCCACCAAAAGAAGATGTATCACTCGCATATTGTTCACTAAGCGATGCTGATTGTGCTCTCACTGAATAACCAACTATTACAATTAATAAGACCATAGAAATAAGAAAAAACATTAATTTATTATTTTTAAAAAAATTCGACAATCTAAACACCTCTTAATCTTCAAATGTCTAAATAACAATGATATTACTATTTTAGCTTACAGTTCACTTTAAATAAAGTGAGAGACCGTCGAAATTAAAAATTAATATGAAGTTTTTGGTAATAATTTTATATCTGAGTTCATTTCACTTAAATCATTAATTAAATCTTGCTCAGTTTGATACACATACATTTTCGATTCACCAAACTTATACAAAATATACTCAGTACCACGTTGACCAGCTACATAATCGTCATCGTAGCCCATGCGCTCTAATCCCGAAACATCCATAAATTCACTTTTATTTATCCATTTAAATGCATGCTTTGTTTGACTTAAAGGAACATTTTGTAACAATGGATTGTCTTCTACTTCATATGTAGCATTTGCTCGTTGTGGCGCAATTTCTTCAGTTTCTTGATTATCACTATTATCAAATGGATTCAAATCGCTAATAGCAGGAACATTTCTGTACACAATTACGACTATAATTACAATTGCCAATAATGCTAATAAATTTCTAATTAACCTAAATAACCATCTCAATATTATAGACACCTCTCATTCATATATATTATACAAAAATATAATATAAATCATCATCGGGCTTTGGACTGAACTCTTTAATCATTCTGTAGTCTGATGTATTTTTATCAATTCTCATATATAATCTCATTAAGAGGTGAAAATCATGGAATTAATATATATATTCTTAGCTATCTTGTTTTTAATTATCTTTTTCCGATTTTTTGTTGGGTTATTAAGAGTTGTCATAAAATTAGCTATTATTGCTTTAGTAATTTACTTCATATATCAAGGTGTTCTTTACTTTATGTGACCCTTATTAAATATCACTTAATCTTTATTAAAGAAGAAGCCGAGACAATAATTTGTCTCGGCTTCTTCCTTTTATTTATTTAGTAATTTTTTTAACAAGAATAAAGTAAGTGATACTAAAATACCCCACACTATGCCTGCACCAATTGATCCAAGTATAACACTAAATGAAAGTGATGATTCACTATTTGTTAATGTAAGTAATATTGATGAAAGAAATACACCTATAACACCTAATGCCATTATAATTCCATAGTCTTTTTTTACAATTGCTCTTTTCTTTCGTTGAAAAATAGATATTATGAATAACAATGGTAAAACAACTAAAATAAATGTAATGATTTGCAAATCAAAAACTCCTGACTCATTTTTATTTATATTATACCATTGTATCATTCATAAACATCATTAATTTCTATGTCTTCACGCATAATATAATCATTTTCAAAAATACTTATAAATTCTCCATCCCCAATAATGATATGATCAAGTAAATCTATTCCCATTAATTCACAGCAATATAGAATTCGTTTAGTCGTTTTAATGTCTTCTATAGATGGTGTTGGATCTCCGCTCGGATGATTATGAGCTATTACAATGGATGCCGCCGAATGTTTGATTGCCTCTCTTAATAAATCTCTCGGGTGTACTACTGCCATATTCAAAGAACCTATAAATATAGATTGTTCATGTATAATTTGATTTTTAGTGTTTAATAGCAATGCAACAAAGTGTTCTTGCTTTAAATATCTTAGTTTCTCCATCAAGTAATTTGCTACATCTTGTGGCTCATTTATTTCAAATTTATCCAATACTGTATTACTATGCATTCTTTTAGCTAATTCAATGACAGCTAAAATAGTAATGGCTTTAGATTCTCCTATTCCATTTACTGTTAATAATTCAGGCAAAGTAAGGTGCCTTAATTCTCTAGTGTTCTCTACTAAATTTAACACTTTATTTGCACATTCTAAACTCGAATATTGTTTACTACCAGAATTGATGATTATTGCCAATAACTCCCTATTAGTTAGTTTATCCGGACCATAAGATTTTAATCTTTCTCTCGGTTTATCTTCGTGTTGTAAATCTTTAATTTTAATGACCATGTAAGCCTCCTAAAAAATAATAATTAAGTTGATGATTAAAAATCAAAACAAATAGTGTAGAAACTGTGATAAAAGGAACTAAAGGAACTTTCTTTATAAGATTTTTACTAGCACAAAAATAAAGTAAGACGAAAATTCCTGCAATAATGAACGTGAACATAAACATTAATAAAAATTGAGAATTGGATAGTATAATACTTAATAAAGAAAATAGTTTTATATCACCGTATCCTATACTTTTATTAGAAATAAAATAAACACAATGAAGCAAAAACAGAATAAGAATTGATAATAAAAAACCTTTCAACGACATATCAAAAAGCACTAAAGCTGTTATAAACATTATAATTAATACATGGTTAGGAATAATATAGTGCTTCAAATCATAAATAGATAAAGGGATTAAAAATATGACTAAGAAATAATATAATAGAGGATCAAACGGTGTATTGCATATTAGAGGTATTAAAAAAAGTGTTCCTAGTATAAGTTCACATAAAAGTAAATCTAGAGGTATCCTACTTTTGCAAAATCTACATTTGCCTTTTAAACATAAGTAACTGATAATTGGAATAAGATCTCTAAACAAAATAATTTTACAACAATTCTCACACTTAGAACGACTAAGAAACATATTATAATTTATGTTTGTTGTACTTGTTAGTTGATACATATAACTAGCTAAAATTGCACCCAACAAAAAGAGTAAAGTCATTATTTCATTCTCCTTTTTTGATATATATAAATATACCAAAACAACTCGTTAAACGTATAACTACAGTTTTTGAACTTATGAGTATGCCGTTATAAACATTAAAATATTATTCATAAAAAAACTTGAAAAACTCTATGTAATAACATGAGTTTTTCAAGTTTTGTAATATTTATAAAAGTTAAAAACCTAATCCTAAAGCAACGAATATTCCAGCCATACATATAACAACCCATAGTACTAATAACTTCCATATAAATTTCACCCATTTAGTATAAGAAATTCCGGCAACAGCCAATCCACCCATTAAAGAGGCGGAAGTTGGGAATATACTATTACTCACTGCGTCTCCATATTGGAAGGCAAGTACTGCCATCTGTCTATTTATACTTAATAAATCAGAAATCGGAACCATAAGAGGCATAGTTGTCATTGCTTGGCCAGATCCTGATGGTATAAAGAAGTTTAAAATCATTTGAATAATGAACATCATACCAACCGTAATACTAGCTGGTAAATCTTGAATGGTGTTTGTTAAATAATACACTATAGTATCTATAATTTTACCATTTTCTAATACGACAACAATTGCTTTAGCAAATCCTACAATTAAAGCACCGAACAAAATAGATTTCATTCCTTCTACTAAAGCATCAAAAGTTCCATTAAACCCTAGACCACCGATAAATCCTGCTAATAAACCTGCTAATAAGAAATTAGCACTCATTTCATTAAAGGACCATCCGAATGTAAAAATACCAAATACGTTAAAACAAATTGCCCCAACTAGCAAAATTAAACAAAATGATTGTCGCTTTGTAAATCTGCCAATCTTAGGTTGGTCAACAATATTATGTTGTTCTTCTTGTTCTAATTCATATACTAAACTTTTCTTTGGATTTTTCTTTACTTTTCGAGCATATAACATTACATAAATGATGCCAACAATCAATACACATATATAAATGATTGTTCTAAATTGCCAGCCTGAAAACAGGGGAATTTCAGCGATTTTTTGTGCGACTCCAACCGTAAAAGGATTGAGCATGCCTCCTAGAAATCCTGCTGCTGCACCCATTATAATCATTGCTGCACCAGTCATCGCATCATACCCAACTGCTCTTGCGATTGCTATACCTATCGGAACAAATATAATAGTTTCTTCAGCCAATCCAATAGAAAAACCGAGTAATGAGAAAATAAACATCGTTAGAGGAATCATAAATTTGCCGTTTTCCCCTAACTTGTTCATTGCAGCATTTACACCATTTGTAATTGCACCAGTCTTATGTATAATACCAAAAGCGCCACCTACTAGAAATATGTAAAAAATAATATCCGCGCCACTAATTAAACCTTCAGGAATCGATCTAAAGATTTCTAAAAATCCAGATGGTTGACTGTCTACTAAATGATAAGTACCTGATACAACTTCTTCTCGATCATTTACAGTTTTACGTTCAAATTCACCTGAAGGTATTACATAAGTTAGCAAGCAACTAATCGCAATAATAAATAGTAAAATCGCATATGTATGAGGATTTTTGAATTTTATTTTCTGTTTATTATTTTCTTTCATATAATCTCCCCTTTAGTAATATATATTTCTCATACCCTATTTTTCAGAATATAATGAATTTTTACACAAAAAAAGATAACGACATTTTTCATTTTGTCGTTATCTTTTAATTCATTTATTATTGAACAAACAACTTTCTTACTTCACTTATAAAATACAAACTACCGGTGATAACAAGTAATTCACCATTATATTCATCGATAAAGCTATTATAATTTTGAATCTTTTCAATGTGATCATGTTCTAAGTAATCATAAACTGCATCTATTGGTAATGCTTTTGGAAAATCAAATGTCGTTACATAGAATCTGTTCGCTACGTCTTCTAAACTGTTTAACATTTTTCCAATAGGTTTTCCTTCAATAGCTGCAAACAATACGTCAATTTTTTTATCAGAATAATACTGATTCAAAGTATTAACTAACGCATCTATACTTTCTTTATTATGAGCACCATCAATTAATATGAGAGGCTGATCTTTAACTTTTTCAATACGGCCTGACCAAGTCGTATTCTCAATGGCATCTATCATTTTATTAAAGTCTAATTGTATAATCCCTCTTTGAAACATTTCAATGAGCGTTGTAATTGCAAGTGCAGCATTTTCATGTTGATGTTGACCAATCATTTTTAGTTGAATATTTTCAAGTTCATAACTTTCATATCTGTAAGTAAATTCAGCATCATCAGAAATAACATGAATATCTCTATCTAATTCTAAACCTTTATTATAATTAGTTTCTACAACTTCACGTACAAAATGTAGCGCATCTTTAGGTTTAATTGAATAAACAAGAGGTACACTTGGTTTAATTACACCAGCTTTTTCCCTAGCAATATCCATATAAGTATCACCTAATATATTTGTATGGTCTAAACCGATACTTGTTAATACTGTCATAATTGGTTGGAATACATTAGTTGAATCATTTAAAGCTCCTAATCCCGCTTCAACTATAACAAAATCAACTGGCCGTATTGATCCAAAATATACAAACATAATTAATGTGATAATTTCAAATTCTGTAGCTGGTCCTAAATCAGTTTCAGTTTCAAGTCTTTCTGAAATTGGTTTAACAATTTGAACTAAGTCAACTAATTCATCGTTAGTTATCGGAACACCATTAATGCTTATTCTTTCATTAAATGTAACGATATATGGTGAAGTAAAAGTACCAACTTCATAATTATTTGCTACAAGTGCATTTCTTAAATAACTGACTGTTGATCCTTTACCATTCGTACCTACTACATGAACTGCTTGAATATTATCTTCAGGATGATCCAGTTTACTGAGCATCCACTTCATTCTTTTAACACCTGGTTTAATACCAAATTTAGTTCGTTCGTGTATCCAGTGTAAACTATCTAAATAATCCATTAGCTTTCCTAGCCTTTCAATTGTTCAATTCTAGCTAGTACACCATCATATTTTTCTTGATAATTAACTTTTTTATCTTTCTCTTCGTTAATAATCTTTTCAGGTGCATTAGCAACGAACTTCTCATTGCTCAATTTTTTATTAACACGATCTAATTCTTTTTGCCATTTATTAAGTTCTTGCTCAAGTCTTTCTATTTCTTTGTCCATGTCAATTAATCCTTCTAATGGTAACACCACTGTAGCACCAAATACAACTTCAGTCATCGCTTTTTCAGGTATTTCTATAGAAGTATCGATAATTAACTCACTTGGATTACAAAAACGCATTAAGTAATCTTTATTATCTAAAAGTTGCTCTTTAACTTTTTCGTCTTTTGCTTCGATATGAATTGGCACTTCTTTAGACATCGGTGTATTCACTTCACGTCTAGCTTGTCTTACAGATTTAATAATTTCAACTAACAATTGCATTGAAACTTTACTGTTTTCATTTGATAATTCTGGTTTAACTTCTGGCCATGAAGCGTTTATGATTGTTTCTCCTTCATGAGGTAGAGCTTGCCATATATGTTCTGTTACAAATGGCATTAATGGATGTAACATTCTCATTGTTTGATCTAGTGTGTAAGCTAATACTGAACGCGTCATTTGTTTTTTAGACTCATCTTCACCGTTCATTGGTATTTTACTCATTTCAATATACCAATCACAGAACTCATCCCAAATAAAGTTATAAAGTACGCGACCAACTTCACCAAATTCATATTTATCACTTAAATCTGTAACATTTGCTATAGTTTCGTTTAATCGTGTAAGAATCCATTCATCTGCAACAGATTTTTCACCTGATAAATCTATATCTTCAAACTTAAATGATTCACCAATATTCATAATACTAAAACGAGAAGCATTCCAAATCTTGTTGATAAAGTTCCAAATAGCTTCAACTTTTTCAGTAGAATAACGTAAATCGTGTCCAGGTGATGAACCAGTAGCTAAGAAGTATCTTAAGCTATCCGCACCATATTCGTCTATAACATCCATTGGGTCAACACCATTACCTAATGACTTACTCATCTTACGGCCATCTTCAGCTCTTACTAAACCGTGTAACAAGACATCATTGAATGGTTTTTGTCCAGTAAATTCAAGCCCTTGGAAAATCATTCTCGATACCCAGAAGAAAATAATATCATAACCTGTAACTAATGTGTTAGTAGGATAATAACGTTTAAAGTCTTCATTGTTTTCGTCTGGCCATCCTAATGTAGAAAACGGCCATAATGCAGAACTAAACCATGTATCAAGAACGTCTTCATCTTGAGTCCAATTTTCAATATCTTCTGGCGCTTCTTCTCCTACATATGTTTCACCTGTCTCGTTATGATACCAGGCTGGAATTTGATGACCCCACCATAATTGTCGAGATATTGTCCAGTCGCGGATGTTTTCCATCCATCTATTAAATGTACCTTCAAATCTGTCTGGAACAAAATTAATACGATTTTCAGTATCTTGGTTATCTAAAGCTTGTTTAGCTAGAGGTTCCATCTTCACAAACCATTGAGTAGACAAGTAAGGCTCAACTACTGCCCCACTTCTTTCTGAATGGCCAACTGAATGCTCATGTTCTTCAACTTTAATTAACTCTCCAGTTGCTTTTAAATCTTCAATTAATTGTTTACGGCATTCAAAACGATCTAAACCATTATATTTACCAGCAAGCTCATTCATTGTACCGTCTTCATTCATAACGTTAATTTTTTCTAGTTGATGTCTTTCACCAATTTCGAAGTCATTAGGATCATGTGCAGGTGTTACTTTCATTGCTCCACTACCAAATTCAATATCAACATAATCGTCACCAATGATAGGTAATTCACGACCAATAATTGGTAAAATAACAGATTTACCTATTAAGTGTTTATATCGATCATCGTTTGGATTAACAACAATTGCAGTATCTCCAAGCATCGTTTCAGGACGTGTTGTTGCTATTTCAATAGCACCTTCTCCTTCTTTAAACGGATACTTAATATGATAGAAATGCCCTAATATATCTTCATGTATAACTTCTATATCAGAAATTGCTGTTTTAGTTTGTGGATCCCAGTTAATAATTCTTTCTCCACGATATATCAAACCTTTATTATACATATCAACAAACACTTTTTTAACTGCTTGAGATAATCCCTCGTCTAATGTAAAACGTTCACGACTATAGTCTAAACCTAAGCCTAACTTAGACCATTGTGCACGAATAAAGTCTGCATATTCTTCTTTCCATGACCAAGCATGTTCAAGGAATTTTTCTCTACCTAAATCATGTCTAGTCAATCCTTGTTCTTTTAATTTGCCTTCAACTTTGGCTTGGGTTGCGATACCTGCATGGTCCATACCAGGTAAATACAAAGTATCATACCCTTGCATTCTTTTCATTCTAGTTAAAATATCTTGTAAAGTTGTATCCCATGCATGACCTAAATGTAGCTTACCAGTTACATTTGGAGGCGGAATAACAATCGTATACGTTTCTTTGTCTTTATTTTCACTTGGTTTAAAATAATCATTTTCTAACCAATGTTGATAACGGCCTTCTTCAACCTTTTTAGGGTTATATTTAGGTTCCATTTCCATTATTTATCACTCCTTTTTAATATAAAAAACCCGTCCTAAATGAATAGGACGGGTTAAACCGTGGTACCACCTAAATTCAATATAATTTCTTATATTGCACTTTAACGATTATCGCTCGCACACGCATTAATCTACTTAGTTTCAATTAACGTTCAAATTAAGGCTACCTTCAATCATCATTAATATGTATTCACACCAACCATACACTCTCTTCAAATAATCAATGATTTACTCTTCCTTGTTAAATATTTAATTACTTTAATAATATAAGCACTTTCAATATAAGTCAATATTGAAAGTACTAATTACCGTATTTCTTAGACCTTATGCTTAAGAAAACCTTTATTAATGGTGAAATAATTAGAAGTATAAAAAATATCCTAAAAATATGATAGCTTGAAATCATTGCGACATCTCCACCAGTTTCAAGCGCAACTACTATAATTTGTGCCATTCCCCCTGGAGCAGCACTTAAAAACAAGTCATTAATATTGTCATCAATAAAAAGATCAAAAATAAACACAAGTATAAAAGCACCAAGTATTAACGAGACATTTTGGAATGCTATTGCAAACACAGTCTTTTTAGTCAGATTATTTATTAAATCAGATATTTGAACCCCTATTCTTATTCCGAATAACACTTGAGCAATTATAATCAACTGATAATCTAAAGAGAAAACCTGTTCAGTATATAAATTCCAAGTAAGAAGAACAAAAATTGGTGCAAGTAAATGAGGAACAGGAAACTTAATCTTGTAGAATAATAAAAATAAAATCATTATTCCTACAATCAACGTAATATATCCCGTTAAATCTAAAACTGAAAATATAGAAGGTGCTGCATCAATTTGTCTAGAACTTGAACCATTACTACCATATATTGAAGAAATAATAGGAACTAAGATTACAACAAACATAATTCGTGATGTTTGAGTAAGTGTAACGATGAGTAAGTCTGCTTTTTTATTCTCTTCCGCCATAACAACCATTTGGCTTAGAGCTCCAGGGATTGCACTTAATAATGCTGTTTCAAATGAAACATTGGCTATCTTTTTAAAGACTATAGATATAATTAAAGCGAGTAATATGATAAATACTGACATTAATACAATCTGTAACCATTCATCTTTTATATCATGAAGTACATCAAGTGTAAAAGTAGAACCCATTTGAACTCCTAAAATGAGTAATCCTATATTACCTAACCAATTCGGCCATTTAATTGAGCGTTTCATTAATTTTATAACGATAATGCTAGCAAATATCGGACCAAATAACCAAGGTAAAATCATATGAATGCTTTGGAGTATAAAGCCAAGTATTATAGCTAGCAAACTTACAATTATTATGTTCTGTTTATTTCTATGCATCAATTAACACCTCGTGTAAAATTATACCATTATTAAAAATATAAATTGAGGTTATAATTGTTATTTTGTAATTCTAGATAGTGCTGTATCAAATGCTTGAATTGTTTTTTCTATATCTTCTTTAGTATGAGCTGTTGATAAAAAAGTACCTTCGAATTGTGATGGTGGCAAGAACACACCTTCTTGAGCCATTTCTCTATACATATTACTAAACATTTCTAAATCTGATGAATTAGCTTCATCAAAATTAGTTACTGGACCTTTATTCAAGAAATAACCTATCATTGAACCAGCACGATTAACTGTTATTGGTACTTCATGTTTAGAAAACACATCTTTCAGACCTTTTTCAAGTAAATCTCCTAATTCATTAAAATAGCTATAACTATCTTCAGTTAGTTCACTTAAAGTTGCAAAGCCACTAGTCATAGCCAATGGATTTCCTGAAAGTGTTCCTGCTTGATAAACATTTCCAACTGGAGCTATTTCTTCCATAATTTCTCTTTTACCACCGAAAGCACCTACCGGCAATCCTCCACCAATAACTTTTCCTAGACAAGTTAAGTCAGGCGTAACACCAAAATACCCTTGTGCACAATTGTATCCTACTCTAAATCCTGTCATAACTTCATCAAAGATTAACACAGAACCATATTCTTTTGTAATATCACGTAAACCTTCTAAGAAACCTTCTACAGGTGGTACTACACCCATATTACCGGCAACAGGTTCTACAATAACACCTGCGATATCATCACCAAATTGTTCAAAAGCCACTTTTACAGCTTCAATATCATTATAAGGGACTGTAATTGTATTTTTCGCAGTGCCTTCAGGTACGCCTGGAGAGTCTGGTAATCCTAAAGTTGCTACCCCAGAGCCAGCTTTGATTAGTAATGAATCACTATGCCCATGATAACAACCTTCAAATTTCAATATTTTATTTCTGCCAGTATAACCTCTTGAAAGTCGTAATGCTGCTAATGTTGCTTCTGTACCTGAAGATACCATTCTTACCATCTCAATAGATGGAACACGTTCAATTACGAGTTGTGCCATTTTATTTTCAAGCTTTGTAGAAGCACCAAATGAAGTTCCTTTATCTACCGCTGCGTGTAAAGCTGTTTTAACTTTTTCGTGAGAATGACCTAAAATTAAAGGCCCCCAACTTAATACGTAATCAATATATTCATTACCATCTACATCATATATCTTTGATCCTTTACCGTGATCCATAAATATCGGCGGTGTATCTACAGATTTAAATGCTCTAACTGGACTATTTACGCCACCAGGCATTAAATCTACTGCTTCTTTGTATGCTTCAATTGATTGTTCGTATCTCATATTAATAGTCTCCTCCATCTAGATATTTACAAATATCTTTTGCGAAATAAGTAATAATCATGTCTGCTCCAGCACGTTTCATTGAAGTCATTTGTTCCATAACAATTTTTTCTTCATCTATCCAGCCATTTAGTGAAGCTGCTTTTGTCATACTATATTCGCCACTTACGTTATACGCAACTATAGGTAAGTCAGAACGGTTACGCACATCTCTTATAATATCTAAATAACTTAAAGCAGGTTTAACAATCATCATGTCGCAACCTTCTTTAATGTCACTTTCTAATTCTCTAAATGCTTCTAAGCGATTGCTCGGGTCCATTTGATATGTTTTACGATCACCAAATGAAGGCGCACCTTCTGCAGCCTCTCTGAAAGGACCATAAAAACTAGATGCATATTTAATACCATAGCTCATAATCGGCATGTTAATAAATCCTGCTTGATCAAGTCCTGCTCTTATTTCGGCTACAAATCCGTCCATCATGTTACTTGGTGCAATAATGTCTGCTCCAGCTTTCGCTTGTGAAACAGCTGTTTTAACAAGTAATTCTAATGACTTATCGTTATCTACATCGCTTGTAGCTTCATCTATCACACCACAATGACCATGATCTGTGTATTCACAAAGACAAGTATCTGCCACAACTAATAAATCTGGGAACTTACTTTTAGATAATCGAGTCGCTTTTTGAATAATTCCATCATCGATAAATGCACCAGTACCACAAGCATCTTTTTCATTAGGAATTCCAAAGAACATTACACCTCTAATACCTAGGTCATATGCTTCTTTTAATTCTTCTTCTAACAGGTTTAAACTCAATTGATAAATCCCAGGCATTGATGAGATTTCATTTTTAATATTATCTTCTTCAATCACAAATATAGGATATATTAAATCAGATTTATGAACATACGTTTCTTTTACCATATTTCTCATTGATTGTGATGATCTTAATCTTCTATGTCTATCAAATTTCATAATTTTACCTCTTTCAAGATTGTATTTATCATATCTTCTAAAGTAGATTCTAAAGCTATTTTAGAAGTTTGATGATATGTATTTAATTTTTGTTGAGTGATTTCTCCAATTGCATATACTTCTACGCCATGACCAATTTCTTTGTAGGTTTCAAAATAACTTGAAACTGCTGAAGAACTTGAAAATGTTATATGCGTAACTTTATTGTTTGTAATTAGTTCATGCACCTTATGAACATTATCAGTATTTGTTACTGGCTCATATATATTCAGCCTTTGAACTTGATTACTCCATTCAGATAACTGAGTTGTTAATTTATCTCTTGCTTGTTTACTGCATGGTATCAATACAGATTGATTATAAAGTTTGTCTTTAAAATCATTTAACATGCCTTCTTGCGTAAATGTTTCCGGCATTGTATCAACAGGTATATTAAGTTTTTCAGCTATTTTTTTCGTTTTAGAACCAATTACTGCAATATGATTAACTTGTATCTTTGGTAAATATGGTTCAAAAATTTTAATAGCATTTACAGACGTAAAAATAAGCCAATCATAGTGGGGTTTTAAACAAGACTGTTCAAATTGGATAGGGACAATATCTATAAATGGATAATGTCGAATCTCTACGTCTTCACGTTGAACAGTTCTTGTACTCGTAACCACTATAATCGGCTTCATTTTAACTACTCCTTATTATGCTTCTTCATTTAATTTCTTAATAATTTCATATGCACCTTGGGATTTTAATTCTTCAGATACTTGTTTACCGATTTCTACTGGATCGGTACCTACTTTTGTAGATTCATATCTTTCTTTACCATCAGGAGACATAATTAATCCTGTAAATGAAATTTCATTGCCATCTTTTGTTGCATAACCTGCAATTGGAACTTTACAACTTCCATCCATTTCATTTAAAAATGTTCTTTCGCATGTTACACACGTTTCCACTTTTTCATCATGCACAGATTTTAGAATATCTAATAATTCTTTGTCGTCACTTCTACATTCTATACCTAATGCACCTTGACCTATTGCTGGAACCATTGTATCCTCTTGTAAATATTCAGTAACGATATCTTCGCTCCAACCCATGCGCTTTAATCCTGCAGCAGCAAGTATTATAGCATCAAAATCCTCAGTTTCTAATTTCTTCAATCGTGTATCGATGTTCCCTCTAATCCATTTGATTTCTAAGTGAGGATATTTAGCTAAAATTTGTGCACCACGTCTTAAAGAACTAGTACCAACAATACTGCCTGGCTTTAATTCTGCAAGTTTAACATGATTATTAGCAATATATGCATCAAAAGGAATTTCTCTCTCAGGTATACATCCAAGTGTTAATGCTTCCGGCAATTCGCTAGGCACATCTTTAAGTGAATGAATAGCAAAGTCTATTTCATGATCAAATAATGCTTGTTGTATTTCTTTTACGAATAAACCTTTACCACCAACTTTAGACAATTGAACATCGACAATTCTATCGCCTTTAGTTACAATTTCTTTAATTTCGATATCTAAATCTGGATGCTTTTCTTTCAATTTATCTATAAATTGCTGACTTTGTGTCATTGCTAATTTACTTTTTCTAGAACCTACAATAATTTTACGCATAACTTCCTCCATTATTGTTTAATTAAACCACTGATGAAATCCCGAAAACTTTGAGACCACCAAATAATTTATCATACACACTAAAAATATCATAATATTCGCTATCACTAACGTTTTAGTATTGATTGATTTTCTTACTCTTAAATATAAATAAACACCATAAAGTAGTAAAACAATTAAAGAACCGATCACTTTCATATCTATCCATATCTCACTACCAATTATAATTAAGCCCCATTGTATACCTAATATTAAACTAATAAGTAACACTAAAAATCCTATTAAAGAAAATCTAAAAACATTTTGCTCTAGTTGTTCAATACTACCCATTCTAAAGAACTTTTGGTTGAACTTTTTCTCTTTTAGATTTTTTCTCTGGAGTAAATATAAAATTGCATGTGATGTACTCAATGCAAACAGAACATAGCTTAATATAGCCAAAGAAATATGTATTAATAGTAATTCATTCATAATATTAGATGCCGTATTTTCCGTATCATATTGCTCAGGTCTAAATGTATGAATAACTAAAAATACAAATCCAATTAAATTAATAATAAAGACTGTTAAATCCGTTGATTTAAAATAGTTTAAAACTAATGAAACTGTAATAATCATCCATGTATAAAAATAAAATCCTTCAAATATCGTCAAGATTGGAAATTGTTTTGTTGTAACAATATACATGCACAAAAAGATTGTTTGAAAAATCCAAACAATCCCCAGTGCATAATACCCAAGCTTTCTTACTTTAGAATTTTTTTGAATAAAGTCATAGAAATAGCACCCTAAACAAATCATGTAAATAACTAAGACAATTTCATGCAAACGTACCGCAATTACATCTTGCATAGCATCACCATATATTTTGATTAAGTTTCAACTGTGTTAGGAGACAATTGACTTCTTTTTATTTCTTTCTTTGTATCATTTAATTGATCTACTTCATTCGTAATATTAAAGATTTCTTGGAATAATTCTAATTTTTCTGCTGATTTTTTATCAGTTGATAATTCTTTAGCTTGAGTTATCGGATCTTTTAATAATTGATTTACGATACTTTTCATATGCTTAGAAATGACTTTTCTTTCTCTTTCAGTCATATCAGGTAGTTTTCTTTCGACACTTACCATTGTTTCTTCTTGTATATGTGATGCTTTACCTCTAAGTGCTGTAATTATCGGCACAACGCCAAGCATATTCACCCATTCTTCATGCTTATCAATTTCTTTAGCAATAAGCAATTCTATTTCACGAGCTGCTTGCTCACGTTCAGCTAGATTTGCATCTACAAGGCCGTTTAAATCATCCACATCATAATTAAACATTAGTTCTAAATCATTCACTTCAGGATCTATATCCCTCGGCACAGCAATATCAATTAATACAAGTGGTTTATTTTTTCTAAAGCGCTCAACATCTTTCATCATATCTTTAGTTAATACATAATGCTCCGCACTCGTAGAACTAATGACGATATCAGCTTCCATCAACGAACATTGTAGTTCATTCATGCTTTTAGCTACACCTTTATATTGCATAGCTAATGCTTCAGCTTTTGCAACAGTTCTATTTAAAACAGTAATGTCATTTACACCACTACCATTCAAATTAGCTACTGCTAACTCAGCCATTTCTCCTGCTCCAATGATTAATGCTTTCTTATTATCTAGTTTGCCAAGTACTTTTTTCGATAATTCCACAGCTGCATATGAAACTGATACGGCATTAGAAGCTATGTCTGTTTCGTGATGACCACGTTTAGCCAATGTTATAGCTTGTTTGAATAATCGATTAAACATAGTACCTGTTGTAACCTCAGTTTGTGCAATTTGAAACGCATCTTTCATCTGTCCTAAAATTTGCGTTTCACCTAGAACCATTGAATCTAAACCAGATGTTACTCTGAACAAATGTTCTACTGCTTCATTCTCAGTTAACACATTTGTATAAGATTTAATTGTATCTAACGATTGGTCAAACCAATCAGCTAAGAAAGACTGAATATAATATTTACCAGTGTGTATTTGATCTACAACAGCATATACTTCAGTTCTATTACATGTCGATAAAATGACACATTCTAAAATTGATTTTTTATTACTAAGAGTTACGAGTGCATTCTCAATTTCTTGATCATTAAATGCTAGTTTTTCTCGCATCGCAACATCTGCAGTCTTATAGTTTACGCTTACTACAACAACATGCACTTCTAACGCCCCCATTAATTTATGTCCAATGTCTAAATTATAACATTTCTAATTTAGGAATGTGAGGATTTTGTTTAAATAAATTGTGACAATAACGCCCATATATTGTCTGTCTTATCTTTATTTAATGAAGAATAACTTATTAATTTATCCTCAGAATCAACCTCTAATGTTTCTCGTATAATTTTTAAATGTTTTTGAACTTTACCTTTTGGTATCTTATCCTCTTTAGTCGCGATAATAATTGTAGGTATTTCAAAATGTTTTAAATAATTATACATCAACACATCATCTTGAGTCGGTTTATGTCTTATATCCACTAATTGAATGACACATTTCAACTCATTTCTAGTAGTTAAATATTGTTCTATCATCTTACCAAACTGTTCTCTTTGCTTTTTACTCACTTTTGCATATCCATATCCTGGTACATCAACAAATACAAGTTGTTCATCTATATTAAAGAAGTTTAAAGTTTGTGTCTTCCCAGGTTTAGATGACGTTCTAGCAACTTTTTTTCTTGATATTAATGTATTAATAAACGTTGACTTACCAACATTAGAACGCCCACTTAGAGCAATCTCTGGCAAACCAGTTTCAGGATATTGCTTTGGATCAACTGCACTTATAATTATATCTACGTTATTCGGATTAATTTTCATTGTTTTCTCCTACAAATTTGTTTCTTTTATTATATCTTATATTGGCTATATTTTAAACAAACCACAAAGATTAAAGGCTGAGACAATATATTGTCCCAGCCTCTAATAGATTAATTAAGATTATGCTGATGTTTTTTCATCATTTATTAAGTTACCTTCACTATCAAATAAGTTAGGTAATTTATTATCTCTAATTGTATCTTCAGTAATCACAACTTTACTAACATCGTTGCTTGAAGGAATATCAAACATGATATCAATAAGTGCTTCTTCAATTATAGAACGTAATCCACGTGCACCAGTTTTACGTTCTATAGCTAATTCACTAATAGCAGTTAATGCATTTTCATCAAATTGTAATTCAACGTCATCTAAGTCAAGCATTTTAGTATACTGTTTTACTAATGCATTCTTAGGTTGAGTTAAGATGTTTTTCAATGCATCAACATCTAATGTTTCAAGATTAGCTACAATAGGAATTCTGCCGATAAATTCTGGGATTAAACCATAAGATTGTAAATCTTCAGGTCTGATTTGTGATAGTAATGACTCTTCATCACTAATTTCTTCACCAGAACTACTAAATCCAATGATCTTTTCACCTAATCTACGTTTAATGACTTCATCGATTCCATCAAACGCACCACCAAGAATAAATAGTATATTTGTTGTATCTATTTGAATGAATTCTTGGTTAGGATGTTTCCTACCACCTTGTGGCGGAACACTAGCTGTTGTACCTTCAAGAATTTTAAGCAATGCTTGTTGAACACCTTCACCAGAAACATCTCTTGTTATAGATGTATTTTCAGATTTACGTGCGATTTTGTCAATCTCATCAACATATATAATACCCTTTTCAGCACTTTCAACATCAAAGTCAGCTGCTTGGATTAATCTTAAAAGTATATTTTCTACGTCTTCACCTACATAACCAGCTTCCGTTAAACTAGTTGCATCTGCTATTGCAAATGGAACGTTTAATGATTTGGCTAATGTTTGAGCAAGTAATGTTTTACCACTACCAGTAGGCCCAATTAATGCGATATTACTTTTTTGTAAATCAACACCATCTTCACTTTCTGAAGGTTGTTGAACACGTTTATAATGGTTATAGACAGCAACTGCTAATGATTTTTTAGCATTTTCTTGTCCGATAACATAATCGTTTAATTGCTCCATAATTTCTTTAGGTGTAGGAACTTCAGTAAATTGTTCTGGCTCTTGTGACTTCAATTCTTCTTCAACTATTTCAGAACAAAGCTCTATACATTCATTACATATATAGACACCACTACCAGCTACAAGTTTTTTAACTTGATCCTGCTCTTTACCACAGAAAGAACATTTTAAGTTTTCTTCACCATCGTTAAATTTAAACATTTTTACACCCCTATTCTTTTTAGACTATACTAAATGTTTTTTACTTTTTCAAATTAAACGAACTAAAAAAGAATAGTAGCAGAAAAATTCTGCTACTATAATTAATTTATACCGAATAACAATTATTCTCCAACTGATTCAGCAACTAATAAGTCGATAACTTTTTGAATTTTAAGGTCGTTAACTAAAATATCGTTATTACCTAATGTTGATTTAATATCTTCAACAGATAATCCAAATTGTTCGCTCATTTTAGTCAATTCTGCTTCAACATCTGAATCAGAAACTTCAATGTTCTCAGCATCAGCGATAGCTCTTAAAGTTAAATTAGTTTTAACACGTTTTTCAGCGTCTTCTTTCATTTGTGCTTTAAGTTCTTCTTCTGATTGGCCTGAGAATTGATAGTATAATTCAAGGTTTAATCCTTGTTGTGAAATACGTTGTTCGAATTCTTGCATCATACGATCTAATTCTGTGTTAATCATAGCTTCAGGAATTTCAACTGTAGCGTTATCAGAAGCTTTAGTAATTGCTTCTTCTTTTTCAGTTGCTTCTGCTTGATTTAATTTAGCATCTGCTAAATCTTTACGTAATTTTTCTTTATATTCATCTACTGTTTTAACTGATTCGTCAAGCTCTTGAGCTAACTCATCATCTAATTCTGGAATTTCTTTAGATTTTACTTCGTTAATTTCACATTTGAATGTTGCTTCTTTACCAGCTAATTCTTCAGCATGGTATTCTTCAGGGAATGTAACAACAACTTCTTTGCTATCGCTAGCTTTAAGACCAATAAGTTGTTCTTCAAATCCTGGAATGAATGATCCAGAACCAATTTCAAGATCATAACCTTCAGCTTGTCCACCTTCAAATGCTTCGCCGTCAACATAACCATCAAAGTTAATGTTTACAACGTCACCTTGAGCGATTTCGCCTTCTTTAACTGTTAATTCAGCTTGACGACTAACTGCTTCTTCTAAAGCTTTATCGAATTCTTCGTCAGTTACTTCACGATCTTGTTTTTCTATAGCTAGGCCTTTATAGTCACCTAATTCAACTTCTGGTTCAACTGTTACAGTAGCTTCAAAGATAAGTTCTTTACCTTTTTCCATTTGTGTAACGTCGATTTCCGGACGATCAACTGGGTTGATTTCTGCTTCTTCAACTGCATTACCATATGCTTCAGGTAAAATGAAATCTAACGCATCTTGGTATAATGATTCAACACCAAATCTTTGTTCAAATAATGGTCTTGGCATTTTACCTTTACGGAAACCAGGTACATTAATTTGTTTAACAACTTTTTTGAATGCTTTGTCTAAACCTTTATCTACTTCTTCTTTAGGAACCGTAACAGTTAATAAACCTTGGTTACCTTCCTTCTTTTCCCATGTTGCTGTCATGTATAAAAACCTCCGTGATTAACCTAATTTTATAAATTTTCAACTCTTTAATTATAACATAGCTTTCTGATGTTTCAACTATAGTGTTTACATTCATTATAATTTTTCAATAAAATCTATGAATTTGTCCCAATCTGCTTGATTAACACTATTGTAGCTAGCGTCTATAATAAAACGTTCTGATAAAAGTTTCAAGTAACATGCAATTAAAGTTTCATCTTCTAGCTCGCTAAAATCAATTGGATACATTACGATAGCATGTTGATTCAATAAACTTTTAGCTAATTCAATCGATGAAGGACTATCAATTTCAAGTTGATCTATTACTTTAGGTATTATATTTTTGTTTAAATTTGTTCTCTCAATGCCATCTAATTCTATAGGATTAACAGTTAAAAATTCGTTTAATTTTTCAAATTTTACTTCAGCAGACCATTCACTTAATCTTAAATACTCTAAAATCAAACTTTGTACATTGGGATGCAATGTTTCATTCTCTATAATCTGAGCTAAAGTTAAATTAAACACACCTAAATGATTATCAATTAAGTCTATTAAGAGATTAATTTGTTCTTCAAATTGTGTTTCTTTAAATGCTCTCAAAATTTCTGATGCTTTTAACTGTCTTTGATTAAGTTTGTCTTTTGCCATATCTTGAATAGGAAGTAGTGCCATCCTAGTAGAATGTTCAATATTTTCATCTTTAATTTGATTAATGATTTCAACTACTGTTTGATATTGTTCTAAATAATATAGGCTTTCTACAAAATAAATAACAATCTTATCATAATAGTCATGCCCTTGATTTAGCAATATACTTGCTTCTTCTCTCAATTCTAAATAATGACCACACGCTTTTAAAACTTCACATTTTTTTAATGATAAGTCTTCATCCATTGCAAAATGTTGTTCATATAATTCGAACACTTGATACGCTTCATCAAATTGTTCCTTTTGCATAGCAGTATTAATATTTTGTATAAGTTGGTTTTTCAGTTTTGGAAATGGAATGATTTCACTCAAGGTTACTCACCTCTTCTGTATATACCATCTATAATAAGACTACTCCATGTTTCATAGTTTTCATTATTAGATAACTCCGATTGGTTGACCCAATTAATTTTCAATGTGTCAGTTTCGATAGCTTCGACACTATCTTTTTGGACTTTTAATTTAAACACTACGCCAATATGAACTTTACCAACTTCATTCTGATCATCATTGATAAATCCGATTAACTCCATGTTTTCTACATCTTTTTTACTCAAACCAACTTCTTCTTCAAGTTCTCTTGCAGCATTTTCTCTTATCACTTCTTCAACATTAGTAGCATTAGGAACATCATTCATATGTCCACCTACACCTATTGAACTCAATCCGTGAAGTCTACCTTCTCCACCACCAGTTAACCTTTCATAAACTAGCACTTCGTTATTTTCATTTTCTAAAATACAATATGAAATTAACTGTTTATATGATGGATCTTCTTCCATGTCACCACGTCTTTTAGTTTCGTATTGATTAATTGTTTCGTAAATATATTTTGTTTCTTCATCTTGGATAGATTTAAATCCATCGAATTGATATGTTTCATTATTAAAAATTGTCTTTCTTGGTACCACTGTTATCATTTCATCAAATTTAGACATAATAATCTCCTTATTCTTATTTCTACACTATTTTATCAAAGCGTTTATAAAGCGTAAAGGAGTTGGGTCTACTCGTTCTTTTTTTTAATAACATCTTATGATATTGTTTGTGCATGTTTGCCTGCCTTTTTTATACAATCTCACGATTTTGTTCGTGCATGCTTGCCTACCTTTTTATACAATCTTACGATTTTGTTCGTGCATGCTTGCCTACCTTTTTTATACAATCTTACGATTTTGTTCGTACATGCTTATCTACTTTCTTATACAATCTTACGATTTTGTTCGTGCATGCTTGTCTGCCTTTTTTATACAATCTTACGATTTTGTTCGTGCATGCTTGCCTAGGGGTATGGTTCGAGCCTGTAGTCTCTCACGCATACTATTCCCTCAGGCGTCAGCACTTACAAAATCGTTCTTAATATCTATTTTTATTAGAAAAATGGTTGCTCTAAGTGCTACTACGGATAGCGGACAAATTGAACTTGAATTTATAAGTTCAGTTTTTTTGTTTTAATAAGTAGATTTATTGAACATAGAATCAACTCTAGGATAAATTTCACCTATACTATAAATATTTAATTAATATTTGGTATTTTGTAGCGCTGACTCCTGTGGGGTAAGCACGAGCAAAAAAATACCAACAAAGTCTAAGAGTTACCAAAATGATTTTTATAAAAAAATAAGAGCAGAAATTCAATGAAGAATTTCTGCTCTTATATAGAATATATTATTTAGCTAATGCGTCTTTAGCTTTAGTAGCTAATTCAGCAAATGCTTTTTCATCTGAAACAGCGATTTCAGAAAGCATTTTACGGTTGATTTCAATACCAGCTAATTTAAGACCATTCATTAAACGGCTATAGCTGATGTCGTTTTGACGAGATGCTGCATTAATACGTGCAATCCATAATTTACGGAATTCACGTTTTTTCTGACGACGGTCACGGTAAGCATAGTTACCTGATTTCATTACTTGTTGTTTAGCAACTTTATATAATGTATGTTTTGATCCAAAGTAACCTTTAGATAATTTTAAAACTTTTTTACGACGAGCTCTCGTCACTGTTCCACCTTTAACACGTGGCATTATAATTCCTCCTTAAAATGGACCATTAGTCCGCTATGTTTATTATTTTACGTACGTTAACATTTGTTTAACTCGTTTAGTATCTGATTTAGAAACTAATGAAGCTTTACGTAATTTACGTTTCGCTTTAGTAGATTTGTTTGCAAATAAGTGTGAAGTAAATGATCTAGAACGTTTTAATTGACCTGAACCAGTTCTTTTAACACGTTTAGCTGCTCCACGATGAGTTTTCATTTTAGGCATTGAGATTTCCTCCTATTATTTCGGTTTATTTGTCGTTTGAAATTGGCGCTAACATTAAGAACATTGAACGCCCTTCCATTTTAGGTCTTTGTTCAACTGTTGCTATATCCTTACAAGATTCTGCAAAGCGTTCTAACACGCGTTGACCAATTTCTTTATGCGTAATCGCACGTCCTCTAAATCTAATAGATACTTTAACTTTATCTTCTTTAGATAAGAATTTTTGTGCATGTTTCAATTTAGTTTCAAAGTCATGTTCTTCGATAGTTGGACTTAATCGAATTTCTTTTACACTAACAATTTTTTGTTTCTTACGCATTTCTTTTTCTTTTTTCTGTTGTTCGAATTTATATTTACCGTAATCCATAATTCTTGCAACAGGTGGTTTAGCATTTGGCGCTACTACTACTACATCTAAATCTACTCTTTCAGCCATTTCAATGGCTTCAAATTTTGATTTAACACCAATTTGTTCCCCATCTTGGCCAATAAGGCGAAGTTCTTTCGCACGAATTTTGTCGTTTATTTGAGTCTGATCTTTAGCTATGGTTGACACCTCCTAGAATTTTACGAAGTCGTCCAAGAAAAAAAGAACGAATGCACAATGCACCCGCTCTCCTCCATAAACATTAAAGGTTTATTGTACCTGCTAACTGCTTTACGCGTCACTACAGGTGAGAAGCGGGTATGCCTCTACTTGGTCCGTTTCGTATTCAACAAAACTTATCTTACCAATTATAAACCTTTATGTCAATCTTTATTTAATATTATTTTCAAATTCTTTCATATCGATATCTTGACTTAAATCAACTTGTTTAAGTGGTATCATTTTTGTTTTATATTTCACTTTATGGAAAATAAAGAATGCTAAAAATACTGGAATACCCATATATGTGATGAAGAATCTTCTTGGTTCAAACTCACCAGTTTGTATGAAGTCAACATCTTGACCGACAATTACAATTGCGCAAAGTGCAAACGCAAATAACGGACCAAATGGGAATAGCTTTGCAGTATATTTTAATTTTGATTTATCATAATTTTGTAAATCAAATGCTCTTCTAAATCTAAAGTGACTGATTGCTATACCTAGCCAAGCAATAAATCCTGTCATACCTGATGCTGCGATAATATACTCATACGCCCCACCACTTAAATGCTCTATAGCAAATATAAGAACGACAACTACTGCAGTAGCCATAAGTGCTGTATAAGGCACCCCAAATTTATTTGTTTTAGAAAATACTGGTGAAGCAAGTTTATCTTTACTCATAGAGAATAACATTCTCACAGATGCATACATACCAGAATTACCTGCTGATAATACTGAAGTTAATATTACTGCATTCATAAATGAAGCAGCAAATGCTAAACCAGCATTTTCAAATACCAATGTGAATGGTGATTTTGCTATTTCATCTCCACCCATTAAGTTTGGATTAGTATAAGGAATAATCATACCAATTACAAATATTGCTAAAACATAGAATAATATTATTCTCCAAAATACTTGTTTAATTGCTTTAGGTACTGCACGTTCTGGATTTTCAGATTCACCTGCAGTAATACCTATTAACTCTGTACCTTGGAAAGAGAATCCTGCTACTAAGAACACACCTAGAACTAGCAAGAATGTATTAACATTGGAATCTCCAAGGAACGGTGCATCTCCAGCTACAAAGTTTTCGAATCCTAAATACTCTCCACCTAGTAATCCGAATATCGTTAATAACCCAATCCCGATAAAGATTATAACTGTAGCTACTTTAATGAAAGCAAACCAATATTCACTTTCTCCATATACACGTACAGATAATGAATTCAGACCAAATATAACGGCCATAAATATGACACTCCATAACCACGATGGAATAATTTCTAACGGTTCCCAATAGCTGACAACTTGTGAAGCAATTGTAATATCTGCAGCAACAGTAATAACCCAGTTGAACCAATAATTCCATCCTAATGCAAATCCTAATGAAGGATCTACAAATCGTGTTGCATACGTACTAAAAGATCCTGAAACTGGCAAATATGTTGCCATTTCTCCTAAAGAAGTCATAAGGAAGAACACCATTAATCCTACGACAGCATATGCTAATAATGCTCCACCTGGTCCAGCATCTCTAATCGCACCACCAGAAGTCATAAATAAACCAGTACCTATACAACCTCCAATGGCAATCATAGAAATATGTCTATCTTTAAGCTTTCTTTGAACATTGTTCGTTGATTTTTCTTGAGCCATTGTTTTTTCCCTTTCTTTATTCCACAATCGAGCCACTAAAAAAAGTCGCATATCATTAAGATATGCGACCTATATATGATCATTCCATACAAATTGGTAGCACATCACTTAGTGTGACAGTCCAGTATTTATTCAACACTGGCCCAATAAATAGTATTATGGATACTATTTATTTCGGCAACGTCCCCTTTCATCATTTCAACATACGCGCCATTACGCTTCTGAATAATTACTTTTGAACATCGCAACCTCTAACTCATTACTGAGGAATATTTAATTAAATTTCACTATTAAAACTATACCCGATGAAACGAGTAATTTCAATAGATTATTACTTTTTCAATCTAATTTCATCAACTAAGCTCCAAATAAATTCATCTTTTTCAACTGTTTTAGAATCTTTAGAACCGTACTGGCGAACATTCACTTCTTGATTTTCCATTTCTTTGTCACCAACAACGAGCTGATAAGGTATTTTTTTCATTTGAGCTTCACGAATTTTATATCCCATTTTCTCATTTCGATCGTCAATATGAACACGTACACCTTGAGATTTCAAATCTTCTTGAATTGTTCTAGCGTAATCATAATGTAAATCAATATTTACAGGAATGATTTCCACTTGTTTCGGTGCTAACCAAATTGGGAATACACCTTTTGTTTCTTCTATTAAGAATGCAGTAAATCTTTCCATAGTAGAAATAACGCCTCTATGAATTACGACTGGTCGATGTTCTTCACCATCATTACCGATATAAGTTAAATCAAATTTTTGAGGTAATAAGAAATCAAGTTGAGCTGTTGATAAAGTTTCTTCTTTACCCATTGCTGTTTTTACTTGTACGTCTAATTTTGGACCATAAAAGGCCGCTTCCCCTATAGCTTCTTCATAAGGTAATTCCATTTCATCAATTACTTCTTTAAGAACAGTTTGTGCTCTATTCCACATTTCATCATCGTCAAAATACTTTTCTTTATCTTCTGGGTTGCGATAACTTAATCTAAATGTATAATCTTCGAATCCAAAGTCATCGTATACATCAAGAATCATATTTACAACACGTTTAAATTCTTCTTTAATTTGATCAGGTCTTACAAAGATATGTGCATCATTTAAAGTCATACCTCTAACACGTTGTAAACCAGATACTGCACCACTTGCTTCATATCTATGCATCATTCCTAATTCTGCAATACGTATTGGTAATTCTCTATATGAATGACGACTATTTTTATAAATCATCATATGATGTGGACAGTTCATAGGTCTAAGAACTAATTCTTCATTTCCTAGATCCATTGTAGGGAACATGTCTTCGTGATAATGATCCCAGTGACCAGATTTTTTATAGAAATCAACGTTTGCCATAATTGGAGTATAAACATGGTCATAGCCCATTGCTACTTCTTTATCTACAATATAACGTTCTAATTCACGTCTAATAACTGCACCATTAGGCAACCATAATGGTAGACCTGCCCCAACATCTTGGTTAGTAGTAAATAATTCTAACTCTTTACCAATTTTTCTATGGTCACGTTCTTTTCTTTCTTCTAAAACTTTCAAATATGCTTTCAATTCTTTTTTATCGAAAAATGCAGTGCCATAAATACGTTGAAGCATCTTATTATTTGAATCGCCTCTCCAATAAGCACCAGCTGTTGATAATAGTTTGAACTCTTTAATTTTTGAAGTTGAAGGTACGTGAACGCCACGGCATAAATCAGTGAATTCACCTTGAGCGTATAAAGTTACATTTTCATCTTCAGGTATAGCATCTATTAATTCCAATTTATATTCATCATTTTTAAAGAAATCTTTTGCTTCATCGCGTGTTACAACTTTACGTTCAATCTTAAAGTTTTCATTTACGATTTGCTTCATTTCTTTTTCTATAGTTTCGAAGTCGTCACTAGAAATTTTGTGTTCAGTATCTACATCATAATAGAAACCACCTTCAATAACAGGACCAACACCAAACTTTACATCACCGTATAATCTTTGTAATGCTTGAGCCATTAAATGTGCTGTAGAATGTCTTAATACTTCTAAAGCATCATCACTACCTGGTGTAACGATTTCTAGCTCCCCATCATTTTCCAAAGGTCTTGTTAAATCTACTAGTTGATTATTAAATTTACCGGCAACTGCTTTTTTTCTTAATCCTGGACTAATAGATTGAGCAATTTCTTCAGTTGTAGTGCCTTGTTCAAACCCTTTCACATTACCATCTGGAAATTTAATGTTTATTTCACTCATAACGACTTCCTCCTCATTTTTTCTATTAAAGAACATAAAAAAGAGACCTCATCCAAAGGGACGAAATCTCTCGCGGTACCACCCTCATTAACGCACTCAAAAACTGAGCACGATAACTCTACATAAGATAACGGTCTTGAGCCGTATGTGGATTAACACATCATGTATGAGGGAGTAACAATTTATATTGCATTATCTCAATTCCAGCGATATGAGACTCTCTGTAAATGCTTTATAGACGTCATGTCCTCTAAATTTTTATATTCATTTAAGATAATTCAATTATACAACTCTATTTTAAAATATCAAGTTAAATTTAAGCTCTATAATTTTTACCTTCTAGCTCGTAATCTTCAGTTATTGTTTTGATTCTTTCCATAATACGACTCGCTTTTGTAATTTCTGCACCTTGTCTCGTCTTACTTAAATGAAACTCTAATTCATCAAAGTTAAAATTAGAACTAAAAAATGTCGGCAATTTGTGAACCATTCTATAATGTAGCAATGGTCCTAATATTTCATCTCTTACCCATGGTGTTAATTCTTCCGCACCAATATCATCCAACATCAATACTTTTGCTTCACGAGCTGATTCAAATCTATCACTAAAGGATCCATCATTAAATCCATTTTTCAACACTCTAATAAATTCTGGTAAATAAATTATTGTAGATGGCTGTTTTTTTAATTTAAGTTGGTTAGATATCGCACCTAGAATATAAGATTTACCTGTACCAAAAGGACCATGAACATAAAGACCTTTTGTATCTTCTCCAGCAACAATTTTATTGCATATTTCCATGGCTTTTTTAATAATAGTCATCCTCGACTCATTATCAACATATATATCTTTAATTGTTGCCTTTAAAGTTTCTTCTGGCATTTGGAATGAAGTGACAAGATTTGATTCAAATTTACGTTCGTCATATTCAATTTTATTTGGACAAGGTAAATACCTTGTTTTTATGTGATCATTTTCAATATATAATTCTGGTACATGCCCTTTTACAAAATTTATACATTTACTATAACTCGCACATTTTTCACAGCATTTAGATTGATCTTTATAAGCTTGTAACTGGTCTAAATCAGTCTCAATGATTTCATTTGTTAACTCTGACTGGTGTTCATCTAAAAATGCTTTAACTTCTTTATGAGTGAGTGTATCTTTTTTTATCTTTTCCAATCTCTTTTGAAAATCTTTATTTTGTTTTAAATGTTGACCTAATGTTTCCATTAATGATCACCTTCTTTCCAAAAAGCTTCCATTTCTTTTTGAAGCTCTTGTTTTCTTTTTTCAAATGCAGCGTTCGATTCGTTATTTTTCTGTTGTTCATCTTTTGGTTTTTCAGATGACTTTTGTTTCAACAACCATTCAGGCGTTTTTTCAATTGATTTTAACTTAAATGAGTTATTCGATGTATTAATACGCTCTTTTTTCTTTTCTTCAGTTTGTTTATCAAGTTTTTTAATATGATGATACGCTTCTTCAGCAGAAGATAATTTTAGTTTTTTCCAATTTGAAGCAATTTCTTCAATATATGCTTTCGGTAACTGCATGTTTTTTGTAAACATTACATATTGTAACAATATATTCAATACGCCAAACGGTAATTTCTCTCTTGTTATAATATCTTCAACAACCCTTTTTTGCGCAGTCGTAGGTTCTGATTTTGTAAATGATGACAACATCTCAATCGGACTAGTTGTATCAAGTAATTCAAACCATGACAACAAAGAATATACTTCCTGCTGTGAATCATTTAGTTCAGATTTTGGTTTTTCTCGTTTTAGTTCTAGCGCAGGAAGTTCACCTTCGTGCTCAATTTGATATATGGAACGTGCATGTTTTCTTAAATCTTGTAGAGAAATCGTTTGATTTTCTGTTATTGATTTTAAAATAATTGATTTCATTTCAACTGGCGTAATGCCATATAAAGTTGCAATTTGAATAATGACTTCTTTAGTTTGTTTGTTCAATATTTCTTTAGAAATCAAATGATTATTCAATAATAACTCTAACATTTCAAAATCAAATTGCACATCCGATAAATCAAGCCCTTTACTTTTAGAGTCTAATTTAATTTGAATATCATCTTGATGTTCTAATTCTGATAAATTAGGAATTTTAAACACATCAGTGAAACTTTTCGTCACTTCATTATATTCTGTTGTTGATATACTTTTATCTTTGTATCTATTTTTTAATGAAATATATCTCGATTTACCGATTTGTTGGTATAAAAATACCGATAACAATGGGTCATTGAAAAACTGTTCTGTTGTTGCTGGTTGTTCTAGCATATATACAAATGTTTGTTCTTGTTGATTAGTCTTAAAGAAAGTTTTTAATAAACCAATACCTTCTAACAAATCGAGTGAATCTCTAAAACTAGATAAATTAATTTTCAAATCATTCATTATCGTGTAATGGTTATATGCTTCTATTTCATTATGATAGTTAAATTGTGATAAATATAAATAAACACCAATTGCATCTGTTCCAATTAATGGCGTGTATAAGCTGATTAATATATCTTGATGAACATGTGTATAATTATAATTTGATTTAACATAAAAACCATCACTTGGTTTTACGCCATTAAAATATTCCGCCATTAATACTCACCTTACTTTCGGTCTTTCAATATACCTTGCATTGATTTTAATAATTGATCGACATCTTTAAATTCTCTATATACTGAAGCGAATCTTACATATGAAACTTGATCCACGTCCATTAAATGTTCCATAACTTTTTCGCCAATATCATTGGAAGATACTTCTGTAATACCTTCAGATCTTAATTCTTTTTCTACTTGATTCGTAATATCTTCCAACTTTTGATAAGCAACCGGTCTTTTCTCACATGATCGAACCAATCCATTTAATATTTTATCTCTATTGAAAGTTTGTCTAGCTCCATCTTTTTTAACGACTATTAGTGGCGTAAGTTCTACCCTCTCGAAAGTTGTGAAACGAAAGCCACATGATTCACATTCTCTTCTTCGTCTAATTGCAACTAAATCATCAGCATGTCTAGAGTCTACTACTTTAGAATTTTCGTATTTACAGTTTGGACATCTCATTCGTTTCACCTCTTATATACATTTAATTTCATACATAAATTATACAGTAGTTTCGTATATTTTTAAACGCTCACTATTTTACATAGGGTATACAATAATACATTTATCACTTAAAAGAAATTATTTTAATAAAAAGAACGTAATGTGGAATTAGTTTTACCACATTACGTTCTTTTCGTAAATTATATTAATTATGAAATTTTTTGTTCTCTAACTTCTGATAAAATATTTGCAACTTGTTCAGCTAATTCTACTACTCTCATTGAATAGCCCCACTCATTGTCGTACCAAGCTAACACTTTAACTTTATTTGAATCGATTACCATTGTAGATTGCTCGTCAACAATTGCCGAATGAGGATCTGTATTAAAGTCTATAGATACAAGCGGTTCATCATTTACATCCATAATACCTTTCAATGGACCATTACTTGCTTGACGTAATGCATCGTTAACCTGTTCAACTGTCACATCTGTTTTTAAATCTACTACTAAATCAACAAGAGATACATTGGAAGTCGGAACTCTCAAAGCCATACCGTGCATCTTACCTTCAAGTTCAGGAAGTACGAGTGCTAAAGCTTTAGCAGCGCCTGTTGAAGTTGGAATAATACTATCAGTACAAGAACGAGCTCTTCTTAAATCTTTATGCGGATTATCTAGATTTTTTTGATCATTTGTAAAAGCATGAACAGTTGTCATTAATCCATTTTCAATGCCAAAAGTATCATTAAGTACTTTAGCAACAGGACTTAAACAATTTGTTGTACAAGATGCGTTGGATAATATGTCATACTCATTCAAATCAATCGCATTATCATTTACACCTCTTACGATAGTTTGAACTTGACCACCTTTAGAAGGTCCAGTTAATATAACTTTTTTAGCACCAGCATCAATATGAGAAATTGCTTTATCTCCATGATTGAATTTACCAGTTGCTTCGATAACGATATCAATATCTAAAGTTCCCCATGGCAATAATTTAGGATCTCTTTCAGAAACAAGTAGTATTTTATGACCATCTATAACAATACCATCTTCAACCGCTTCAATTTCTCCATCTAATTTACCGTGCGTTGAATCATATTTAATTAAATGTGCAATTGTTTCTGGTGGATAAGAAGCATTGATAGCTACAATGTTTAAAAGATCAGATTTAAGTGAACCTCTCAATACCATTCTTCCAATTCTTCCTAAACCATTAATTGCAATATTTTTCGTCATAGTCGAGAACCCCTTTTAATGTGATATACTATTTATTGCAATTAGTATATCACATTAAAAGTTTATTGAAAACGTTTTCTAATATGTTTTTTAAAAATTTATCATTAGTTTAATGTAAATAAAAATACGCAATAAAAATACTAATGTATCAAAAAACACTCTCAGTCCATTAATTCCAAACAGACTGAGAGTGTTATATATATTTTATAAGAATTATTACTTTAGCGACCTATATATTAAAGTTGTTTGTGAGTAATGTTTCTATATTTTGAGTTAAATCTACTAATGATCCATTATTGTCTATAATAACATCTGCCATTTCTTTTTTTTCTTCAATAGGCATTTGTGATTTGATTCTTGATAATGCTTCTTCATCAGTTAATTGATTGCGCTGTTTCAGACGAACTATTTGTGTTTCCTTTGTAGTATAAACCAACCATGTTTCATCTACTGTATCTTGAAGATTGTTCTCAAATAATAATGGTATATCCATAATGACATTTTTATCTTTTTTTAACCCTAACTGTTTTTCTTCTTCCATAATTTCTCTAACAATAGGGTGAACAATGTTATTAAGTTTTTTCCTCATGTCTTCGTCTTTAAAAACGATTGATCCTACATACTGTCTATTCATTTCACCATTTAATATTGCTTCATTACCAAATACTTCTTCTACTTGTCGAAGCCCTTTACTACCTGTTTCTACAGCTTTTCGACTTGCAACATCAGCATCAACAATATAAAATCCACGTTCTTTTAACATCTTTGAAACGGTTGATTTACCCGTTGCAATGCCTCCTGTTAAGCCTATGACTTTCGGCATTTTTTCACCTACTTTTGACAATTTGGACAATAATGTGTATTTCTTGTCGCTATAACTTTCTGGAGTACTGGCCCACCACATTGACCACATACTTTTTTACCATATATTAAATGTTTCTCTTGCATCGTTCCTTTTTCACCGTCTGCATTATAATAGTCTGATATACTCGAACCACCATTATCTATTCCTTCTTGCAGGACGTTAACCACTTCTTTAAACACTTTTTCTCTCTCATTTACTGTTAAATCTTTTATAATTCTCGTAGGTAAAACGCCTGCTCTTAATAAAGCTTCACAAGCGTATATATTCCCACAACCTGATATAACAGTATGATCCAATATAGCAACTTTTATTGGTTTATTAATAAATTTCTTTGACATAATTTTATTCAGATAATGTTCATAAGCTTCTTTGACAAATGGTTCAGGTGCTATTTTCAGTACAGAGGGATACTCATTCAACTCATCTAACGCTCTCAATTCACCAAATCTACGAATATCTGTATAAATAAGTTTCAATCCATTATCTAATGCAAAAATCACATGCCAATGTTTTCTATGATTTTCTATTTCTATATTAGATAGCTCAGGAACAGTAAAGAATGCACCAGTCATTCCAAAATGACACATAATGATTTTACTTTCTGATTCTTTTTCAATTTCCATAAAAATATATTTACTTCTTCTATATACATTTATGATTTTAAATTGTTCTGTTCGTTCCTTAAACAATTCTAAAGTTGTTCCTTTTATAATTGTTTCTTTCCCAACATCTTTTCCAATTTTCACTTTATCTGAAAAAGTTACATTTTGAATAGTTGCACCTAGTATTCTAGGTGTAATCACTCTTTTAACACTTTCAACTTCTGGTAATTCTGGCATATTCAATCTTCTTTCTATTACTTATTTTGCATCGTACCATGTTTCTCCATAACTTGATTCTACACTTAATGGCACTGATAACTCGAGTGCATTATCCATGATATCTTCTACGAATGGTTTAAATGTTTCTAATTCGTCTTTCGGAACTTCAAAAATCAATTCATCGTGTACTTGTAATAACAATTTAGCTTTAAATTCTTTTTCTTTCATTTTATTAGAAAATTGAACCATTGCTAATTTTATAATGTCAGCTGCGCTACCTTGAATTGGTGTGTTCATTGCAGTTCTTTCTGCAAAACTTCTTAAATTAAAGTTTCTATTCGTAATATCAGGTGTGTATCTACGTCTATGAAGCAATGTTTCCACATAACCTTTTTGTTTAGCATCTTGAACGATAGTATCCATATATTCTTTCACTTTAGGGAAACTATCTAAATAATCATCTATGAATTTTTTAGCAGCTTTTCTTGTTATACCTAAACTTTGGCTAAGTCCATAATCACTTATACCATATACAATTCCAAAGTTTACTGCTTTTGCTTGTCTCCTCATATTTGACGTTACTTCCTCTTTTTCTACGTTAAACACTCTCATCGCAGTAGTTGTATGGATATCTTCATTAGCAGTAAAAGCTTCTTTCATATGTTCGTCACCTGTTATATCAGCCAACACTCGCAACTCGATTTGTGAATAGTCAGCAGCAAAAATAACGTGATTTTCTTTACTAGGACGAAATGCTTTTCTGATTTTTCTACCTTCTTCTAACCGTATCGGTATATTTTGTAAGTTAGGTTCTATTGAGCTTAATCTACCAGTTTGAGCCAAGGTTTGATTAAATCTAGTATGAATCTTACCTTCTGAAGTTATCATTTTTTGTAAGCCTTCAATGTAAGTGGATTGTAATTTAGCAAGTTGTCTATAAACTAAAATATCTTCAATAATTGGATGTTCATTTCTCAATTGTTCTAATACATCAACTGCTGTAGAATAGCCGGTTTTTGTTTTTTTAATAATAGGTAATTTTAAATCTTCAAATAAAACTACACCTAGCTGTTTAGGTGAATTTATATTAAATTCACTTCCAGCATGATTGTGAATCTGTTCAATCAATTTATCGATACGAACTTTTAAATCTTCTTGCATTTCAACTAATGTATCTTTATCTACAGTTATACCGATATATTCCATTTCAGCTAATACTCTTGCTAATGGCAACTCTAAATCATCATGTAGACTAAGTTGCGCTCTTTCTTTCAGTAGCTCGACCATTTTTTCTTTTGACTCAAATATTGCAGTTACTTTTTTAGCAATACATTCAAAAAGTACTTCACGTTCAGGAACATGTAGCTTTTTACCTTTACCATATATACTTTCATCATTTGGTACATAATAAATGCCAAACTCAGAAACAACTGAGTACACATCATCGATTGTTCTAGATGGATCCAATATATAACTAGCAAGCATTGTATCAAATTGAATATTTTCAACTTTAATACCTAATCTTTCACATAAAATAATTGTCTTTTTAGAATCATATGCTGAGAATTTCACATTCCCATTTTCTAACCAAGCGTGTAAGTCTTTATTTTGTTCGAGTTCTTCAAGTGAAATGACATACGTTTTATCATTGGCATGAATTGCAAATCCAAGAATATCAGCCTTTAAATAATTGTTTTCGTTTGTTTCAAAATGTATAGCTGCTTCTTTAATATTTGCAAAATCAAAATCTTTTAAATGATCTTGATATTCTATGATGCGATCGTCTGATGCTTCAGTACTCGCATCCATTTGATCAAGTAACTGTTTGAATTCTAAAGTTTTGAATAATTTAATTTTTTCCTCATCACCATTATCCGTTAACTTCAAATCATCTAAAGTTACTTCAATTGGACTATCTCTATTGATTGTTGCAAGTTCTTTACTAAGCTTTGCATTATCTTCATTATCTATAAGTTTTTCTTTCATTTTAGATTGTTTTAATTCATCTATATTATTATAAACGCCATCAACAGTATCATATTGTTTCAACAATTTAATCGCAGTTTTCTCGCCAATTCCAGGCACACCAGGAATGTTATCAGACTTATCACCCATAAGTCCTTTCATTTCTATAATTTGCTTTGGTTCTAGTCCATCATATTTTTCTGAAATAAATTCAGGAGTATAATGATCAATATCAGTTACACCTTTTTTTGTATAATAAATCGTTACGTTTTCACTAGCTAATTGTGTTAAGTCACGATCACCCGTAATAATGATTGTCTTTAAGTTTTTTTCATCAGCTTGTTTTGATAGTGTACCGATAATGTCATCTGCTTCATAATTTTCTAATTCATAATGTTTAATATGATAGCTTTCTACTAACTGACGTATATATTGTAATTGGCTTCTTAGTTCATCTGGCGTCTTCTCTCGTCCACCCTTGTATTCACTGTACATTTTATTTCTAAACGTAGTCTTCCCTGCATCAAATGCAACCATAAAGTGTGTAGGTTCTTCTTCTTTTATAATTTTATCTAAAATCATTGTAAAACCATATATTGCATTAGTATAAACACCAGCTTTATTAGTTAATAAAGGCAATGCAAAAAACGCTCTAAATGATAAACTATTACCATCAATCAGTACCAATTTTTCCAATGTAGGATACCTCCATTATTATATTGATTTTATTTTATCATACCTCACACTATAATCAGATTGTTTCGCATAAAATAAAAAAAGCGAAATACATATGTATTTCGCTCAATCATCAAAATGAAGGGGTCTATATTTATTCTATCTATCAATAATTAATTCAGCATGAATAAATTGTAAAGATTCTATAAAGATTATTTATTAAATAGCTTCACAATAAAATCAGAACCTTTACCGACTTCTGATTCTACTTTAATTTGTCCATTATGTGCTTCAATGATATGTTTTGTAATTGATAATCCTAATCCTGTTCCACCTGAATCTCTACTTCTTGCTTTATCCACTCTATAAAATCTTTCAAATATTCGTCTTTGTTCATCTACTGATATACCAATACCATTGTCTTTAACTGAAATGACTTGGCCATCTCCATCATTTTTGATTGTAAGAACGATTTGACTAGATTTTGGTGAATAACTAATTGCATTTGTTAATAAATTAATCAAAACTTGAGTGATTTTATCTTTATCTCCAAATGAAATAACATTTTCGTCTATTTTGTTTATTATTTCTATGTCTTTCTTCATAGCAACATTGGCAACTGTATTTATTGTATGTTCTCCTATTTCAGTGAGAGATATTTGCTCTTTTGGAATTTCATCATTTTGTTCAATTTTTGATAAATCAAGTAAATCTTGAACTAACGACTGAATTCTATTAGACTCCTCAAGAATAATATTTAAGAACATATCTAATGATTCTGGATCATTTTTAGCTCCATCTAACAATGTTTCTGCAAAACCTTTTATAGATGTTATTGGTGTACGTAACTCATGAGAAACATTGGCAACAAAATCTTTTCGCATATGTTCTAATTTTTTTAATTTTGTTATATCATGCATAACGACAACCAAACCTAATAAGTTACGCTTTCTTCTAGATAACACAGGTATAACTGATACTTCAAAAAATTTATTATGAACATTATTAATAGTTATTTCAACTTGTTCAAACATCGGTTCTTCTAATTTTAATGATTCATTCATCATTTGAGAGATTTCAGCGTTTGGCATTACATCTTTAAATAATTGACCTTCTGCATTACCAACACGATCGAATAAATCATGATATGTTTTATTCGCAATAACGATAACACCATCTCTATCTACCATCAATGTTGCACTAGGTATATTTTCTAATGTAGTCTCTAATCTGTTTCTTTGTAATTTTTGCTCATTATTTAAATCATCTAAAGTTCTAGCAAGCTCATTTGTATTAATAAATAGCTCTTTCGTTTCTTTAACATTACTTTCTGGAACTCTAACACGATATTTTCCTGAAGCTAATAATTTTGTAGCATAAGTTACTTCTTTTATTGGATGTATATAAGAAGTATTAATATATCTAACTACAAAATATATAAGCGGTAACATAAAGCATAGTACGAGTAATAAATACTTCCATATATCTTTTTGAATAATAGATATAGTATCCGTTTGCTTAGCTATAGCTATAGTATATTCATTGTATTTTTTAGCATACAAAATTTCAGAATCAGTTTTGTCTACTGAGAAATATTCATCAAAAGATTTTGCATCTGAAATTGCTTTATTTTTTTCTTTTTTAAATAGTTTTGTATTATTTTTTGTTGAGTTATAGATTACTTTACCATTTTTCTCTAGATAAACATCTTGCTCAAATACATCAAGTATTTCGTTAATTTTTTGTGGCTCTTTTTTAGCAATGTTATATATTTTTTGAGATTCTGTTTTTAATAATTTTTGCTGTTGTTTAGAAATTAAATCATAACTAGAATTATGAAGGAAAAACCCTAATATAAGAAAACTTACAACAGTGACCGTTGTAAGTATAATTAATAACTTATTATAAAATTTAATCATTGTTCTTTGGTCTTTCTAACTTATAGCCTAAACCCCTAACTGTTTTAATAAATTGAGGTTGCTTAGGATTCTCTTCAAGTTTATCCCTCAAATGGCTAATATGTACATCAACTATTCTAGAGTCGCCAGCAAATTCATAATTCCATACTGAATTTAACATATGTTCACGTGTTATAACTCGTCCTTGTCTTTCAATTAAATAAAGTAAAAGCTCAAATTCTTTAGGTGTTAATTCTAATAATTCGTCATTTCTATAAACTTCGAAAAAGTCAGGTCTGATTCTAATTGAACCTAAAATAATATCTTCATCGTCATCTGAGTTTTGAGTTTCAACTTGACCGACACGTCGTAAAATTGCTTTAACACGAGCTACCACTTCACGAGGTGAAAATGGCTTCGTCATATAATCATCTGCACCTAATTCTAGACCTAATACTCTATCAAATTCGTCATCCTTGGCAGTAAGCATTAAAATTGGAACTTGATTTTTGTCAGAACGAATCGTTTTACATACTTCAATTCCATCTTTTTCAGGTAACATTACATCTAATACTAATAAATCAGGCTTTTCTTCGTTAACCATTTCTAATGCTTGAACACCATCGTAAGCTACGATTACTTGGTATCCAGCTTGTTCTATATTATATTTCAGCAATGTAACGATAGATTGTTCATCGTCTACAACCAATACTTTTTGTGACATGCAAGGTCCTCCTTAAGCGATTTAATATAATTATAACTTAAATTATTAAAAAAATAATGCATATTTAGAGAACTTTACAAAAAGTTAACACTTTCTAAACATTAAGGCTGATTCTTTACCGAATCAGCCTTATTCATATTATTTTATTGTAAAATATCTCTGACAACTTTAACTGATTCAGCAGATTCATCTAATAGTTCTTTTTCTTCATCAGTTAAGTCTAATTCAAGGACGCTTTCTATTCCATTTTTACCTAATACAGTAGGCACACCTAAATATATATCATTATATCCATATTCGCCTTCTAAATATGCAATTGAAGGCAATACTCTTTTCTGATCTTTCAAGATTGCTTCAGTCATTTCTATTAAAGCTGCACCAGGTGCATAATAAGCAGAACCATTCCCTAATAGGTTAACGATTTCAGCTCCACCTTTTCTAGTTCTATCTACAATCTCATTAATTTTATCTTGTGATAATAAATTTTCTAATGGTACACCACCAGCTGTAGAATATCTAATTAAAGGTACCATTGTATCACCATGACCACCTAATACGAATCCTGTAACGTCTTTTACAGATAAATCTAAAGCATCTGCGACAAATGTTCTAAATCTTGCAGTATCAAGGACACCAGACTGACCGATTACTCGTTCTTTTGGTAAACCTGATTCTTTGTAAACTGTATAAGTCATTGCATCAACAGGATTTGTTAATACTATAATAACTGTATTAGGTGAATATTTAACGATTTGTTCTGTTACTGATTTCATTACATTTTGATTTGTTTGAACTAAATCGTCACGTGACATACCTGGCTTTCTCGCAATACCAGCCGTAATAATAACAACATCTGAGTCTTTAGTATCTTCATAGTTTGAAGTACCTATTACTTTTGAATCAAAAGATAATACTGGAGCACTTTCTGCTATATCGAGTGCTTTTCCTTTAGTAGGATTTTCTGACTGTGGCATATCTACCAAAACAATGTCACCTAATTCCTTTTGAGCTGCAATGAAAGCAGCAGTTGCACCAGTAAATCCTGCACCAATTATTGATATCTTCTTCCTTGCCATAATATTCATCTCCTTATAAATAAAAGGAAGGTTATAAATAACCTTCCTCAATTAATGCTTTAATTATGGTAAATTTTTAATTAATTCATCAGCAAATTCTGAAGATTTAACTTCAGTCGCGCCATCCATTAAACGAGCAAAGTCATATGTTACTACTTTAGAAGCAATTGTTGCTTCTACAGATTGAGTTACTTTATCTGCAGCTTCTTGCCATCCTAAATGTTCTAACATTAATACACCACTAAGTAAAACTGATGAAGGGTTTACTTTGTCTAAACCAGCGTATTTTGGAGCTGTACCGTGAGTAGCTTCAAATATTGCATGTCCAGTTTCATAGTTAATATTCGCTCCTGGAGCAATTCCAATACCACCAACTTGAGCTGCTAATGCATCTGAAATGTAGTCACCATTTAAGTTCATAGTCGCTACAACATCAAATTCAGCTGGACGAGTTAAGATTTGTTGCAAGAAGATATCAGCAATTGAATCTTTAACAATTAACTTACCTTCTGCTTCAGCATTTGATTGTGCTTTGTTTGCTGCATCTTTACCTTGTTCTTCAACAATTTTATCATATTGTTGCCAAGTAAATACTCTATCACCGAATTCACGTTCAGCTAGATCGTAACCCCATTTTTTGAATGCACCTTCAGTGAATTTCATGATGTTACCTTTATGCACTAAAGTAACATTTCTACGGTTGTTATCGAATGCATAGTTAATAGCTGCTCTTACTAGTCTTTCAGTTCCTTCTTTTGAAACTGGTTTGATACCGATACCTGAAGTTTCTGGGAATCTAATGTTTTTAGCACCCATTTCATTTTGTAAGAAGTCTACTACTTTTTTAACATCATCTGTGCCTTCTTGGAATTCAATACCAGCATAGATATCTTCTGTATTTTCACGGAAGATAACCATATCTGTATCTTCTGGACGTTTAACTGGTGAAGGAACACCTTTAAACCAACGTACAGGACGTAGACAAGTGAATAAATCTAACTCTTGACGTAAAGCAACGTTTAGTGAACGAATACCTCCACCGATTGGAGTTGTTAATGGTCCTTTAATTGCGATTAAATATTCTCTAATTGTATCTAAAGTCGCTTCAGGTAACCATTCGCCAGTTTCATCGAATGCTTTTTGACCAGCTAAAACTTCTTTCCATTCGATTTTCTTCTCACCATTATATGCTTTTTCTACTGCAGCATCTAATACTCTACTTGCTGCATTCCAAATATCTGGACCAATTCCGTCTCCGATAATAAATGGTACGACCGGGTTATTTGGAACATTTAATACGCCTTGATTTGTTGTGATTTTTTCTGCTGTCATTATATTATTCCTCCATCTAATTTGTGTTATTTATATTATATTAACTATATTATCGTTTTTCAATCGCTTCGTATTTACGATCACGCGCGCCAGTGTATTCAGCTCTTGGTCTCATTATTCTATTTGTTCTATATTGTTCAAGAATATGAGCTGTCCAACCTGACATACGACTAATTGCGAAAATTGGTGTAAATAAGTCATGGTCAATACCCATACTATGATATACAGTAGCACTATAGAAATCTACATTAGGTAATAATCCTTTTTCTTCTTTCATTATTTCAGCAATGCGTAATGAAATTTCGAATAATTCTTTTTGACCTGATTCATCTGTTATACGACGACTCATTTCTTTTAAATATTTAGCTCTTGGATCACCATTTTTGTATACTCTATGTCCAAAGCCCATAATTTTTTCTTTATTTGCTATTTTTTCTTTAATATAATCGTCTGTTTTATCGACTGTACCAATTTCAGTTAACATTTTCATAACTTGCTCGTTAGCGCCACCATGTAATGGTCCTTTAAGAGCTCCAGCTGCTGCAGTTACACCTGAATACATATCAGATAAAGTTGAAACTGCAACTCTCGCTGTAAATGTAGATGCATTAAATTCATGGTCTGCATGTAAAATTAAAGCTTTATTGAAACCTTCAACTTCAACATCAGTTGGTATTTCTCCTCTTAACATATATAAGAAGTTTGCTGCATATGTTAATTCTTTTTTAGGTTTAACAACTTGCTTACCTTGTCTCACACGTGAAAATGAAGCTACTAATGAAGCTATTTTCGCTTGGATTCTTATTGCACGTTCATAATTAGATTCTTCGTCGAATACTTCTGCTTTAGGATCAAAATGAGCAAGATAAGATAACGATGTACGTAACCCTGTCATTGGGTGTATTTTATCCGTTGCATAATCTTCAAAGTGACTATACATTCTTGGATTTAAAGTCATATAATCAAATAACTTCCCATTTAATTCTTCTAATTCTGCTTTATTAGGTAATCTTAAATTCCAAAGTAAAAACATTACCTCTTCAAATAATGCATTTTCAGTTAGATCATCTATTTCATAACCTGCGTAAGTTAATTGATTATCTATAATTGAACTAATTTCAGTTTCAGAAGCAATGATACCTTCTAAACCTTTTGCTACTTGTGCCATAATAATATCCCCCTTACTAAATAATTGCCCATATATGTAATGGCTTTCATATTACATTATATATAATTTCTGTTGATTTGTGAATGCGAAGACCTTTGAAACTTGAAAAAAGTTAGTAATTGAAATTAAATTAAATTAAACAAATGTAAATTTATCGTTTTTATAATATTCATATAATAAATTAAATATACCTCCAAAACGTGAACAACAAAGGATTTTTAAGATAATTATATCTTATCACATTTATCAGATTTAGTCCTTTTTACACTTTAACCATTCATTTTTATTATTATATATGATAAAAATTATAAATCATGATTTAAGTAAAATTTAAGCTTTAATATACTTAAGTTTTTAATTGCTATTTTCTGACAGCAAGTGCATAATAAAAACATAAAATTTTGAATATGAAAGAAGGAAATAGGATTTATGTCTAATAATTTACAAAGGGAGTTGAGTAATAGACACGTACAGCTTATTGCTATAGGGGGAGCAATCGGTACTGGTTTGTTTTTAGGCGCTGGAGAAACAATTCATTCTGCCGGACCATCAATTCTACTTACCTATATTATTATAGGATTAATACTATTTTTATTTATGCGAGCTTTAGGTGAAATCTTACTGTCAAATACTGATTTTCATTCATTCGCAGATGTAACTCATACATATATCGGACCATTTGCTGGATACATAACAGGATGGACTTACTGGTTCTGTTGGATTGTAACAGGCATGGCTGAAGTTACAGCAGTTGCAAAATACATAAGTTTTTGGTTTCCAAATATACCAACATGGCTAACAGCATTATTTACTATACTCGTTTTAATGTCCTTGAATTTAATGACTGCTAAACTATTTGGAGAATTAGAATTTTGGTTTTCGATTATCAAAATCACAACAATTGTAGCACTAATAATTGTAGGAATTATAATGATTGTTATGGCGTATGAAACACCTTATGGTACTGCATCTATAACACATATATGGGATCATGATGGAATATTTCCAAATGGTATGAATGGATTCTTCATGTCATTCCAAATGGCTACATTTTCTTTTGTTGGAATTGAATTAATAGGTGTCACTGCAGGTGAAACGAAAGACCCTCACAAAACAATTCCTAGAGCAATAAACAGTGTCCCTATTCGTATTATGATTTTTTATGTAGGTTCACTAATTATCATCATGTCTATTACGCCATGGGATAAAATTGATCCTGCAGAAAGTCCATTTGTTAAACTATTTGGCCTCATAGGGATTCCAATAGCTGCAGCAATTATTAACTTTGTAGTTCTTACAGCTGCAGCATCATCTTGTAATAGTGGAATCTTTTCAAATAGTAGAATGCTCTATGGTTTATCTCAAAATGGACAAGCTAATAAAAGATTTGGCGAAACAAACAAGACAGGTGTTCCTTATAAAGCTACACTATTCAGTTGTTTTTTATTAATGATTTCTGTAATTCTAAACTACGTTATAAAAGATGCTGGAGAAGTATTTAAATACGTTACATCTGTTTCAACCGTTTTATTTTTAGTTGTATGGTCGCTGATTATTATTGCTTATATTAAATATCGTAAGATTTCCCCTGAGTTAAATAAAAGTTCTAAATTCAAATTGCCAGGTGGCGTACCTGTAGCATGGATAACATTAATATTCTTTATCTTTGTATTCATTTTATTGATGACAAACAAAGTTACCTTAATCGCTATCTTAATCACTCCAATTTGGTTTATCCTTTTAACTTTGATGTATTTTATGCAAAAGAACAAAGTATTTAAATAAGATAAAGTGCTTGGACACAATGTCTTAGAAATATAAAAAAGAGTAGAAATTCATTGTTGAAAGTGAATTTCTACTCTTTTTTTATATAGGTTACTTACACTTCTCTCGACTTGTGTGAATATAGAGGACCTATGACAAAGAGGATGAGACAAATTAATTGTCTCATCCTCTTTTAAAGTTAATCTATATATTAAAGTACGTTAGCGTATCCTTCATATATTTTATGTTGTTTAGGATCTAATGTAATTAAAGTACCGTCTACAATTTTTTGACGAGCATCTTCTACTCCAACTATTGTTGCAACGCCTAAGTTAAGTCCAACTACAGCTGCGTGTGAAGTTAAACCACCTTCTTCAGTTACAATCCCTTTTGCTTTTTCTAAGTAAGGAACCATTTCTGCATCTGTAGATTGTGTAACTACGATTGATTCACTTAAATCTTTTCCTTTTAAATCTTCAGCTTTATTTACAACTACTGCTTTACCTACTGTTGAATTATGACCAATACCTTGGCCTTTAGCTAATTCATCCCCAACTAAATGTATTTTCATTAAGTTAGTTGTACCTGATTCTCCAGTAGGAACACCTGCTGTAATAATGATTAAATCACCATTATCAACTAAACCAGTGTTTACTGCTGTTGATACTGCATTGTTTAATAACTCATCCGTATTTTGCTCACCTTTTTTAACAACCGGTAATACACCCCATACTAATGTCATATGACGAGCTGTTGTTTCGTTTGGTGTTACAGCAATGATATGTGAATGTGGTCTATATTTAGAAATTGTTTGTGCAGTTGCTCCACTTTCTGTTGCAGCTACGATTGATTCTACATTTAAGTTTAATGCTGTATGTGCCACTGACACACCTATAGCATTTACTAAGTTTGTATCTATCATTTTTGAACGGTCTGACAATAATTTTTTGTAATCTTGCGCATCTTCAGCAGCTACTGCGATATTTTGCATAGTACGTACAGCTTCTTCTGGATATAATCCAGCTGCAGTTTCACCAGATAACATTACTGCATCTGTACCGTCATAAATAGCGTTGGCTACGTCACTTGCTTCAGCTCTTGTACAACGAGGATTTCTTTGCATTGAGTCTAACATTTGTGTAGCTGTAATAACTGGTTTACCTAATTTATTACATTTCTTAATTAATTGTTTTTGAACCATTGGTACAGCTTCTGGTAAGATTTCAACACCCATATCACCACGAGCTACCATTAAGCCGTCTGAAACTTGAAGAATTTCATCTATATTTTCAATTCCTTCTTCATTTTCAATTTTAGGAATAACTTTAATTGTATTGTTTTCTTTTTCTTCTAAAATTCCACGAATATCTAAAACATCTGAAGGACGTCTTACGAAACTTGCAGCTATGAAATCTACATTTTGTTCGATACCAAAACGAATATCACTAGCATCTTTCTCAGTAATACCTGGAAGATTTACTTTAACACCTGGTAAGTTAACACCTTTTTTATTTTTAAGTTCTCCTGTATTCTCTACATGACAAACAACTTCACCTTTAGTAACGTCTATAGATTTAACAGTAAGTTCTATTAAACCATCATCAAGTAGAATTGTTGAACCAACTTCAAGGTCTTCAGCTAATTTCTCATAAGTTACTGAAAATGCTTCAGGAGTACCTTCAACTTCTGTTGTTTTAACTGTAACTTCACTACCTTTAGTAAGTTCAATTAAACCATTTTTCATATTATTCGTTCTGATTTCTGGACCTTTAGTGTCAAGTAAGATACCAATATTTTTGTTTAATTTTGCACTTACTTTTCTAATTGTATCTATACGACCTTTATGTTCTTCGTGACTGCCGTGAGAGAAGTTTAATCTAGCGACGTTCATCCCTGCAAGCATTAATTTTTCTAACATTTCTTCTGATTCTGATGCTGGACCTATCGTACATACAATTTTTGTCTTTCTCATTTTAAAATGACCTCCATAGTTTTTACTTGATTTAAATAGATAATTGATGCGCTAATTCATACATTTTGCTATCGATATTATGTTCTGATTGGAATATTCCATCAAAGTGAGTACATGTTAACTCATTTTGTTGAATGCCAACTGCTTTAGCACTTTCACCTTGCATAAGTAATTCGACAGCGTATCCACCTAATCTTGATGCTAATACTCTATCCATACCTGTAGGTGTACCACCTCTTTGAATATGACCTAGACATGAAACGCGTGTATCAATGTTGATATATTTTTTTAATTCTTCGCCGCATTGATTTCCTGTCATAACACCTTCAGCACATACTATAATTGAGTGTTTCTTACCACGATCCATGCCTTGTTGGATTTTTTCAGCAATTTCTTCTATGTCCGCTTTTACTTCTGGAATTAAAATTGTTTCAGCTCCAGCAGCTAATCCTGACCATAATGCTAAATCCCCAGCATCTCTACCCATAACTTCGATAATAAAAGTACGTTCATGACTTGATGCTGTATCCCTAATTTTATCAACAGACTCTATAATTGTGTTAAGAGCTGTGTCAAAGCCGATTGTGAAGTCAGTACCATTTATATCATTATCGATTGTACCTGGTACACCAATTGTTTTAAGGTTTTTTGCTTCTTCACTTAATCTTTGTGCGCCTCTATAGCTACCATCGCCTCCGATAACAACCAAGCCTTCTATACCTCTTTTTTCAAGGTTATCGATAGCTTTAGCACGAACTTCTTTTTCTTTAAATTCTGGACACCTTGCAGAATAAAGGAATGTTCCACCTCTTTGAATCATGTCACCTACTGAGCCTAATTCAAGTTTTTCAATATTATCATTGATTAAACCTAAATATCCTTGGTAAACACCATAAACTTCAATATCATGATAAATAGCTTTACGAACAACCGCACGAATAGCTGCGTTCATCCCTGGTGAATCTCCACCACTCGTTAATACTGCAATTTTTTTCATAAATATACAGACCTCTCTTGTTATATGTTTGTTAATTTAAAAATAACACAAATAATTGCTTGATTCCATTAAAACTAACGTTATTTAGATATGTAAACGTCTTCTTAAACAAAGATTCTAAGTTTTGTAATATTCGGAATCTTGAAAACGCTATACATTTATTTCTATTATGCATATATACTCATAACAAAGAAAAAGAAAAGTCTTTTAAACAAGACCTTTCTTTTCCATGTTTGTTATTAATCAATATAACTTCCTATATTACGATACTTTTTAAACCTATCTTCAACTAAACTTTCTGGAGATAATGTTTTTAACTCAGACATATGTTTGTTAATCGAAGTCTTTATAAGTGTTGCTTGATTTTCTAAATGTTTATGTGCTCCACCAAATGGTTCTTTAACCACTTCATCTACAACCCCTAATTCAAATAAATCAGGAGCAGTAATTTTCATCGTTTCAGCTGCCATTTGTGCTAAACTTGAATCTTTCCATAATAATGCAGCTGCACCCTCAGGAGAGATTACAGAATACGTACTATTTTCAAGCATAAGTAAACGGTTCGTAACACCTAAACCAAGTGCCCCGCCGCTTCCACCTTCACCAATTACGATAGAAATAACGGGTACAGTTAATGAAGCCATTTCGATTAAGTTTTTAGCAATTGATTCACTTTGGCCACGTTCTTCAGCTGCTTTACCTGGATATGCACCTTTTGTATCAATAAAGGTTATAATAGGACGGTTGAATTTTTCTGCTTGTTTCATTAATCTCAAAGCTTTACGATACCCTTCAGGATGTGCCATACCGAAGTTTCGGTAAATATTATCTTTCGTATCTTTACCTCTTTGATGACCAATAACTGTTACAGGTAATCCATTAAAATAAGCTAATCCACCTATTAATGCTGGATCATCTCTAAATGTACGATCGCCATGTAATTCTATAAAGTCATCGAATATATATGGAATATAATCTAGCGTTGTTGGTCTTTCTTGCAACCTAGCAACTTGTACTCTATCCCAAGGCTTTAAGTTTTTATATATTTGTTCTGTTTCTTTAGACAAAGTTGCTTCTAATATTTCAATTTCATCTACTAAATTAACACCATGCTTTTCTTGATAAGCTTTTAGAGATGCTATCTTCTCTTTAATCTCTTCTAAAGGTTTTTCAAATTCAAGCATTATCTCTCACCTCGTTGTGATGCATCTTAAGAACAGTACTTAATGTTTTGTACATATCTTTTCTATGTACAACTTTATCAAGTTGTCCATGATCTAGTAAAAATTCTGCCGTTTGGAAATCATCAGGTAGTTTTTCACTTATAGTTTGTTCAATGATTCTTCTACCTGCGAATCCAATTAATGCTTTTGGTTCTGCAAAATTTAAATCCCCTACAGATGCGAAACTAGCTGAAACGCCTCCTGTAGTTGGATGTGTCATATAAGAAATAAAAAGTAAACCTTTATCACTATGACGTTTGATTGAAACGCTTGTTTTAGCCATTTGCATAAGGGAAATTATACCTTCTTGCATCCGTGCACCACCACTTGCTGTAAATAATACAAATGGTAAATCATGATCTGCACAATAATCTACTATTCTACAAATTTTCTCTCCGACTACAGCACCCATACTACCCATTCTAAATCTGGAATCCATAACGCAAATACCATAAGGGATACCATCTATTGTTGTAACACCTGTCACAACAGCATCATTAAGACCTGTTTTTTGTCTATCTTTTTCAAGCTTATCTTCATATCCAGGAAATTCTAAAGGATTTGAAGCAGTCATACCGACATCGAATTCTTTAAACGCGTCTTCATCACTTACAGTTTTAATTCTGTCGTGAGCACTAAGCGCAATATGATGATCACAATTAAAACAAACATTTAAATTTTGTACGAGTTCTTTCGTATACATAATTTTTTTACATTTTGGACATTTAGTCATAATACCTTCTGGCACGTCGTTATCTTTACTGTTTTGAACAGTTACATATTTTTTCTTTTTTTGGTTTCGATTGAACAAGTCTTTAAACATGTCACTATCCCCCTGATCTTATTTACAATTATCTCTTTCAAATCTATCACTATATTGAGAGAGTAGTTTCCAAATCATATACATAATTTGATTATTATTAGAAGAAACAAGTTCTTCTTTTGAATTTGTTTCAATGCTATTATGTTCTTCACAAAAATTTTCAATCATCCATTTAAGTTCATTTATTTCATCTAATTGAGATTCATTATGGATCAAAAACCTACCAATCAAATCAAAAAGTTGGTGTTGGTACATATCACTTAGAAATGTACCTTCACCTCTCCTAGTATGTATTACACCGAGAAGCTCTAATGCTCTAAGAGCTTCTCTTATACTTGAACGCCCGACATTAAGTGTCTCACTTAAAAATCTTTCAGAAGGTAGCTTTTCGCCCACTTGAATATTTTTTTCAACAATAATTGATTGAATTTGTTCGACAATCTTGATTAAACCTTTTTGCTTATTTTTATCCAATGTGGTGCCTCCTTCCCAAGCTATGACAAGTCAGCTAATTCGTATGTTTTTCGCTCAATTTCATCTAAATCGACTTCAATACGTGCTACACCTGATTCCATACCGGCTTTAGCTACAGCTCTAGCAACATAAGGGGCAACTCTTGCATCAAATGGACCAGGTATTACATAGTCTGAATTTAATTCATCTTCTGAAACTAAGTTAGCAATGGCTTCTACAGCCGCTTGTTTCATTTCTTCGTTTATATGTGTTGCTCTAATATCCAAAGCACCTCTAAAAATACCAGGGAATGCTAATACATTATTAATTTGATTTGGAAAATCTGAACGTCCTGTGCCTATAACTTTTGCACCAGCTTCTTTTGCAATATTAGGCATAATTTCAGGAACCGGATTGGCCATAGCAAAAATAATTGGGTCCTCTGCCATAGTTTCAACTAATTCTTTTGTTAATGCGCCTTCTACTGAAACACCAACAAAAACATCAGCTTCTTTAATAACATCTTCTAGTTTTCCTTCGATTTTGTCTTTATTAGTCCATTTAGCTACAAAATCTTTAGTAGGATTCATTCCATAAGGACGATCTTCATAAATTGCACCTCTAGAATCACACATAATCATGTTTCTTACGCCATAACTATATAATAATTTTATAATTGCAATACCAGCAGCACCAGCGCCATTTAAGACTACTTTTATATCGGATACTTTTCTGTTAGTAATTTTGAGTGCATTTATTAATCCAGCCACTGTGACGATTGCAGTACCATGTTGATCATCATGAAATACAGGTATTTTAGTTTCTTTTTTAAGTCTCTCTTCAATTTCAAAACATCTAGGAGCTGAAATGTCTTCTAAGTTAACGCCGCCATAGTTAGGTTCTAGTAGTTTAACTGTGTTTACAATTTCATCAACATCTGTCGTGTTTAATGCAATTGGAACGCCATCTACGCCTGCAAAGCTTTTAAATAATACTGCTTTACCTTCCATAACTGGAATACTTGCTTCAGGACCAATATCTCCAAGACCTAATACAGCAGTACCATCAGTAATAACTGCTACAGCATTTGATTTCATTGTATAGTCATATACTTTACGTACATCTTCATGTATATCTTTACATGGCTCAGCAACTCCCGGTGAATAAGCAAGGCTTAACTCCTCTTTATTAGTAACTTTAACCTTTGCGTAGACACCTAATTTACCTTGTTTTTCTTTGTGCATATATAGAGCATCGTCTCTTAGTGACAAAATGATCATCCCTTCATTTTATGTATCTATCCCTTTATTATACATGAAATTTTATTATTTAAATTAAAAAATTCTCCACAGTGGTCAGACCACCATGAAGAATACTATATCATAATTTATTTAATTAATAAAGACTATAAAAGTCGTACATTTTCATAACCTACTATATTTATAAATTCTTCAAAATCACCTTTATTCAAATTTAAATATCCAAGTGATTTTGAGGTAAAATCATTATCGTTAAAGTATGTTACTTTAATTTTACTTTCCTCTGATTTTGTTACCCATTCATCCAGACTTGTCACATTTCTAACCACAACTTCTTTAGTAGTTGCTAACTTTTCTTTTTTAAAGTCTTCTAACATTTCTATACTATTAATAATGATTTGCATCTTTCCATTTCTTTTCTCAAACTTACCTTGAATAATAATTGGTACGTTTATAATTTCAGTTGTTTCAATTAGTTTATATGCATCTGGAAAAATAACACCTTCCACTTCATTTATACCATCAATTATATTTACAAAAGCCATATTTTGCCCTTTTTTAGTCCTGATTTTTCTTAAAGAAGAAATCATAACTAACATAGGTACTTTGTCATTTTGTATTCTAATTGGATAAATAGATAAATATTGGAGTTGTTTGAATAAAGATAGAATAGGATGCTCAGTCGCATAAAATCCTAAATATTCTTTTTCATATTCACTTTTCATAAGGCTAGGCATTTCTTCAACTTCTTTGAATTCTTTTTTTACATTTAAGCCTAGTTCTGCAAGTAAATTATTGGCATCTCCAACTGACTCACTACTTTCATAAACATCGTCAATTGACTGTAACATGGTAGCTCTTGTTTGACCGAAAGTATCTAATGCACCTGAATAAATAAGTGATTGTATCATTTTTTTATTTTTCACTTTATTAGGAAGTCTATGAACAATATCATACATATCTTTATATTTACCATTTGTCTTTCTTTCATCGACAATACTTTTGACACTTTGATAACCAACACTTTTTATTGCTCCAAGTGATGTGTAAATTCCGTCTGAAGTTGCTTTATAAAACCATTCACTATCATTAATGGATGGTGGATAAATTTTAACACCTATTCTTTTCAGTTCAGTTACCATTTGTTCAGTTTTCACTTCATTACCTACTACATTGGATAGTATAGAGGCATAAAAATAAGTCGGATAATGAACTTTTAAATATGTCATGATATATGCAATTTTACTGTAAGCTACAGCATGCGCTTTCGGATAACCGTAATCAGCAAATTTAAGAATTAAATCAAATATTTTTATTGCTGTTGATTCCTCGTACCCACGTTCTAAGCTACCGTTAACAAAATGCTTTCTTTCATTTTCTAATACTGCTCTATTTTTCTTACTCATCGCACGTCTTAGAATATCCGCTTCCCCATAAGAAAATCCAGCAAATTTGCTTGCAATTTGCATAATTTGTTCTTGATAAATAATAACACCATATGTTGATTTCAATATACCTTCTAAATCTGGATGTAAGTATTCAATTTGTTCATTCTGTCTTCGCCGTTTTATATAAGTAGGAATTTCTTCCATTGGGCCAGGTCTATAAAGAGAAGTTACGGCAACAATATCCAAGAAATGATCAGGCTTTAATCTTTTTAATACACTTCGAACGCCTTGTGATTCAAGTTGGAATATTCCTGTAGTTTCTCCTCTTGATAAAAGCTGAAAAACTTTAGCATCGTCGAAAGGTATTTCTTCAATATCTATATTTTTATTTTCTTGATATTTAACTTGATTAACGACTTGTTGAATAATAGATAAGTTTCTTAATCCAAGAAAGTCAATTTTTAGCAAGCCTATTTTTTCAGTTTCTGTCATTGTCCACTGTGTTAAAACACCTGTGTCACCCATCATAGTAGGAACAAATTGATGTAATGATTGGTCATTTATAATAATACCCGCTGCATGAGTAGACGTATGACGTGGTAATCCTTCAAGTTGTTTACTGAGTTCAAACCATTTTTCATGTAAATGATTTTGATTAACAAATTGCTTAAATTCTTCACTCTCATATGCTTCGTTCAGTGTAATACCTAATTTATGTGGTATCAGTTTAGATATATAATTTAAAGTCGCATCATCAAACTGTAGAATTCTTCCTACATCTCTTGCTACCGCTCTTGCTTGTAAATGACCATATGTAACAATACCTGCTACTTTATTGTCTCCATATTTATTTTGTACATATTGAATTACTTTATCTCTTTTAGTATCTTGAAAATCAATATCAATATCTGGCATTGTTACACGTTGCGGATTTAAAAAACGTTCAAATAACAGATCAAACTCTATCGGATCAATTGTCGTTATATTTAAAATATAACTAACTAATGAACCTCCTGATGATCCACGTCCTGGTCCGACTAGTACATTTTGTTCTTTAGCATATTGAATCAAATCACTAACAATTAAAAAGTAATCAGCATAGCCCATTGAGACAATAATGTCATATTCATATTTTAATCTTTTTTCATATTCTTCATTGAATTGTGGGTATCTTTCTTTATTAATCATTAACAATTCCCAAAGGTATTCATTACTTGTTTTATGCTCTGGTGTGTCAAATTTAGGTAATAAATCTTGATGATATGTAATATCAACGTTACATTTATGCGCTATCTCATCAGTATTTTCAATATATTCATTTGAAACATCTAAATTCGGCAATTCTTTTTCAGATAAGAAATGTCTGTTTATATTCTTGTTAAAATCACTAATCGTTAATTTTTCATTATTTTTAATCGCTTTTAAACCAATCAAACTATCTCCGTCATCTTGATTCAAATATAATGCAGATTGTATATACACTTTTTTATGTGTTAATTCCGCACTAGAATTATGAGATAAATATTTGTCATCATCATTAATTTGAATTGCTTGGAACAAATAGGCATTATCTGGGCTAAGTTGTTTTGCTATAATGATTAAGCCATCAGAATAAGTATTCAACCACTCAACAGGCGTTGAAAACCGCTCTTTAAGAGAAATTGCTGATGATAGTTTAATTAAATTATGATAACCAATATTGTTTTTTGCTAATAAAACGCATTCAACTTGATTAAGTTGATCATCTAAATATACTGTTAATCCAATAATCGGCTTTATATTTACCTTTAAACATTCATCATAAAATTGTAATGCACCGTGCATAACATTTAAATCCGTTAAAGCTAGCGCTTGATAATTTTCATCTTTACCTTTTTCAACGACATCTGAAATTCTGATGCTTGAATTTAATAAATCATATGATGAATGAATATTTAAATGACTTACCATGCGCTACACCTCCTAAATTTCAGATTTAATATCTGCAGTTAATGCATCAAACTCTTCCCAACTATATACGGAGGCACCTGAAGCATTTGGATGTCCACCACCATTATACTTAGCAGCTATGTGATTGATTTTAATTCCTTTTGACCGTATTCTACATCTAATTTCCTTACCTTCATCGACAGCAAATACCCATGCTTTAAGTCCTTTAATATCTGCAACTGTATTTACAAATAATGAAGCTTCGTTAGGTTTTAAATTAAATTTTTCAAGAATGTCTTTCGTAATTTTTATAGAACAAAAGCCTTCACCATCATAATTGAAGTTTTGTAATATATAACCTTGAAAGTGTAATAACTCAGGTTCACGTTCACTTAATTGATTGAGCAGTCTATTACGTTCAAACTCTTGCGTCATCAATTGTGCTGCAACTTCCATAGTATGTGGTGTTGTGTTATCAAACAAGAATCTTCCAGTATCTCCAACAATACCTAAATATAAAACTCGGCTTGCTCGCTCACTAACATTTGAGTCATTCAAATTCCATGAATGATTTAAATCAAAGATTATTTCACTAGTCGATGATGCATTTGTATTAACGAAATTAATATCACCATATGAATCAACTGGTGGATGATGGTCTATTTTAATTAGTTCTGAACCTTTGTTAAATCGTTCATCATCAATTCTAGGTGAATTAGCTGTATCACACACAATCACTAGTGCACCATTATAAGTATCATCAGATATTTCATCTAAATCACCTATAAATTCTAAAGTAGGTTCTGATTGACCTACTGCATATATATTCTTTTCTGGAAAAGTATCTTGTAATATATATTTCAATCCTAACTGTGAACCGTATGCATCAGGATCCGGTCTCACATGTCTATGTATAATAATTGTTTCATATTGCTTAATTTTATTTAATATTTCTTCCATTGTTATCCTTCTTTCTTTATATTTACTTATATTTTATTAATTGATATAATTCGATTTGGTAGGAGGAATAAATCATGTCACCTGAAATTATGTCCACATTTGTTGCTTTAGCAGTAACAATTATGATTCTAGCTTTAATATTTGCAATTTTAAATCTTGCGCGTTCATTTAGAACAAAACGCGATGTTAGAAAAGCCTATCATAAAGCACGCTCTAGATTTTATTTCGGTATATTTATGATAGCATTTGCAGCTGACCAAGTATTTTTATTTCCAACTTTAGTAACGTATATCATTGTAATCGTATTATTATTCTTTGGTATTTTGAATCTTACTTATGGTTATAAAGCAAGCAAATACTTTAAAGGCAACTTACCCATTGAAAATAAAGCTTGGGAAGAGTTCGAACAAAAAAAGCATAATTAATTTCTTTAAAAGCGTTGTATTTATAACGCTTTTTTATTTTTCGAAAATTTGACACATAAGTAAAGCTTTGGCAACTGTTGCACTTCCACTTACCATAGTCACTTCAAATTTAGCAAATAATCTTCCGATATCTAAAGTAGAGATTTTCACTTCGACATCATCATCTATTTGAACGGTCTTTAAATAATAAATATCTATATGTTCAATCATAATTTCAGATTTTTTCATTTTTCGTATTTCATAGCGCAATGCTTCTTCAATGACAGCAATATATACAGATTTCGTCATCATACCAAATTGATTTGTAAGTTGTGGCGATATATTTACAACAACATTTCCATTAACCATCGTTATTTGTTTCGCAATTTGGTCATGAATTGTTTCTCCAATTTGTGGTTGTTTACTCATTAACTGCATAGTCTTTAATACATCTTCTCTTGATATAATACCAATCAATTCTTTAGAATTTGAAACAACTGGTAACAATTCTATACCTTCCCAAATCATGAGATGCGCACATGTTGCAATCGTTGTATTCAAATGTGCAACTATAGGTGATTTAGTCATTAATGGTTTAATACTTCTATCTAGTTCTTCATTCACAATGTCTTTACTTGTCAAGATGCCCACAACTTTCGATTCACTGTCAATTACAGGAAAACGTGTGTGAGAAGTAAGTTGGGATAATTCATTCCAATCTCTTACTTTTTGTGTGTCATCAAGATGAGAAGTTGATTCTATAGGTATCATAATATCTTCGACCATTAGAATTTCTTTCTTAATCATTTGATCATAGATGGCTCTATTAATAACATTTGCAACTAAAAAAGTGTCGTAATTTGAAGAAATAATTGGTAGTTCAAATTCATTAGCATATTCAATAATTTCTTCATTTGCTTCAAACCCACCAGTAATTAGTACTGCCGAACCTCTCTTTAAAGCTTCCAATTGAACATCAGCACGGTTACCCACTATAAGCAATGTATTTTTAGTTAAATATTTTACTACATCATTTAACTCCATTGCCCCAATAGCAAATTTGGATAATGTTTTATATAAACCTTGCTTTCCGCCTAATACTTGACCATCTACTATTTTAACAATTTCGTTAAAAGTTAAATTCTCAATTTGTTCTCTAGACTTACGCTCAATTCTAACAGTACCAACTCTATCAATTGAAGCTACGAGCCCTTTGTTATCCGCTTCTTTTATTGCTCGATAAGCAGTACCTTCTGAGACATTTAAATCCTTGGCTATCTGCCTGACAGAGATTTTATGTCCAACAGATAACGACTCAATGTACTTTATAATTTGTTCATGTTTCGTCATGTTTATACCCTCTATCAAATTTAATGAATTACTTTCTATTATACATTTTTGAGTGGTTAAATGATATGTTTACAAAAGAAAAGTGGTTGCATTTATATGCAACCACTTCTAATCTCTATTTTATAATTCGACGTATTCTCCTGCTTTTAGAATACTTACTTCAGATGACGTAACAGCCTTTTCAAACTCTTTAGGATCTTGCTTAATATAATCAAATGTATCGTAATGTATTGGTACTACCTTTTTAGGTTTAATAAATTCATTAATTGCATAACTTGCATCATCAATTCCCATTGTGAAATTATCACCAATTGGAATGAAACATAAATCAACAGGATGTCTATCTGCAATTAATTTCATATCGCTAAATAATCCTGTATCTCCTGTATGGTAAATCGTTCCAGCTTCAGTTTCTAATACAATCCCTGCTGGCATACCTAAATACACGATTTCACCATTTTCTTCTGTAATACTATTACTATGAAATGCTTGAACGTATTTAACTTTACCAAATTTGAATTCAACATTGCCTCCAATATTCATTGGATGTAAGTTTTCCAGGTTATATTTATTTGATAAATAATCAATCGCTTCTGGGAAAGCAATTACTGTTGCACCAGTTCTTTTTGCAATGCTAGCAGTATCACCTAAATGATCTCCATGACCATGAGTTAAAATAATATAATCGACCTCTACTTCATCTGCTGTTAAATCTGACATTGGATTTCCAGTAATAAATGGATCCACAATCACTTTTTGTCCTTTACTCTCAAAATAGATTACTGATTGTCCATGAAATGATACTTTCATGACTTTCCCTCCTCATATTGTCTTTTCCATATGTTATATACCCTAAATTTGAATTTATGAATCAAGAAGTCTAAAATAATAATGTAAGAAAGAGAAGCGGGAGGCATAATAATGAAACATAATGAAATTACAACATTTTTAAAAGAAAAAGGTGTAGATGCGGCATGGATAACAACTCCATTAAACATTTTTTATTTAACGGGTTATTTATCTGAGCCTCATGAACGATTATTTAGTTTATTAATTACTAAAGATGGTGACGAAACTTTATTTTGTCCAAAAATGGAAGTAGAAGAAGCTAAGAACGCTGGTTTCAAAGGCAATATCGTTGGTTATTTAGATACTGAATCACCTTTTGATATAATCGAGCAACAAACTTATAAAACATTTGCAATAGAATCTGAACATTTATCTGTTAAAAGACTTCGTGAAATTGAAAAAGCTTTTAACGTAGAAACAATTGTCGATATTGATCAAGTATTAAAAGATATTAGAAATGTTAAAACAGATAATGAAATTGAAATGTTACAAGAAGCGGCTAAGTATGCAGATTTAGCTATTCAAGCTGGTGTTGAAAAGTTAGAAGAAGGTATTTCTGAAATAGAAGTATTAAATCATATCGAAACAACGATGAAACAACATGGCATTTCAAAAATGAGCTTCGATACTATGGTATTGTTTGGCGACCATGCTGCTGCTCCACATGGTACACCTGGAGATAGAAAGTTAAAAGACAACGAATATGTGTTATTTGATTTAGGTGTAATTTATAAAGGTTACTGTTCAGACATAACTAGAACAGTTCCATTCGGTACACCGTCAGAAAAAGCTAAAGAAATTTATAATGTTGTACTTAATGCAAACAAACAAGCTATAGACATGATAAAACCTGGTGCTAAAATTTCAGATTGCGATAAAGTAGCAAGAGATATTATTAGTAATGCAGGTTATGGTGAATACTTCCCTCATAGACTAGGACATGGACTCGGATTAAGTGTTCACGAATTCCCAGACATCTCTAGTACAAATAAGGATGAATTCCAAGAAGGTATGGTATTAACAGTAGAACCAGGTATTTACGTTCCTACAGTTGCTGGCGTTAGAATTGAAGATGATATTGTCGTAACTAAAGACGGACATAAAATTTTGACTGGATATAAAAAATGATCAAAGAAGCTTGCGTAGAAACAATTACTCAAATAAATAACGCTATTAAAAACGGTGCTAACAGAATAGAACTTTGTGATAACCTTTCAGTAGGTGGCACAACACCAAGCTATGGAATGGTAAAAATAGCAGTAGAACTTTGTCATCAAAACAATGTCGAAGTTGCAGTTATGATTAGACCACGTGGCGGAGATTTTAATTATGATTACTTTGAATACGAAATAATGAGACAAGACATCATACAATTAAAAGAATTAAATGTTGATGCCTTTGTATTTGGTTGCTTAGACGAAAACGAACATTTAGATGAATGGAAAATGCAGTCTTTAAAAGAAGCATGTGGTGTAATACCAGCCGTTTGTCATATGGCATTTGATTCCATCAATCCGTACAACCAACTTAAATCGTTAGATTGGTTAATCAACCAACAATTTACACGTTTATTAACACATGGCGGACCAAGTGACACTTCAATATTCGATAACGTAAACCATCTTGGCAAATTATTAATCCATTCAAAAGGAAACATAACAATCATGCCAGGTGGCGGACTAAATAAAGATAATTTTTCAGCATTAACAGAAGATATCCCATTTGATGAAGTCCACGGTACGAAAATAGTATAAGTATTAATATAAATCCGCATCTCATACCTTAATGAGATGCGGATTTTAGTGTGTTAAAAATGGAGAGCTATATAGTTAGTCTTGGTTTTGGAACTAGCACTACGCTTACTGGCAGAATTACGAATTATGCTCCTTAGATTGCGCTTACTGGCATAATTCAGAATTATGCTCCTTAGACTGTTCTTACTGGCAGAATTCTAAATTTTGCTCCTTAGATTGTTCTTACTGGCAGGATTCTGAATTTTGCTCCTTAGATTGTTCTTACTGGCAGAATTCTGAATTTTGCTCCTTAGATACTAACTCTTACGGACATTTCTCAGAATTATGTCCCTAACAACACCTCTTGCAGACATTTCTCGGAATTATGTCCCTAACAACACCTCTTGCGGACATTTCTCAGAATTATGTCCCTTAGCACCACTCTTACGGACATTTCTCAGAATTATGTCCCTTACACTTTATTATGCTATGGGAACATTTGCTCACCTTTCTCGTCGTTGTTATAAGTAAATCAATAAAATTACATACAAATTATAGTTGTTCATATTTATTTTCTCAAGCTGCAAAAAAACAAAAAACCCTGTCTCAGGCTTTAGAGAGACAGGATTTTTTCAATTTCTGCTTATTTTAATATTTCTTGATATGGTGTGAATTCTTTATCAAAAGCTTTAGCTACTTCTTCATAAGTTAATTTACCATGAATTGTGTTTAAACCTTTTGCTAGTGCTTCATTATCTTGACATGCTTTTACATAGCCTTTGTTTGCTAATTGAATTGCATATGGTGTAGTTGCATTATTTAATGCAATTGTAGATGTTCTTGGAACTGCTCCTGGCATGTTAGCAACTGCATAATGTACTACGCCATGTTTTACGTAAGTTGGATCATCATGTGTTGTAATTCTGTCTGAAGTTTCGAATGATCCACCTTGGTCAATTGCGATATCTACTAATACTGAACCTGGTTTCATTTTTTTAACCATATCTTCAGTTACAAGTTTCGGGGCTTTTGCTCCTGGAATAAGTACTGAACCAATAACTAAATCACTTTCAACTACCGCTTCTTCAATATTTAAAGGTGATGACATCATTGTTTGAACACTTGCACCAAATAAATCGTCTAATTGTTGTAAACGTGTTGGATTTAAGTCAATAATTGTTACGTCTGCGCCAAGTCCAACTGCCATTTTAGCAGCATTTGTACCAGCTTGTCCTCCACCAATTATTGTAACTTTACCGCGTTTAACACCTGGAACACCAGATAATAGTATACCAATTCCACCATTAGTTTTTTGAAGAAATTGCGCGCCGATTTGTGTCGACATTCTACCTGCAACTTCACTCATTGGAGCTAATAATGGTAATGAACGATTGCTTAACTGTACAGTTTCGTAAGCTATTGATGTAACTTCTTTTTCTAATAATGCGTTAGTTAAAGACTCTTCTGCTGCTAAATGTAAGTATGTAAATAAAATTAAATCTTTTTTGAAAAATTGATATTCTTCTTTAAGTGGTTCTTTAACTTTCATAACCATATCTACATTCCAAGCTTGTTCTTGACTAACAATTTCTGCGCCAGATTGTTTATAATCTTCGTCAGTGAATTGTGAACCAATTCCAGCTTCTGTCTCAACTTTAACTACATGATTTTGTGCGATTAAACTAGCTACGCCACTAGGTGTTAATGCCACCCTATTTTCATTATTTTTAATTTCTCTTGGTACCCCTATAATCATTTTACATTCCTCCTTGATTCAATCTTAACGCCACTAATTTGAAAGCGCAATCATTATTATTCAATTTTTATATTATCTTTATTTTCTAAATTTTCAAATAATTATTACTACATTTATACTTTAACATATTTCTCATAAAACTGTTCAATATTCCCTTTTATTTAAAAGTTTATAATGTTATTTTTTCAGAAAATTATGATATAATTAAACAAAAGAACTAGGAGGCGGTTTTTATGTTAAGTTACAAAAATATTTTAATAGCTGTAGATGGTTCAACTGAGTCAGAATGGGCATACAACAAAGCTGTGGCAGTCGCTAAACGTAATGATGCAAAATTAACAATCGTCAATGTTGTAGATTCTCGATCTTATGCAAGTGTCGAGGCTTACGATACTCAAATAGTAAATAAAGCTACTAGCTTTGCTGAAAGTTTACTATCTGGATATAAAGAATTCGCTGAAAAAAATGGCGTTTCTAATGTAGCAACTAAACTTGAATTTGGTTCACCAAAAACAGTTATTCCTAAAAAATTAGCAATAGATTATGATGTAGACCTTATTATGTGTGGTACTTCAGGCTTAAATGCTGTTGAACGATTTATCGTAGGTTCAGTTTCTGAATCAATCGTGCGAAATTCACCTTGTGACGTTCTAGTTGTTAGAACAGAAACAATGCCAGATGACTTCGAACCTATTGTAGCTACACAAGAATTATTTGATGAACACCATGAAAGTAAATAATTCTTACAATATAAAAAAGCGTTCAGTATAACTGAAGGCTTCAGACTGTGGACAAACTGAACTTAAATTAATAAGTTCAGTTTGTTTTTTTGTTTTAATGAGTATATTTTATTAAATTTAAGCTTAAACTGCGTTTAAACTAGGCTGTTCTTTTGCATCGTCAAATCGTCTTTCTACTGTTTGACTTCTTAATTTATATGCTTTTTTAATTGTATCTATAAACCTTAAATCTTCGATTATATCTAAATCATCTTGCCAAACATGTCTACGGATTTCTCTAATATAGGTTTTGTTTTCCGTACATTTATTTAACATAGAATCAACTCCTAAATAAAATTTCATCTATATTATAAAATAATTTGTTAATATTTGGTATTTTTTTGCGCTGACTCCTGCGGGAAAAGCATGATTCGAAGACTACAGGCTGAGAACATGCCCGCGGAAAGCATGCGCATAAAAAAATGCCGGCAAAGTCTAAGACTTTGTCGACACTCTGAAGCGTTCAGTATAACTGAACGCTTTTTTCTTATATTTATTTATTATCTACATTTTGGTTTTTTAAATTTTGTTTGTTTTCTTGTTTTTGTTTTCTAGATTGTTCTTTAGCTACTCTTCTCGTTACTATTCTGACTAAACGCATTAATGCTCTCTCTGGTCTCATAAATATCCTCCTCAAAATAGACATTAATTAGTTATATCCAATCAAGATAACTTTAAACATATATATATTCACTTTCAGTGGGGTTTTTACTAAAAATTCGTATAAAAAAACTGTCAACAAAGTCTCATACTTTATTGACAGTTTAAGAACGACACAAATTGTGAAGTTCTTTAATATATTAACCTAAGTTACCGAATTTCAATACATCACGTGCAATCATAACTTCTTCATCTGTTGGAATTACAATTACTTTAACTGGTGAATGTGGATAATTAATAAATGCTTCTTCACCATGTAATCCAGTGTTTAGGCGTTGATCCCAATAAACACCCATAAACTCTAATCCTTCTAATACTTTAGCACGTACAGTATCAGAGTTTTCACCAACACCTGCTGTAAATACAATTGCATCTAAGCCGTGCATTCTTGTTGCATATGAACCCATATATTTATGAATTCTAGATGCGAATACATCCAATGCTAATTTAGCACGTTCATTACCTTCATTTGCATCTTGTTGGATATCTCTTAAGTCACTAGATGATCCTGAGATACCAAGAAGACCAGATTCTTTGTTAAGAATATTTAATACTTCTTCTGCATTTTTACCTGTTTTTTCCATTATATATGGAATTAACGCTGGGTCAAGGTTACCTGAACGTGTACCCATCGTAACACCTGCTAATGGTGTGAAGCCCATTGATGTATCTACAGATTTACCGCCATCAATAGCTGCAATAGAAGCACCATTACCGATATGACAAGAAATAATTCTAAGTTGGTCTAATGGACGATCTAATAATTCAGCTGCTCTTTCTGATACATATTTATGACTTGTTCCATGGAAACCATATTTACGAATACCATAATCTTTATAGAAATGATATGGCAAACTATATAAATATGATTCTTCAGGCATAGTCTGGTGGAATGATGTATCAAATACAGCAACATGTGGAATACTTGGTAATAATTTTCTGAATGCTTTAATACCCATTAAATTGGCTGGATTGTGTAATGGCGCTAAATCAGTTAATGTTTCGATTTTAGCCAATACATCATCAGTAACAAGTGCAGATTCAGGGAATAGTTCCCCACCATGTACAACGCGGTGTCCTGTACCTTGAATATCATTGATGTCATTAATAATATTATGTTCTTTCAATGCATCTAACATAATATTTACTGCAACATCATGATTTTCTATATCTAATGTTTCAGTTATTTTTTCTCCATTTACAGAAATTGAGAAAATTGAATTTTTTAACCCTATACGCTCGATTAACCCTTTAGTGATAACTTTTTCTTCTGGCATTTCAAATAATTGAAATTTTAAAGATGAGCTACCGGCATTAATTGCTATTATTTTTGTCATTTAGACTTCCTCCTGATAATACTTTTCTATACTATTTAAACACTAATACAGTTATGAATCAAGCATTAATACAGTTTATGAAGAATGATTTTTTTCCATCCATTCATCTACTTCAGATAAAAACGTTTGCAATTGTGATTGTGCCTTAAAGTCAGGAATATTAGCAAGCAATACCTCTACACTCTTAGTATTTCCTTGATCTTTCTTTTGTAGGATCAATAGTGATTTACGCGACTGTTCTGTTTTGAATAATGAGTTAGGGAAATTCAAGAATGCTTGCATTTCCGTCTCTGTTGCAATATATTTTTGCAACTGTTTCACTTCTTCACCTTCAAATAATTTTGTAGGAACTATTAAAAAGACATATCCACCAGGCTTAGTTGCAGTTACAGCTTGCTCTAATAATAAATAATGACTATAACTATGACCTTCACTAAAACCTAATTTCATTTCTTTACTACGCTCATCAACAGGATAATAGCCTACTGGTAAGTCACCAACTATTACATCTGCTTCCTCTAATGGTAAAGGCATAATCGCATCTTGTGGATATACATCAAATGGTATTTCTAAAAAGTTAGCTAAATGAATGCTTACACGTTGTAAAACTGGATCCACTTCAATTAAATGATGCATAACTGTTTTTTCTTGGTTTTGTTCATTAATTGTTGCACTTAAATGTCCAGTACCACTTGCGATATCTACTATATTTAGTGATTCTCTATTTTTATTAAATAAGTTTACAAGATAACTTAAAATAAACCCGATTGAATCAGGCGTCATTTGATGATTCGGTTGAATAACTTCTTCTTTTAATAAACTTAAATAAGCAAATTGGAATGCTTTTCTACGTTCTTGTAAAGTAGATTGTTCTAACAAATCTCTTTGATTCGTATAAATTTCTTCCATTGCTAAACCTAAATTTTCAATATAGCTTTGGCCATTTTCGTCATGGAGGTCTTTACTTTTTACATCAAGTTTTTCAAATAATATTTCCATTATATTCTTTTCTTCAGTCATAATTGCCCTCTTTCGTATAAAAAGCTGTCCAATCTAATGGACAGCGATTTATGGTTGTTAATTAGTTTAAATTTCTAAAAGCTTCTAAAGCTTTATCATAGTCAGGATGGTTAGTACCTTCACTCACTACTTCAGCGTAAACTACTTTATTATCTTTGTCCAAAACAAATACTGAACGAGCTAATAAACGAAGTTCTTTCATTATAACACCAAAGTTTTCACCGAATGATAAATCACGGTGGTCACTTAATGTAACAACATTTTCTAAACCTTCAGCTGCACACCATCTTTTTTGTGCGAATGGTAAGTCATTAGATATCGTTAAGATAACTCCATCTTGTTCATTTGCAGCATCTTCGTTGAATTTACGAGTTTGTTGACTACAAACTCCTGTATCTAAAGAAGGTACGGCACTAATAAGTTTCTTTTTACCTTCATAGTCTTTTAAAGTCTTTTCAGATAAATCATTTGCTAATACAGTAAAATCTGGTGCTACTGAACCTACTGTAATTTCCTTGCCTAATATTGTAACTGGTTCATTCTTGAATGTAACTTGCGCCATTAAAAAAAGCCTCCTTATTCTTGATAAATATATTTTATCATGATTAAAGAGACTTTAAAATTTTTTTGTTTATAACATGCTTATCTTGTAGCCTTTTGGAAGTCGTTTCTTAGTTGAATATATTTATTTTTAAGCACTACTGTCTCACCAAAATAGTCGTGAATACCTTTATGTTTTTTATTAAAAGCTACTACTAAATATGGTATTCCTAATAATGCACCTGATATAATTCTTCCAATCCACTCTCTAAATAGTACATCTTTCAACTTCAGCGATTTTGCATCTTCTCTGTATACACTTAATCCTAGAATCATTTTACCGAGTGTTGCTTTAAAATAATATGTCATAAGTACAAAATATAAATAAAATATTAAGGCACTTATTATATTTCCAACGCTAAAGTATTGCACAAATAAATATTCATTTTTAATTTGTGTTAATGCAAATAGAGGGCTTAACACTATTCCTTTAAAACCTGCTAAAGCTAATATATCAATGATATAAGCTAAAAATCTAACCCAGAATCCTGCAAATACGATGGATTTTATATCAGACATGTGTTTATTAACTGTACGCTCAATAACACTTTGTTCACGAGTTGTAGCGACTTGTTCGTAACTTGCTTCAGTCATTTAAAATCCCTCCTTACTCACCATACAAGTACATAGGTTGTGGTGATTTATTTGCTTTAACTAAAGATTCATATTTACTTAAATCATCTAAGCCCATCATAGAAGATATTTTACTTTTAGCTCCCATTGGGAAGTTTAAGAATCCTGATGATGTATCATAAGTTACGACTTGTGCATTTTTAGATTTAATATCACTTCTTAAGTCTTTAATTGCATCATCTTCATAACCAATCTCATCAATTAATCCATTTGATTTAGCTTGTTGTGCAGAATAAATTCTACCGTCAGCTAATTTTTTAACTTCAGATTCAGACATATGTCTACCATCTTTAATAACATCTACAAATTGTTTGTAGCTATCATCAATGATTGATTGCATAATATTACGTTCTTCTTTAGTCATATCTTTCATTGGATTTAATATTTGCTTATGCTTACCAGATGTTACGGATTCATCTTTAACACCTAAGTCATTGGCTAAATCTGCGTAATTTATACTTGAAATAATAACACCTAAAGAACCAGTTAATGTTTGAGAACCTGCATAAATTTTATCTGCTGGTGTTGAGATATAATAACCACCTGAGGCTGCCATATTCTTCATTTGAACATATACTTTTTTATCTTTGGCTTTTATTTCTTCTAATTTTTTATGTATTTCATCACTCTCATATGTTCCTCCACCTGGAGAATTCACTTCTAGTAGTACACCTTTAACGCTTTTATCTTTCTTGATTTTATCAAGTTGTTTTAAAAATGCTTGATGGTTATATCCTCCATCACTGAATAGTGATTCTTCCGCACCTGTATCTTGAATTGTACCATTCACAGATAATTTTACGATTTTATTACTACTATCACTACCAGATTGAACCGACTCGCTAATGCCATCTGAATCTGTCACAGTTTTTTTCCATGAATCATCCAAAAATATGCCAACAGTACTGACAACAATACCACCAACCACTAGAATAACAGCGATGATAATAGCAATAATTCTTTTAGACATAGTATCTTCCTTTCTATTTTAAATATTTACATTTATAATAATAACAGACTTTAATAATAACTGTAACTTTTGGGAGGAACAAATTATGGCAACAAAAAAACATATTTACTTATTCACTTCAAAAGATAGCGATGTCTTAGTGACTCGAAAAAAAATACAAAACCAAATGGAACCACACGGCTTTGAATTTGTATCAAACTATGATGATGCAGACATTATTGCTTCAATTGGTGGCGACGGAAGTTTCCTTCAAGCATGTAGAAAAACAAATTTCAACAAAGATAAAGTATATATTGGTATAAAAACAAGATTAGATCAAAATTATTTATATGTTGATTTTAGCGTTGATGATATACCACACTTAATTAAATCAATAGATTCCGAAGAAGTTATGGTAAGAAAATACCCAGTACTAGAAGTAAATTTAAACAATCAAATGTCTTATATGTGTTTAAATGATTTTTACATTAAATCTAGCGTTATCAAGCCAATGAAAATGGAAATATTTATAGATGATGAATACTTCGAGGCATTTAACGGAGATGGATTATTGATATCTACACCAACTGGATCTACAGGTTATAATAAATCTTTAGATGGCGCAATTATAGATCCTAAAATAAGAAGTATGCAATTAACAGAAATTGCATCATTAAATAATAATAATTTTAGAACAGTAAGTAGTTCTGTTGTATTAGGCGATACAAGAACACTTAAAATATCACTTGATAAAGAAGGCAATTATTATCCAATCATGGGTCTAGATAATGAAGCACTAAGTATTCAAGAAACTGATTTTATAAGCCTTAGAATTAAAGATAAATATATAAGAACACTTAAATTACCTCAAAATTCATTTTGGAGCAAAGTTCAAAGAAAATTCTTATAAAATCTTATAATTTTGTTCGTGCATGCTTGCCTATTTTTTATACAATCTTACGATTTCGTTCGTGCATGCTCACTTATTTTTTTATACAATCTTACGATTTTGTTCGTGCATGCTTGCCTAGGGGTATGGTTCGAGCCTGTAGTCTCTCACTCATACTATTCCCTCAGGCGTCAGCACTTCACAAAATCGTGAAAATATACAATAAAAACCAAATTAACGAGATGCTTTATATAGAAAAATGGTAGCTCTAAGTGCTACTACGGACAGTGAACAAATTGAACTTAAATTTATAAATTCAGTTTGTTTTTTTGTTTTAATAAGTAGATTTATTAAACATAGAAACAGTTCTTGAATGAATTCCAATTATATAATAAATATTTAATTAATATTTGGTATTTTTTAGCGCTGACTCCTGCGGGAAAAGCATGATTCGAAGACTACAGGCTGAGAACATGCCCGCGGAAAGCATGCGCATAAAAAATACCAACAAAGTCTTAGACTTTGCGGGCAATCATTTTGGTAGTTCTATGAGCTACCAAAATGATTTTCATAAAAAACAAGAGCAGAAATTCAATTTTAATAATGAATTTCTGCTCTTATTAATTTTCTAAGGCACCTATGCCCCTGTTCTTTACATGAAATGACTATTAACGTAGTCGTATACATTTTTAAGTATTAATAGAATTGTGACTACTATAAATAAGACTTTTACATAGGATACACCTTTTCTTATAGCAAATGTAACTCCTAAATATGAACCGACTACCATAGCTGCTGCCATGCTGAATCCATAAATATAATTCACTTGTCCTAATATCATAAATAAAAGTAAAGCGCCTAGATTGGAAGCTAGATTTAAAAATTTAGCATTGCCTGCTGCATGTAAATAATCCAGACCGATTAATAACAACATAAATAAAAAGAATGATCCGGTACCTCCACCTAAAAATCCATCATAATATCCGATTACTATAACACCTATAATGAATAAGATTGCTTTTTTAAGTGATAATTTCTTATATTTATTGATATCTCCCCAATCTTTTTTAACAATTGAGTAAACAGTCACTAATGCTAATATTATAATTGCCAGTGGTTTTAAATATTCTGGTGGTAAATATGTAGCAGTAATCGCACCAAATATTGAACCGACAAAACTTAACGGAAACAACTTTCCTACTATATCAAAATCTACTTTTCTAGCTTTTATAAACTTCATTGTACTCGTAAACGTTCCAAATGAACTTGCTAATTTATTTGTACCTAAAGCTGTTGCTGGATCCATACCTACAGCTAATAATGCTGGTAAAGAAATTAGTCCTCCTCCACCAACTACGGAATCTATAAATGATGCTATTAAACCAAATAAAATAATAATAAGTAAAATATTTAAATCAAATTCCATCTGGACATCTCCTCTACTTTAATGATAGCGACATCCCAACGTCATTATTAAAGTAGTTCATCCATCCACTCATCTTTTTGTTGCTGTATATCATCATGTTTAGAAATTGTAATTGTTTCTATATTTTTTACCGCTTCTTCGATTAATGGACCAAAATCAAATTTAGACTCAAAATATTCAACTTTTTCAAGTTTAGGATTTGTTTTTGGATTTTTTGGTGTAAATATTGTACAGCAATCTTCAAATGGTTGTATTGATAATTCAAATGTATTTATTGCTTTAGCTTTTTTAACGATGTCTTCTTTATCAAAAGTAAGTAACGGTCTTAAAATTGGCATAGATGTCACGCTATTGATTGCATACATACTACCTAAAGTTTGACTTGCAACTTGTCCAAGATTTTCACCATTGACGATTGCAAGTGCACCAATTTCATGTGCTACTTTTTCAGTTACTCTTAACATCATTCTTCTAGTACTCGTCATAGTAAAACTTTCTTCGACTACTTTATGAATTTGTTTTTGTAATTCTGTAAAAGGAACAATATGTAGTTTGATGTCTCCAGTTAAATTTGCAAGTTGCTTTGTTAAATCAATAACTTTTTGTTTCGCTTGTTCGCTTGTATATGGGGGACTATGAAAATGTATAGCTTCAATCGTCACGCCTCTTTTCATTACTTCCATTCCTGCTACTGGTGAATCAATTCCACCTGAAAGCATCAGTAATGTTTTACCACCCGTTCCTACTGGCAATCCTCCTACTCCTTCGAGTACTCGGTTATACATATAAATGGCATCTTTACGTACTTCAACTTTAATTTTATGATCAGGTTGTTTAACATTTACTGTTATATTTTCAGTGTTTTGAAGAACGTGTCCACCTAGTTCTTGTTGCAGTTGAAATGTATCTAGTTCAAATGTTTTATCTGCTCTTTTTACATCAATTTTAAAAGTATCACCATCATTGAAATCCTCAGCAAACTTTATAGCAACTTCTTTCATAGTGTCCAATTCTTTTTCAATTCTTATTATTGGACTTACTGAGTGTACGCCGAACACTGTTTGTATACGACTCATCATTTCTTCAATATCTGAACCTTCATGTACATCTATATACATTCTGTCACGATTAGCACGTACTTTATAACCTTGAAGTGGCATTAATCTACTTTTAATATTTGCTTTTAATTTATTAACGAACATATTTCTATTACCTGTCTTAAGGGTCAATTCCCCATATCTAACCAATATGTGATCATAATTCATATTTTAATAACTCCTTTACCTCATTATATACTTTGTCAAAGGCATCTTTAAATGCTTCTATTTGTTCGTTTGTTAAATCTGGTGCAATGCTTATTCTTATACTTCCTTCAATTATAATATTGCTTAGCCCCATAGCTTTCAATGTTTCATTATGAGAACTTTTTTTGGAAGAACATGCACTTGTAGTGGATAAATAAATTTCATATTTAGAAAATGCGTTAACTAATACTTCTCCTTTAACTCCTGGAAACGATACATTCAATATATATGGTGCAGCATCTATAGGAGAATTAATTAAAACCCCTTCATACTGATCAATAAATTGACGTATTTCTTTTCCTTTTTCAGTTAATAATTTAATATTACTATCCATTTGAGCATTCATTTGTCGCATTGCTTTTGCTAAAGCAATATTCACGGGAGCATTTACTGTACCACTTCTAATACCATACTCTTGTCCACCACCAAAAATAATTGGCTGAATCGTTTTTGCTTGCTTAAAGGCTAAAATACCAGAACCTTTTAGTCCATGAAATTTATGCGCACTTAAACTATAGCTATCTACTAAATTAATATTTAAATTAACTTTACCAAATCCTTGAACACCATCTACGTGAAAATGTACTTTTGGATAGTCTTTTAAAATATTACTGATTTCTTCAATTGGTTGAATTTGTCCCATTATATTATTCACATGCATACATGTTACAAGTACAACGTCATCGTTAAGTAATTTTTTCAATGATGTAATATCTAACTTTCCATTCTCTAACGTGTTGATATATTGTAGGTTAAAACCTTGTTCTTCTAGTGCTCTCATAGTTTCTAAAACAGAAGGATGTTCAATTTTTGTAGTTAAAATTGTTTTACCAAACCTTTTCTTCGCTTGAGCCATACCTTGCAATGCTATATTATTTGATTCAGTCGCACCGCTCGTAAAAATGATGTCAAACTTATCGTTTAAGTTTAAGTACTGTTTTATATTATCTCTAGCTTTATCAATTAAATGAGCAATTTTTACACCTGCTGTATGAGGACTATTCGGATTAAAAAAATATTGTGTATTCATTTGAATATATGATTGAATAACGTCCTCATTAGGTTTCGTAGTTGCAGCATTATCAAGATATATCATACTGTCACCTCTTTTTTTCATTATATAATGATACCATAAGTCATTTGCTATAGATATACTTATTAGCTCATAAAAGCATGTAGATAACATTTAGAGGCTGAGACAAATTAATTTGTCTCAGCCTCTAAAGTTCTATTATTGTTTGTTAACTTCTTCTTCAATTTTTTCACTGATTCCAGGTTCAACTTTTTCAAGTGCTGTTTCAGCAATTTCTACAGCTCTCTTATATCTATTATTAGCAAAAAGTCTTTCTGCTTCATTAAGACTCTTATTCAGTTCATTGTTTTCTTTTCTGTATCTATTACCATACTGAATTAATGTTTCTGCATGAACTGCATTAATTAGAACATCTGTCGTTTCATCTTCGAACTTATTCATTTGTAGTACAATATTGCTTACTTTATCTTTAACATATTGTACATTGATTGGTCTTTGACTGAAGATCTTATTAACTTCACGAATTTCATGATCAATTTCATTTTTCATAATGATGAATCTTTCAGGTACACTAGGTAAATTCGACGCCAATAAATTTCTATATATTTCTTCTTTTTTAGATTGAACACGTAATGTGTTTTGTTGAGCAGTTGCTTCATCTTCTCTAAGTGAAACTAAGTGATTTTGTATTTTTTGTTGATTATCATTTATCACTTTAACATGTTCTTCAATATATAATAAGTTATCTTCCACTTCACTATATCGAACATTTGTCTTAGCCATTTCACCTAATATTTCATCATAAACACTGATAAGATTTTGTATTTCATTCTCATACTGTCTAACTTTATGAACATCTTCTTCTGAAATATAGTAATTTTCTCTAACATATTCAATTTCAGTTTGAAGTGTATAGTTCATATCTTTAGCGTGGAATAATTCGTCTGTAATAATTTCTTTAGATTGTTCTACAGTATTTTTAGATTTCACTTCATGTTCAATCAAATCATACATATCATCTAAAGTATCATTTATTTCAATTATAATGTTCTCAGCTTTAGTCAATTCTAGTCTACCTATTAATGGTTCAACTAAATTAAGTTTGCCACGTAGTGTTTGTAAAGTACCTTCAACTTTAACGTGTTCAAGATTATAACCTTCGACTTTTAAATCTCTACAACCAAATTTCAAGTCTTGGAACTGACCTGGTAATTCTTTTTGAACATCTTTAATCAACAATGGAATTTCATTCATATCTTCTTGCATGCGTTTCATATCTGTATTGAGTTGATCTATATGACCACTTGCTTTAATATAATGCCCATCTTCAACAAGTTCTTCATATTGCTCAATTCTAGGTAAAAATGCTTCAATATTTTTTTCAATAAGTTCTGCAGCATCACCAAATTGATGTCTGTTAGCTAATACTTCCCTTTTTGTTTCTCTATAAATTTGTTTAGATTCATCGTATAATCGGTCGCTTGTTTCTACTGTTGTCATTAATTCTGTAACACTCTGAGTTAAACGCGTATATTTCTTCTCTATACCATCCATGATTTTATTAGCATCAGCAATACTTTCTTCTGATTGAGAAAACTTAAATTTATCTAATTCTGCATCTGCGTCATGAATTTTTGCATCTACAACTTTTAAATCTTCTTGTAAAACAGTTTGCCATTCCCTTTTGAATTGATCATACTTGTCCTTAGCTTCACCATGTATATTTAATTTTTTAAGTTTAGCTAATTCATCTTGAAAAGGTAATTGTTTAATTTTTTGCTTACGCTGCTCGGTCTCAGTAATCAAATTTCGCTTTGATGTACGCAACCATAACATTATACCAATACCAATTAATATAATGATTATAATTGCAAGTGTTATATAAATTGCCATTATGTATTCTCCTCCTAAATCGTTCTCTTTATTATAACGTAAAATATTTATCCAACAAACCTTTTTCTATGCAAAACATATTCAAAATCTTAAAATAGAGATATAATTCAAAAAAATAATGAAATGAGGAACAAAAAATGCCAGAAAATCAATTAGACTATACATTACTTAGTAGACAACTTGATGGTTTATTATCAGGTGAGAAAGATTTAATTGCTAATTTAAGTAATACTTCAGCATTTATCAATCAATTCTTACCAAATATAAATTGGATAGGTTTCTACCTTTTAAAAAATAATGCATTAAAACTAGGGCCATTTCAAGGTTTACCTGCCTGTGTTGATATCGAAATAGGAAAAGGTGTATGTGGTACAGCTGTTTCTCAAAAAAAATCTCAACTTGTAGAAGATGTTAATGCATTTCCAGGACATATAGCTTGCGATGCAAATAGCCAATCTGAAATCGTTATACCTCTATACTATAACAAAGAAATAATTGGTGTGTTAGATATCGATGCCCCAGTTAAATCACGATTTAGTAAAGAGGATTTACAAGGTTTAGAATTACTTGTTCAAACTCTTGAACAGCATATTCATATATAAAATATAAATTGACATCCCCTTTCCAAAAAGGTATACTATTCTTTGTGTGAATTAACGAAAGTAGCAGTTAAATATTATAGGGCTCTATGTTATTCCCAAAGAAGGTGTGTTGTGTAACCGCGGCTGCAAGGTGAAGACACAAAAACATAACATATCCTTATGAGCATTTAACATTCTTTCTTGTTTCTTCATAACATTCAAACAAGAAAAAGGAGGAACTTCATTATGGCAAGATTTAGAGGTTCAAACTGGAAAAAATCACGTCGTTTAGGAATTTCATTAAGCGGTACAGGTAAAGAATTAGAAAAACGTCCTTACGTACCAGGTCAACATGGTCCAACTCAACGTAAAAAATTATCTGAGTATGGTCAACAATTACAAGAGAAACAAAAATTACGTTTCATGTACGGAATTAACGAACGTCAATTCCGCAGTATTTTCGAAAAAGCTGGTAACATGAAAGGTGTTCATGGTGATAACTTCATGGCACTATTAGCTTCTCGTTTAGACGCAGTAGTTTACCAATTAGGTTTAGCTCGTACTCGTCGTCAAGCACGTCAATTAGTTAACCACGGTCACGTAACTGTAGATGGCGCTCGTGTAGACATCCCATCTTACACTTTAAAACCAGGTCAAACTATTAGCATTCGTGAAAAATCACAAAAATTAAACATCGTATTAGAATCAGTAGAATTAAGTCACCACGTTCCTGATTACTTAACTTTCGATGCTGACAAATTAGAAGGTACTTTCGTACGCGTTCCTGAACGTAGCGAATTATCAGCTGAAATCAATGAACAATTAATCGTTGAGTACTACTCTCGTTAATAGTTATTGTAAAAACCACTTTCAAATTGAAAGTGGTTTTTTTGTTTTTGATTATTTAATTCCCCTTATGTTTCCAACCATTGTTCTATCTTTTGAGGAAAATCCGTTATGATGCCATCTACATTTAAATTTATCATTTTTCCAACAGTCTCATCGTCATTAATAGTATAAGGCATTACTTTCATATTTACTTTGTGTGCTTCGTCGACAAATTTTTTTGTAACTATTTTATAATTTGGATTTATGAATGTGGCATATTCCCCTATTTTTCTTATAGAATCTCTACTTATGAATCGATCTTTCTTTTTAATGAGAACACCTAACTCAATTCTAGAGTTTAAACTTTTAAATTTTTGAATGGATTTTTTGTTAAAAGATTGTATGATGATTTGTTGTTCATTGATGTCATTAGCAATTAAGGATTCAAGAATTTGTTCTTCTATACCTGGATATTTTTCTGGTTGCTTAACTTCGATTAAAAGTTTAATATCTGTATTTCTAATTAAATGTAATACATCGTCAAATAAAGGTATACGTTCTCCTATAAATGCTTCACCTTTCCATTTGCCTATATCATATTTTTGTAATTCCTTATAAGTTAAGTTTTTTATTATGCCTTTTTCTAGTGAAGTGCGTTCTGTTGTAGGATCATGCATTATAACAAGTTTATTATCTCGCGTTCTATGTATATCGATTTCGAGCATGTCAATATTTAATGTAAGTGCAAATTTATAAGATGCTATTGTATTTTCTGGTACTAGCGAAGGTACCCCTCTATGTGCTACTTTAATTATAGATTGTGGATTATACACATTCATTGTCTACTCCTTAATAATCAGTCATACTATAGATTATACCCAAATATATTTATTTAAAGAAAGGAACATTATTATGACAACACATATTTTTGACTTAAAAGGAACTTGGACTAAAGGTAGAAATGCTTCTGGTCATATAACTACAACTAATTTATCTACTCGAGTATCTATTCCAGAGGTTATGGATGGACCTGAGATTGGTACAAATCCAGATGAAATGTTACTCGGAGCTGCATCAACTTGCTACATGATTACTTTAGCTGCGATGATTGAACGTTCTGAAATTGAAATTGAAAGAATTGAAGTCGATTCAAAAGGACATGTTGATGTTGAAAATGACGTGATCACTTATAAAAAAATAGAACATTTCCCTGTAATTTATTTAAGTGAAGAACCTGATGAAACGTTACAAAAAAAATTAAATAGACTCGTTCAAAAAGCTGAAGAATCATGCATGGTTACGCGTGCATTAGCTGGAAATGTTCAAGTTATAGCAACTGGAGAAATAAGATTTTAAAATGAAAGCGTTTTAATCAGAATTTTCAATAAATTCACTATTATTTTATTATTTTCTCTGCTACAATATAGAACATAAATTCAGTAAGGAGTGTTTATATATGTATCAGCATGATTCTTTATTACTCGCACCAGGTCCTACTACTGTTCCAAGGGAAATATTAGAAAGAATGAATCTTCCTATGACAGGACATAGAACTAAGGAATTTAGTCAAATCATTCATCAAGCATCAAGAGATTTACAAACAATTTTTGGAGCAAAGCATCCTGTAGCTATTTTAACTTCCTCAGGTACAAGTGCCCTTGAAGCAGCTATGGTTAATATAACCAATCCAGAAGATAACATTGTGATAATTGTTTCAGGAGCATTTGGCGATAGGTTTAGAAAGATAGCTTCTTCATACCCTTTCAATGCACATATTTTTGAAGTTGAATGGGGAAAAGGTGTTGATTTAAAAGAATTCGAAACATATTTAAACTCACTTAATGTAGATATTAAAGCTGTATTTACACAATTCTGTGAAACTTCAACTTCTGTAAAACACCCTATCAACGAATTAGGAAAATTAGTAAAAGAATTTAATCCTGATATTTATTTTATTGTTGATGGCGTAAGTATCATCGGTGCAGTTGAAGTTGATATGGAAGAAGATAATATCGATGTTCTCGTTTCAGGTAGTCAAAAGGCAATTATGTTACCACCTGGAGCTGCTTTTGTAGCATATAATGACAGAGCAATTGAACGATTTAAAGAAGTGACGACTTCAAGATTTTATTTAGATTTAAATAAATACATAACTTCTTTAAATGATGATTCAACTCCATTTACACCTGCTGTATCACTTATTAGAGGTGTTCAAGCATATTGTGATTTAATTCGTGAAGAAAAATTTGAAAATACAATTAAAAGACACGAAGTATGTAAAACTGCAGTTAGAGAAAGTTTAAAAGCGTTAGGTATGACATTGTTAGTTGAAGATCAATTTGCTTCCCCTACTGTAACTGCTTTCGTACCAAACAAAGATGAAGTAAAACAAATTAAAGATGAATTACTTAGCAGATTCAATATTACTATCGCAGGTGGTCAACAACATCTCAAAGGTACTATTTTAAGAGTTGGTCATATGGGTAAAGTTTCTCCTAATGATATGTTGCAATTTATAAGTGCATTAGAAATTATACTTTCAGAAATTCGTGATGAATCAGTAATTGGTAAAGGTGTTTCTAAATTCCAGGAGGTCGTTAATCAATATGTTTAAAGTAATCGTAGTAGATCCAATTTCAGAAGAAGGTTTAAAGAGTTTAACTGACCATGAACAATTTGAAGTAGACATAAATACTGGTCTAAGTGAATCAGAACTTATTAACATTATAGATAGCTATGATGCTTTAATCGTTAGAAGTCAAACCCAAATTACACCACCTATTTTAGATGCAGCAAAAAACTTGCGTGTTGTCGCTAGAGCTGGTGTAGGTGTTGATAATATTGATATAAACTATGCAACTAAACAAGGTATTTTAGTTATTAATGCTCCTGATGGAAACACAATTTCAGCTACTGAACATTCAATGGCTATGATATTATCTATGGCTCGTAACATTCCTGAAGCACATCGTTCTTTACAAGATGGTAACTGGGATAGAAAAAAATACCGTGGTACAGAATTATACAAAAAAACACTTGGTGTAATCGGTGCTGGTAGAATTGGACTTGGCGTTGCTAAACGTGCTCAAAGTTTCGGTATGAATATTCTTGCATTTGACCCTTATTTATCAAGTGACGATGCAAAGAGATTAGAAATCACAAGAGCAACAGTTGATGAAATTGCTGAACAAGCTGATTTTATAACTGTCCATACTCCACTAACACCAAAAACGAAAGGTCTTGTAAATGAAGACTTTTTCAATAAAGCTAAACCAAACTTACAAATCATCAATGTTGCTAGAGGTGGAATCATCGATGAAGATGCACTTATTAAAGCTCTAGATGAAGGAAAAATAGAGAAAGCAGCACTTGATGTGTTCACAGAAGAACCTGCAAACAATACACCATTAACACAACATGAAAAAATCATTGTAACGCCACATCTTGGAGCTTCTACTATTGAAGCTCAAGAAAAAGTTGCTGTCTCAGTTGCTAATGAAATCATCGACATTTTCGAAAACAATAATGTTCTACATGCAGTTAACGCACCTCAAATGTCAGGAGAAGTTGAAGAAGAATTAAGACCATTTGTTGAATTAAGTAGAACAACTGGTGAAGTTGGTATACAACTATTTGAAAAAGGTCCAAGAGAATTAAAAATTAAATATCATGGTGAAATAGCACTTGATGACACTAGCTTAATTACAAGACAACTTGTAATGGGTGTATTGCAACAAGATTTAGGTGATCATGTTAATTTAATCAATGCATTAGTACTTCTAAATGAGCAAGGCGTTACGTACCAAATTGAAAAAAATAGTAAAAAGTACGGATTCAGTAACTATATAGAATTGGAATTAGTAAATAAAGAGCATTCTATAAAAATCGGATCTACTGTATTAAATGGCTATGGTCCAAGAATCGTTCGTATCAACGATTATCCTGTAGACTTTAAACCAGAAAAACATATGCTATTAATTCATCATAATGATCAGCCCGGAATTGTAGGTAAAATGGGACTAATCCTTGGTGAACATGGGATTAATATCGCATCAATGCATTTAGGAAGACATTCTATAGGCGGCGAAGCATTAATGGTATTGTCACTTGATGATGAAGCTTCAGAAGAAACTATAGCTGATTTATTTGCTATAGAAGGCTTCCAAAGCATAAATAAAGTAGAACTTAATCAATCATTATAAACAATAAAGCTAAGACATAAGTCAAAACAAATAAGCATATCACTTAACTGAATTCTTCAGTTTTATAGTGATATGCTTATTTTTTATCTTACGATTTCGTTCGTGCATGCTTGCCTAGGAGTATGGTTCGAGCCTGTAGTCTCTCACGCATACTATTCCCTCAGGCGTCAGCACTTCACAAAATCGTTCTCAATATCTATTTTAATACAAAGCTAAATTTGCACTAGTTGGGATAAGTGTAAGCATGAGTAGCTATATTTACACTAGTCTAAAGAAGTGTAAGCATAGGTATCTATATTAACACTAGTCGGAAGTAGTGTGAATGATTTTCATAAAAAATAAAAAGCAGAAATTCAATTTAATAATGAATTTCTGCTCTTTATAAATTTCTAGGACATTTATGTCCAATCCTTTAATTTATACTTTTTTATAATAAAATATTTCTAATATCTAATACATTATTTACAATATAATCTGCGTCATAAGACTCTAATTCAGCTTTAGCTGCTTGACCTTTTAATCCTGTTAATGTACCTATAAAAGTGGCCCCTGTCTTCTTAGCACTTAATAAATCTGCTAATGAGTCACCCACAATATATATGTTTTCATTTTCAAAAATCATTTTTTGATTCTGTATATATGTTAAATATTTCTCTGAATCATTACCACTATTGGCAATTAAATAACTAAATGGATTCGGTTTACCAAGCGGCTTGTGTTCCGGGTATGTTGTTTCAGCATTCAGCACTTCTGATGCAGTTCCAATGTGAAATTCATCAAATTGTTTTAACCACCCTATTGTTTCAAATGGTACTAATGTTTCAGTTCTCGGTCTTCCTGTAGCAATACCTATTTGATATCCGGCTTGTTTTAAATCTTTGAGTAGTTGTGTAACCTTATCAATATCTGCTAAAACAACTTCTTCTTTAATATATCCATTCTTATATGTTGTTCTAGCTGTTTTATGTTCTACTTCTTCATATAATTCTGTCCCTAAATACCACTCTTGATATACTTCTTGAGCAATATCCCAGAATTTACTTTTGAGTTCAAAAATTGAAGCATCTTCAACGTTAAGTTCCTCTTTTGCAAAAGCAATTAAATCATGATATATATTTTCTTTACCTGATGTTGCTTTAGATAAAAATTGAAGCGGCGTTTCAATATTAATTTGTGCCCCATTAAGTTTGCTTGCATAATCTTTTAATGTTGCTTCACTGAAATTATCGTTACTGAGATCTAATTTTGAACCTTCTACTTTTTTTAACAATTCAATTAAATGAGTACTTATTACAATAAAAAGCATATCCCAATTTGAATTTAATCCTAAAGACTTTAATTGATTCAAAATTTTGTCATCTATAAACATATCTTTTCTAATTTGCTGTATATCATTTTCCGTTAAATTCTCTAATTTTATTGAGCTTTTTAAATTAAGAAATGATTGACTATGTAATAATTCATAAACAGTAAGCGCTGATACATCAAAACATCTTTCTTCACTCAAAAACACACCATCTACATCAAATAATACTTGTTTCATAATATGCCTCCATTTTTTTGAACATTCTGATTATAATTTTAGCATAGTTTCAAATTGAAAACAGTACAATTAAAGCATCTTGAGTATGTAAACGCTTTATATAAATTAGTTCTACTTTTAATGCGCATCTTATCTGCAATTTTGCCTAGATCTGCTTTTAACGTACCCCTTATCTGCAATTTTGCCTAGAACTGCTTTTAATGAACCACTTATAAATATAACCGCCGAAAGAATACTTATAAAATAGATATAATTGCAACGATTTTGTAGAGTGCTGACGCCTGAGCGAATAGTATGCGTGAGAGACTACAGGCTCGAACCATACCCCTAGGCAAGCATGCACTTTACAAAATCGTAAGATTATATAAAAAAGAACATTTATAACGATTTTGTAGAGTGCTGACGCCTGAGGGAATAGTATGTGTGAGAGACTACAGGCTCGAGCCATACCCCTAGGCAAGCATGCACGTACAAAATCTTAAACTCCATAAAAAATAAGCACATCACTGTAAACTTTAAAAAATCAGTTAAGTGATATGCTTATTTATTTTAAGCGAGGCAATATGTCCCGAAGTCTTTTATTGTATAACATTACTTGTCCATAGCTTTATGTGCTATATAAGTAACTTCTTTTTGTAATGTATTTGTTCTTTCTTCTAATAATTCCATAACTTTTGCTATTTTTTCACTTTTCTTTAACTCACTTGGAAATGTACTAGGATCAATAGGATCTCCAAATTTAACAAATGATTTCTGTCTAAATCCAAAGATAGATTTTACTTTTTTAGGACCTTCGAAAGCTGCAGGTACAATTGGTTTATTGCTTAATACAGCTATTGTTGCGGCACCTCTTTTTAATGGTGCTTCTCCTGTTTCTGCTCTATGTCCTGAAGGGAAAATCCCGACACTTTTACCTTGATTTAATAATTTAACAGGAATTTTCAGTGTACTTGGTCCTGGCTTTTCTCTATCTACTGGAAAAGCATTTAATGAATGGAAAAACTTATCCGACCAATTTTTAGAGAATAATTCTTTTTTTGCCATATAATTGATTTCAGTAGGATATAAACTTAAAGCTAACATTATAACTTCAACATAACCTGTATGCGTACAAGTAACGACATATGGTTCTTCAGGAACCTTCTCTTTATTTATTGTTACAAGTTGTTTACCGAACTTTTGGAAAACAACATGTAAAACAGTACTAGCAAATTTATACATTTAATGATCACTCTCTTCTTAATGATATTCATATTTTATCACTCTAATACTTTCGTCACAAGTTTTCATACAAAATATTGTAACAATTAAATACATCATATTATTGGCAATTTAATGCAATATCTATAATAATTATTTTATGGAGTTTTTTAGGAGGGATTAGAATGGATCAGAATCAAAATGGCGACAATTCAAATTTAAATCAAACATCTTCGAATGATTATTATTATAAGAAGAAAAATAAGATACCATGGTATCAAAGTTGCCTGATACCTTTTTTATCGGGGATTATTGGTGCAGTCTTAATACTCGCTTTATATTTAGGTGGTACTAAAATTATTGATGTCATTAATAACTACAATGACGAAGCGAATATAACGAAAGCACCGGCTAATGAAAAAGGCGGTAATATAAAAGATAATAAATCAAGTAATAAATCCGTATCTAAAATGATTGAAGATGTATCTCCATCTATTGTTGGTGTTATTAACAAACAAAAAGCTAGCGGAATTGAATCATTCTTTGGTGGAAAAAGTTCGGGTGAATCAAGTGATCCACAAGAGTCAGGTACTGGTACTGGTGTGATTTATCAATCTAGTGATAACAGTTCTTATATTGTTACAAATAATCATGTTATAGAGGGTGCCAATGAAATTGAAGTACGTCTTCATAACGATAAATCAGTTAAAGCTGAACTTGTAGGAACAGATGTTATGACTGATTTAGCTGTCTTAAAAATTGATGGCGATTATAATATCGAACCAATTAAATTCGCAGACTCTTCTAAAGTTAAAGCTGGTGAAACAGTATTTGCACTTGGTAATCCATTAGGAGTAGAATTTGCAAACAGTGTTACACAAGGTATTATTTCATCTGAAGAACGTACAATGGATGTACAAACTTCTGACGGTGTGACAGAAGCTACAGTTATACAAACTGACGCAGCAATAAATCCAGGTAACTCTGGTGGTGCTTTAATTGATTTAAACGGAAACTTAATCGGTATTAATTCCATGAAAATATCACGTCCTGATGTTGAAGGTATTGGCTTTGCAATACCAAGTAATGAAGTAAACAACATTATTAAAGACATAATGGATGATGGTAAAGTTACTAGACCATATATAGGAATTAGTATGATATCTATTGAAGATATACCAAGTCAATATAGAAAAGAATTAAAATTAACAACTGATAAAGGTGTATACATTTCAGAGGTAGATGAAAAAGCAAACAACGGCCTTAAAAAAGATGATGTTATCACTAAAGTTGATAATAAAGATGTAACTGAAGTTTCAGATATAAAAAATTATATCTATAATGAGAAAAAACCTGGTGATAAAATTACTATGAAATATATAAGAGATGGTAAAGAACATAGTACTAAAATCACTTTAAAAGAACAAAATTAAATTAAAAAAATCCTTCTAAGTTTACTTTCAACTTAGAAGGATTTTTTTATAGTATTTAGAATCCTCTGCCAGCTCCACCACCAGAGAATCCGCCTCCACCACCGAAGCTTCCGCCTCCGGAGAATCCACCACCAGAACTACCTGATGATCCTCCAAATATAAATGGACCTGCCATTCCTCTTCTTGTACCTCTTCCATTACCACCTCTAGGAGGTTTTCCTCCTCCATTTTTAAAGTAGATAATGAAGAACACTATGATAAATAATATGAAAAATACAAATGGAATTTTACCTAATCCACTACTTTGAGGTTCTTTTTCAGTGAATTTCTTACCGTCGTATCCATAACTTTTAGCAATTTCGTCCCAGACGGCATCATATAATTTCGTCAAACCTTGATCATAATATGCTTTTGCTTTTTTAGCATCGCCCGTTTTAGCAGCCTTTTTTTGGTATGGCATAAAGTTGGAATCAATAAGTTCACCAACTTTAGAATCATTCAGTACACCTTCTAAGCCATCACCAACTGCAATATCAATACCTCTATTATTATATTCATTACCGTTATCCATATTAAGTAATATAACAATACCTCTATTGTGCTTTTGATCTCCAACTTTATAATGTCTACCAGCTTCTAATGCATAATCTTGACGAGGTGTTTGTCCAATTGACTTCATCGTCATGAGTAAGATATCTGCATCAGTACCATCTTGTAATTTTTGACCTTTTTTACTAATTTTATCTTTACTTTCATCACTGATTAAGTTTGCATGATCTTGAACAAATACAGGTTGTTCAAGCTTAGGAAACTTTTCATCTGCCGCTTGTACTGTAGAATTTAGTGAAAAAAAGCTTATAATAAACAAAACACAGAAACGTTTAAACATTGATGTCATTAAGATTCATCTCCACCGAAGTCAACTTTAGGTGCATCTTTTGCTTCACCTTTTGCTTGGAAATATTCTTTCTTATCGAAATTAAACAAACCTGCTACTATACTAGATGGGAATCTACGCGTAGCTTGATTGTATTCGTTAATTGATTCATTATAATCTTTTCTAGCTACTGCAATTCTATTTTCAGTTCCAGCTAGTTCATCTCTTAATCCAGTAAATTGTTTATCAGCTTTTAAATCAGGATAATTTTCACTAATAGCGATTAAACGGCTTAATGCACTATTTACTTCACCATTTGCGGCTGCTTTTTCTTCAGGTGAATTTGCACCAGCTAATTTACTACGTGCATCAGAAACATCTTTGAAAACTTTCTCTTCATGCTTAGTATACCCTTTAACAGTATCAACCAGATTCGGTATCAAATCGACACGTCTTTGTAATTGATTATCAATATTAGATAAAGATTTATCCGCTTCTTCTTCTAAACCAACTAATCTATTATATGGTCCAATCATAATGACCCCTAAAATCACGATTACTGCTACTACAGCAATAATGGGTCCTAAATATTTTTTCATTTAATTTTCTCCTTTTCATTAATTTCATATGTCAATTTTATTATACAATAAATTCCATGTTAGTACAGTTCATTGAATATAGAAAAAAGCGCAATAAATAAATTTATCTATTGCGCTCTTATTGTTAATATTATGAGAATTTAACCATTGTATATTTTTTCTTACCTCTTCTTACAATTGTAAATTCATCATCAATTTTGTCTGCACTTGTTATTTCATGATTAACGTCTTGAATTCGTTCACCATTAATGTAAATGGCACCATTATTAATATCTTCACGTGCTTGTCTCTTAGAAGGTGAAACACCAGCTTCAATAATAAAATCAACTAGTTGTACAGTTTCAGAACTTACTTGTGCTGTAGGTACATCCTTGAAACCTTCTTCAATTTCTGATTTAGTCAATGCTTTGATATCACCTTTAAATAGTGCATCAGTAATTCTTTTTGCTTCTTCAACTGCATCACTACCGTGGATGAATCCTACCATTTCTTCAGCTAACACTTTTTGTGCTTCTCTTAAGTGAGGTGCTTCTTCAACTGTTTTTTCTAGTCGTTCTATTTCTTCTCTATCTAAGAAAGTAAAGTATTTTAAATATTTCACAACATCTGCATCTTGAGCGTTAATCCAAAATTGGTATAGTTCATAAGCTGATGTTTTACTTCTATCTAACCATACAGTACCTGATTCAGATTTACCGAATTTTTTTCCATCTGCTTTTGTAACTAATGGAATTGTAAATCCGTAAGCTTCAGTATCACCATACATTTTTCTCATTAAATCTAATCCAGTTGTTATATTGCCCCATTGATCAGAACCACCAATTTGCATTTTACAATCATAATTTTGATTTAAGTAACCGAAATCTATTGCTTGCAGAATCATGTAAGTGAACTCAGTATATGATATACCTGTTTCTAATCTCGACTTCACAGAATCTTTAGCTAGCATGTAATTCACACCGACATATTTAGCATAATCTCTTAAGAATGAAATTAAATCAATTTCTTTTAACCAATCCTTATTATTAACTAAAATTGCAGAATCATCACCTTCAAAATCAAATATTTTATGCATTTGATTCATAATTCCGCGTACATTTGCTTCTATTTGTTCGTCTGATTGTAGATTTCTTTCTTCTGAGCGTCCAGAAGGATCACCAATCATACCAGTACCACCACCTACTAATACAATAGGAGTATGTCCATGATTTTGAAATCTTCGTAAAGTTAAGAAAGGCAGTAAATGTCCAATGTGTAAACTATCAGCAGTTGGATCTGCTCCACAATATATTTTGACAGATTCTTTATTCAATAATTCTTCAATTTCTTGTTCATCAGTTTGTTGATATATTAAACCTCTCCATTTTAAATCTTCTATAAGTGCATTTGCCATTACTAATTCCTCCTCTTAAAATATAATATAAAAAAGCACCCTTACATAAAAATGTAAGGGTGCTTGAATACACGGTACCACCATACTTATGATGTTAAACACATCATCGCTCATTTAATGTTACGCACATTAAAACGTCGAACATTTATTAAAGGTGTATTCATCATTATCGCTTTATCAGTTCTCAGCACCACTGATTCTCTTAGAAAGAATATAACAACTACTTCTCCTTTAGTTCGTTACCTTATGCAATTAATTACAAAGTATAAAGCTATCTTTTTTAAAAGTCAATACAATGCATATATGTTATAATAATGATGATTAGATTGGAGGTAAAAATTTGAGTTCAAATCAGTCTAAAAACAAATTCAAAGATCAATTTAATCGTTCAAGTAAGAAGTATAAAGATACTTTTAAAGAAACAAAATGGTCTCCAAAATTAATATTCCACACTACATATAATGTAATAAGCAATTTATTCTTTATTATTATATTCATAAGTTGCTTATTATTAGCACTTGGCTTGGGTATTGGTGGCGGTTACTTCGCAGGACTTGTCAAAGATGAAAAAGTGATGTCAAAAAAAGATATGAAGCAACAACTTTATTCAATGACGGAAAGTACGTCTGTTTATTTTGGTTCTGGAGAGTCACTTGGTCGATTAAAAAGTGATGTCCAAAGGGATGTTATTAAAGGAAATGAAATAAGTGACAATGTTAAGAATGCTCTTATTTCAACAGAAGATGAAGATTTCTATAACCATAATGGTATTGTTCCAAAAGCTTTTCTTAGAGCTTCTGTTCAAGAAGTTTTGGGCAGTGCTAATTCTTCTGGTGGTAGTACATTAACGCAACAACTTGTTAAGAACCAACTTTTAACAAATGAAACATCTTTTGAACGTAAAGCTAAAGAAATGTTACTGTCGATGAATGTTGAAAAGAACTTATCAAAAGATGAAATTATCGATAGTTATTTAAATGTCGTTTCATTCGGTCGTAATTCAAATGGTTCGAATATTGCAGGTATTGAAGCTGCTGCACAAGGTGTATTTGGTAAATCAGCTAAAAAATTAAACGTGGCAGAGTCAGCATATCTTGCCGGATTACCACAAAACCCATATACTTACACACCTTTTTTACCTAATGGTGATTTGAAAGATGATGAATCATTAAAATTCGGTATAAATCGTCAGCACTATGTACTTAAAAGAATGTATCAAGAAGATAAAATCACTAAAAAAGAATACGATGAAGCTTTAAATTTCGACATAAAAAAAGCATTTGTTGATAAAGTCGAAGAACCAAACCAAAAATATCCGTTCTTAACTGAAGAAGTTGAAAATCGTACAGTTGATATTCTTAAGTATCATTTAGCTAAAAATGATAATATTTCTAAAAAAGAATTGGACCAAACGCCAGTACTTATGACGAAATATACAGAAAAAGCTAATCAAGCAATGCGTACTGAAGGTTATCGTGTTGATACAACAATTGAAAAAGACATGTATGATAAGATTCAAGACGTAAAAAATAATTCAGGTAGTTACTCATGGGATAGAGAAGCAGATTATACAAATAGTGAAGGTAAAAAAGCTTCTAAAGAATTCCAACATGAAGTCGGTGCCCTTCTAAAAGAAAATCAATCTGGAAAAATCCTAGCATTTGTTGGTGGTAGAGATTACGAAAAATCACAAATTAATCATGCTACTAGTGCTAAACGTTCACCAGGTTCAACTATGAAACCATTATTAACTTATGCACCGGCATTTGAAAATGGTTTAATTACTCCAAATACTGCTTTACTCGACAAAAAATTCGATTATCTTGGCTATTCTCCAGATAACTATGATAGAAGAGAATTTGGTCCAGTAACAGTTGATTATGCATTACGAAACTCATTAAACTTAAGTACTTTAAGGTTATATAGTAATGTACAAGACTATAAACCATGGGAAAACTTAAATAAAATGGGTATGACTGTACCTGAAGAAGTTCAAGATGGATTAGCCCTTACGCTTGGTACAGCTGACTTTACATTAGAACAAGATGTAAATGGTTATAGTTCATTAGCAAACAAAGGTGAATATAATGACAGTTACATGATTGAATCTATTAAATCACGTAATGGCGAAGTTATTTATCAGCATAAGAAAGATCCAAAACGTATATTTAGTGAATCAACAACATATTTAACAACAGATATCTTGAAAGGCGTTCTTGATGATGGTTCGGGTTACCAAATTAAAGATTCATTTGATGGTAATTGGGCTGGTAAAACAGGTACATCACAAGATGCTAAAGATAGTTTATTCGTTGGATATACACCAAAAGTAACACTAGGTATTTGGATGGGTTATGATCAACCAATTTCATTCGATGAAGATAGTCATTATCAACTATTTATGTGGAGAGATATGGTTAACGCATTATCTACTACTGATAGAGAAAAGCTTGGATATGATAGTGAATTCACAAAACCAAGTACTGTAAAAGAAGATACAATTTGCCAATATACTAATTCTACAGGTAGTTGTAGTAGCGGTGAATCTAAAGCACCTTCTACATTAATTTCAGATAAGGTAGATACATCTAACAAAGATATACAATCAGATTATGTAATGAAACGTTTAGGTAAAGCAATTGATCCTAATACATCATCTAAAGTTAAACCTAAAGAAAAAGTTGCTAAAAACTCTAAAGAAGCTTGGTCATACAAATCTAGCAGTAAATCTAGTAGTTCTGACAGCAAGCCATCCAGTGGTACAAGTACAGCACCACCAAGTAGCGACTAAACACAAAAGAGCTGAGACAATTAATTTGTCTCAGCTCTTTTTGCATCTTAAGTTAGAATAGCCCTACTGCAGATCCATCTTCATTAACGTCCATATTCAATGCTGCTGGTTTTTTAGGTAAACCTGGCATCGTCATGATATCTCCAGTCAACGCAACGATAAATCCTGCACCGGTTCTTGGTGATAATTCTCTAATTGTAATATCAAAGTCTGAAGGGGCACCGATTTGTTTTGGATCATCTGTAAATGAATATTGTGTTTTAGCCATACATACTGGATATTTGTCCCATCCATTTTCCTTTATCGTTTTAAGTTGTTTTATAGCTTTATCACTAAATTTAACTGATCTTCCACCATATACTTTCTGAACAATTGTTTCTAGTTTATCTTCTATAGACATATCTAAATCATAAATTGGTGAAAATTGTTGTGGTTCTTCTAAGACACGTAATACTTCTTTTGCAAGGTCTATTCCACCTTTTCCACCTTTTTCCCATACTTCAGTCAGTGCAACTTTTATGTCATGTTTTTTACACCAATCTAATACATATTGAACTTCTTCTTTTGTATCATGTATAAATGCATTAATTGCAACTACAGGTTCAACACCAAATTGTTTAATATTTTGAATATGTCTTTCTAGGTTTATTATGCCTTTTTTAACCGCTTCAACATTTTCACTTTTAAGTTCATTTTTCTCAACACCACCATGCATTTTCAAGGCTCTTATCGTAGCTACTACTACGACAGCACTTGGATCAAATCCCGCTTTACGAGTCTTAATATCCATGAATTTTTCTGCGCCTAAATCAGAGCCAAATCCACTTTCTGTTACAACTATATCTGCTAATTTTCTAGCAGTATTTGTTGCGATTATCGAGTTACAACCATGTGCTATATTTGCAAATGGGCCACCATGTACAAATGCAGGTGTACCTTCGATAGTTTGAACAATATTAGGTTTAATTGCATCTTTTAAAATGAGTGTTAATGCACCCTCAACTTTCAAATCACGAACCGTTACAGGCTTTCTATCTACTGTATAACCGATTGTTATGTTTGCTAAGTTTTCTTTTAAATCTTTAATACCATTCGATAAACAAAATACTGCCATTATTTCAGATGCAACTGTAATATCAAATCCATCTTCTCTTGGAACGCCTCGAGTTGGCCCACCAAGCCCAACAACTACTTGACGTAATTCTCTATCATTCATATCAAGTACACGTTTCCATTCTATTCGTCTTGAATCTATATTTAACTCATTACCTTGATAAATATGGTTATCTATAAAGGCTGAAAGTGCATTATTTGCAGTAGTTATTGCATGTAAATCTCCATTGAAATGTAAATTTATTTCTTCCATTGGTAGTACTTGCGCATAACCTCCACCAGTAGCGCCACCTTTCATTCCAAAGACTGGTCCAAGAGAAGGTTCTCTTAATGCTACCATTACATTTTTATTTAATTGATTGAATGCATCAGCTAAACCTACAGTAACAGTTGATTTACCTTCTCCAGCTGGTGTTGGACTCAATGCTGTTACTAATACAACTTGCCCTTTTTCTTTAATATCTTTTAACTTTGTAATATCAACTTTTCCTTTATAATGCCCATAAGGTTCCAAAGAATCATGAGGAATTCCTACCTTTTCAGCAATTTCATTAATCGGTCTTAATGTACTTTGTTTTGCAATTTCTAAATCTGATAAATGACTCAATATTGTTCACTCCTTAAATTTATATTACAAATTATAAGTATCTCAACTTTAGAATAAACAAATAATTGTAAAAAATCAATTTAACTTACCACTACTAATATCATGATAAAGGCTGAGACAATAATTTGTCTCAGCCTCAACTTTCATAAAAATTAATCTTCCAATGTAGATAAGTCACCTGCAGGTAAATCTAATTCCCATGCTTTTAATACACGTCTCATAATTTTACCTGAACGTGTTTTAGGTAATTTATCTTTAAAATCAATTTCACGAGGTGCTGCATGTCCAGCTAATCCTTCTTTAACAAATTTTCTTATCTCTTCTTTTAGTTCATCAGATTCTTCATATCCTTCTCTTAAAGCGATAAAGGCTTTTATAATTTCACCACGTACTGGATCTGGTTTACCGATTACCCCAGCTTCAGCTACTGCAGGATGCTCAACTAGTTTAGATTCAACTTCAAATGGTCCTACTCTCTCACCCGCAGTCATAATAACGTCATCAACTCTACCTTGGAACCAGTAATAACCATCTTCATCTTTATAAGCTGAGTCACCTGATACATACCATTCATCATTTATAAAATATGATTCATATTTAGGTTGGTTATTCCAAACTGTTCTCATCATTGAAGGCCAGCCTTTTTTCAATGCTAAATTACCCATTCTGTTAGGTGGTAATTCCTTACCTTGATCATCAACTATTGCAGCTTCAATACCAGGTAGAGGTTTACCCATTGAACCTGCTCTAATATCCATAGATGGATAGTTAACAATCATATGTCCACCCGTTTCAGTCATCCACCAAGTATCATGTACTCTATGGTTAAATACTTTATGAGCCCATTTAATGACTTCTGGATTTAACGGTTCACCTACTGATAATACATGTCTTAAAGATGATAAGTCATATTTACTAACAACATCGTCACCCGCACCCATTAACATTCTTAGAGCTGTCGGTGCAGTATACCAAATTGTTACACCATAAGTTTGGATAAATTCATACCAACCTTCTGGAGAGAATCTTCCACCCACGATACAATTTGTAACACCATTTAACCATGGACTAAAAATACCATATGATGTTCCTGTTACCCAACCTGGATCTGCGGTACACCAATAAACATCATCTTCTTTAAAATCTAAGACATATTTACCAGATATATAATGTACAACCATTGCTTCTTGTACATGAAGAACACCTTTTGGTTGTCCTGTTGAACCTGATGTATAGTGTAGTATCAATCCATCTTCTTTATCTAACCATTCGATATCAAATTTTTCATCAGCTTTTTCAAATTCTTTATTAAAATCAATATATTCATCACTTACCTCATCGTCTACTACAACGATATGTTCAAGGTTAGGTAATTCATCTTTAGGAATTCTTCCAACTAAATCGTTTGTTGTAATAATAACTTTAGCTTCACTGTTTTCAAGTCTATCTTTAACAGCTTTTTCCATAAATGCTTCAAATAATGGCCCAACAATTGCACCAATTTTCAAAGTACCTAAAAGTGAAAAGTATAATTCAGGCGTTCTAGGCATGAAAACAAATACTCTATCGCCTTTTTTAACGTTTGCTTTATTTTTCAAAACATTTGCAGCTTTATTACTCGCGATTTGCATATCTTTAAACGAATAACTATCTTGTCTATTCTGATCTTTATAATGAAGTGCAATCTTGTCCCCTTTACCATTATCAACATGACGATCAATACACTCATATGCCATATTTATCTTTCCAGTTTCACTCCAACTGAAATTTTTTTCAATTTCTTCCCAATTATGATTTTTTACTGCATCATCATAATTAGCAAGATTATAATTATCATTTAATGCTTCGTAAACTTCGACTTTCATTTAAATCTCCCCTTTTATAAATGTAATCGTTTTCAATAAAGCCTATTTCTATTATAATATAAATAGATGATACTTTTCAAAAAAATTTGATTATTCAAAATAAACTTTACAAATATAGAATATCATATTTATAGAAAGGAGGTACAAAATTGGAACACTTAAAAACTTTTTTATCTGATACTGTTACATATAATAAAGATATTAATATCATAATTGAAGGTCCAGTAAATTCAGATGAATTAAAGAAAATGACTTTCGACGAAGGTTTAAATAGTTTCAGAGTTCCTAAAGAACAATTTGAAGCTATTATTGAAATTGCCGAACTACCTGAAGGAAGAATCATCATTGCGCGCATAGATCAACATATTATTGGCTATACTACTTATCTTTATCCAGACCCACTTGAGCGATGGTCTGATGGCAATCTCCCCTATATTTTAGAGCTTGGTGCAATAGAACTTTCTTTAAAATATCGAAAGTATGGCTTAGGTAAAAAAATGTTGAAGTTAGCGATGAAAGCTCCGGAGATGGAAGATTTCATTGTTATAACAACTGAATATTATTGGCATTGGGATTTGAAAAATAGTGGTTTAGATGTGTACCAATATCAAAAAATTATGCATAAAATGATGGCTGAAGGTGGTTTAGAAGTATTTGCTACAGATGACCCAGAAATTATAAGTCATCCTGCAAATAGTTTAATGGCTAGAATTGGTAAAAATATTAAACAAGAACAAATGGAAGCATTTGATCAATTAAGATTTATGAATAGATTTTTCTTTTAGGAGGTAAAATTATGTTAGTTGAAAAAATTATGACATCACCTTGTACGACTATTCAAAGCGATAAATCCATTGAAGATGCATTAGTTTTAATGACACAAAAAGAAATTAGACACTTACCTATTGTTGATGAAGATAATCAGCTGCTCGGTATCATTTCTGATAGAGATATAAAAATGGCATTACCCAGCATATTATCAGATGATGAGCCGAACAAAAGCTTATCTTTATCTGTTTCAAAAATAATGAGACGCAATGTCATACGCTGTCACCCATTAGATTTCGTAGAAGATATTGCACTTGATTTCTATGAAATGTCTATAGGTTCAATTCCTGTTATAAGAGACAATAAAGTAATAGGCATTGTAACTCAAAAAGATATGCTCAACACATTTTTAGAACTAACTGGTGTCACAATGCCAGGTTCAATCATTGAAGTATATATTGACGATAAAGTTGGTGCGCTTCATGATATAACACATATATTCAAACAACAAAATATCGATATTTTAAATGTCCTTGCTTATGCTGATCAACAAAATGTTAATAAGAGATATCTTATGTTACGAGTAAAATCAATGAATCCCGAAAAAATATATAAACTATTAGAAGAACAAGGTTATCATGTCATCTATCCTTTTGGTATAAAAAATGACTAAAGTTAAATATGTTTATTCGGAAGATTTATTGAAATATCGGTTCTCTGATAGTCATCCATTTAATCAAATGCGTTTAAAGTTAACAACCGACCTTCTCATTGATTTAGGCGTGTTAACTTCTGAAAACATTATAGCTCCAAGAGTGGCGACAGATGAAGAACTTGAACTCGTACATGAAGTGAATTATATAGAAGCAATTAAAAAGGCAGGCAAAGGTGAATTACCGATAGATGAATATGACAAATATGGTTTAAATAGCGAAGATACACCTCAATTTGTAAATATGCATGAAAATAGCGCAAGAGTTGTTGGCGGAACACTTACTGCTGTAGATGCTGTCATGAATGGAGAAGCTACAAGAGCTTGTCATTTAGGTGGTGGCTTACATCATGGATTTAAAGGAAAAGCAAGTGGCTTTTGTATATACAATGACAGTGCAGTAGCTATTCAGTATATGCAATCTAAGTATAAGCAACGTGTTTTGTATATTGATACTGATGCACATCATGGAGATGGCGTACAATGGTCTTTCTATACGAATGAAGATGTTATGAACTATTCCATACATGAAACAGGAAGATATTTATTTCCAGGTACAGGCGCATTAACTGAGCGTGGGGATGGTAAAGGATTCGGTACTACTGTCAACGTACCTCTGGATGCATATACTGAAGACGATTCTTATATAGATGTTTTTAAGGATACAATTGAAGCAGTTTGTGAATCTTATAAACCAGATGTTATTTTAAGTGTAAATGGCGTAGATATTCATTACTTAGATCCACTCACACATTTGAGTTGTACTTTAGATACTTTATATAAAATACCTTATATCGTTAAGAATTTAGCTGATAAATATTGCGAAGGAAAAGTAATCATGATTGGTGGAGGTGGCTATAATATTTGGCGAGTCGTACCAAGAGCTTGGTCACATGTTTGGTTTGCATTGAATGATTTACAAACACCAAACACACCAATACCTCAAACTTGGATTGAAAAATATCAAGAACACGCTCCATTTCCACTAGCAACATCTTGGAGAGATGAAAAAGAAGGCTATATGGAAATACCAAGAAAAAAAGAAATATCCGAAAAAAATAACAATACTAAAATGAGAATATTAGATTGGTTTAAAATGTAAAAAGAGCAGAAATTCATTGTAACATTGAATTTCTGCTCTTATTTTTATAAAGGTTAGTTACACTTCTACTGACTTGTGTGAATATGGATGACCTTGCTTACACTTCTATCGACTTGTGTGAATATAGGTACTCTTGCTTACACTTCTACTGACTTGTGTGAATATAGATACTCTTGCTTACACTTCTACCGACTTGTGTGAATATAGATACTCTTGCTTACACTTCTACCGACTTGTGTAAATATAGATACCCTATGAATAAGAGGCTGAGACAATGTAATTTGTCTCAGCCTCTTATATAAATTTATTTAGTAGTTCCTCTATATTCTACTCTATAAGGTAAAATAACATTAGGTTCATCAATTTGTTCGTCATTCATATATTTAGTCAATAATCTCATACCAACTGCACCAATATCATATAACGGTTGAGTTACGCTAGATAATTGTGGTCTTACCATATGAACTAATCTCGTATTGTTAAAGCTTACAACCTGTAAATCCTCAGGAATTTTAACGCCAGCATCTTGAGCGGCATGGACAATACCAATAGCTTGCTCATCACTTATACATAAAATTACATCTGGATTTTCTTTTGAAATAGCTTCATAAGCACGACTTCCATCTTTATATGTTTCATTGCCTACAAATTTAGCATTATCTTCAATTTGAAGATTAGCATCTTGAAGTGCTAATTCTAATCCTTTAAAAGCATCATCTTGTGCTTTTTCAGAATACCCTCCACCTACAAATGCGAACTTCTTAGCACCTTTAGTGATAAGTGTTTCAGCAATTTGTTTACTAGCTTCTGTATAGTTGATATTAACTGAAGCAAGCTTTGAATCTTTATCATTTGTACCTGATACTACTACAGGAACAGATGATTTATCAATAAGTTCAACAGTTTCATCAGTTAACGTACCACCAAGGAAAATAATACCATCAACTTGTTTACTCAATAAGTTGTTAAATATTTCTTGTTCTTTTTCACTATCATTATCAGAATTAGAAATAATTGTATGATATTTATACATAGTAGCAATATCTTCTAAACCTCGAGCTAGCTCAGAATAATATACATTCGAAATGTCTGGAATAATTACGCCAACCGTTGTCGTTTTCTTACTTGCTAATCCTCGAGCAACTGCATTAGGTCGATAATTTAATCTTTTAATTACTTCATTTACTTTGTCACGTGTTGATGGTTTAACATTTTGGTTACCATTTACAACTCGTGAAACTGTTGCCATAGATACTTTAGCTTCTCTCGCAACATCATATATTGTTACAGTCATAATATCCTCCTATCTTTGAAAACGTTTTCTAGTACATTCTAGCACGTTTTCATAATGTTTTCAAAATATATGAAAGCGAACTCACAATTACCAATTATAAAAGATTATAAGAGTGTTGTCGATATAATTGCTCCAATAAAATCTTTCAAAGTGTAAATTGTTCATTCTTTTTCAGAAAACGAATGAACATATGACATAAATACAAAAACTCTCCCAACCCAAAATGTTATCTTTCGGATTGGAAGAGTTTATTGAGAATAGTAATACTATCTCACATTTATTTTTCGTATAGTTTTGCTGCTTGAACGATTTCTTTATGGAATGAATCAAATTCATTTAAGTCCATTTGTTGACCTGCATCACTTAATGCTACTGATGGATCAGGATGAACTTCTGCCATAACACCATCTGCTCCAACTGCTAAAGCTGCTTTAGCACAAGGTAACATAATATCTTTACGACCTGTACTGTGCGTTACATCTACCATTACAGGTAAGTGTGTGCCTTGTTTTAAAATTGGAACTGCTGAAATATCTAATGTATTTCTTGTAGCTTTTTCATATGTTCTAATACCTCTTTCACAAAGAATAATATTACTATTACCTTGAGAATGAATGTACTCTGCTGCATAGATGAATTCTTCAATTGTAGCTGATAGTCCACGTTTTAATAAAATTGGCTTATTCGTTTTACCAGCTTCTTTTAATAATTCAAAGTTTTGCATGTTTCTTGCACCGATTTGGAATACGTCTAAGTATTCATCAGCCATTTCAAAGTGAGATGGATTAACGATTTCGCTTACTACATTTAAACCGTATTTATCTTTAGTATTTTTAAGAATTTTTAATCCTTCTTCACCTAAACCTTGGAAATCATATGGAGAAGTACGAGGTTTAAATGCGCCACCTCTGATGAATTTCTCTCCTCTATCTGCTAAATCTTTAGCAACTGTGTCAACTTGTTCTTGTGATTCTACTGAACAAGGACCAAATACGAATGATTTTTTATTATTACCGATAATAGCTCCATTATCGAATTGTACAATTGTATCTTCTGGTTTCAGCTTACGAGAAACATATAAATGTTTTTCATTTTCTGATTTTTGTAAGTCTGTTGATGCTTTAAAGATTTCTTTAAATAATTGCTTAATAGTATTGTCGTTATATGGTCCTTCATTGTTATCAATTAAATGATTCAACATTTCTTTTTCACGTTGTGGATCATATACTTGAGTACCTTGTTTACGTTTTTCTTCACCTATTTTTTTAGCTATCGTACCACGCTCTTGTAGTAAAGCTAATATTTCATCATTAATACCTTCAATTCTTTCTCTTAAACTTTCTAATTCATTTGACATCCTATTCACCTCGTGTAAACAATTTAACTCACATACTTTAAAGCGATAAAATATATAAGTAATTAGATGTTAGTATAACAATTTAAAAGCGCCGATTCAACCCTAACATTTCATTTTTTATAAATTTCTTATTATTCAAACTATTATACTATACTTTAAGTTATATAAAAAGGAGCAGAACAGTCCAAAATAATGATTAAAGGCTAGGACAATTAATTTGTCCTAGCCTTCTAACTGTTAGTATTTACTAACTATTATTTTTTATCGAAAGATTTTTTCTCTACAACTGTTTTTGGTCCTTTTAAATCTTCGTCTTCTACTTCTGATTTAATAGCACCTTTTTGTGCTTTTAATTCTTCGTTAGCAACATCATCAGCTGTTACAACGCCTTTATTAGCTTTTTTCTCAGCTTGTTTAGATTTAACTTCGTCAGCTTTTTTCTTAGCTTCAGTTTTCTTTTCTTCAGCTTGAGTTTTAACTTCTTCAGCTTTTTGGTTTGCTTGTACTTTCTTTTCTTCAACTTTTTCTTTTACTTCGACTTTTTTATCTTCAGCTTGTGTACGAATCTCTTCAGCTTTAGATTGTGCTTGTTCTTTCAAGCCATCAGTTTTTGTTTTTACGTCATCTAAAATTTTATTAGACTTTTCACTTAAGTCACCTTGTAACTCTTTACCTGGTTTAGGTGCAAGTAGTAAACCTACAATTCCACCTACAACTGTACCCAATACTACTCCAAATACAAAGTCTCTACCGTTTGTATTTTTTTCATATTCTGCTTCATATGTTTCTAAACCATGTGTATATAAATCTCTATTATATTTATTTTCCATTTCTATTTCCTCCTAATTAAATTAAAGAAATGCACTTATAATCTAGATTATAAGTGCATTTAGTTTATTTTTTTAAACCTGCACCAATTTTATCTTCATCCAAGTTATCGCCTTGTGTTGTTTTTTCATTGTAGTTTTTTGGTACTTGCGTTTCAAAATCATTAGAAGAATTTATATCGCTTTTATATGATGATACATTACTTCTACGATCTCTTCTTAATTGCCATTTATCTGCAACTTCCATTGCAACATTTGACCATTGAATTACTTGAGAAATTTTATCTTCATTTTGTGAGATATTGTGAGTAATTGAATTAGTCACTCTATCAACTGAAGTGTTAAGTGTTTGAACTGAATCTCCAACACCTTTTACAGCATCTACAACAGAATTCAAACGTAATGATTTATCTTGAATATCTTCTGTTAAGCGATTTGCTTTATGAAGTAAATCTGTAGATTCACGTGTAATACCTTGTATTTGGCCTTGAATGCCATCTAGTGTTTCGTTAATACCTTTAACTGTTTTTAATAGTTGCATTAGGAATAGTGCTAAAACAACACATATTACTAAAAATGCAACAGCAGCAATAATTCCTGCTATTGGTAATATCCAATCCATACTGAACGCCTCCTAATAATTATAAAACTAAATCTTTAATTGATATACTAATATTTAATACCCTGACTCAATAAATTATAAACATATCAATTTTAAACTTCTAACGTAGAAACATAAGCTTTTTGAATTTTTTGAATGTCTCCAGCGCCCATAAATAGTATAACACCATTAGTATGTTTTTGTAGTTGTGAAACTGTATCTTCATTAATTAAATCTGAGTTTGGAATTAAAGCTTTTAAATCATGAATTGTTAACTCACCTTGTTGTTCTCTAATTGATCCAAAAATATCACATAAATATACTTTATCTGCTTGGTTTAAACTTTCAGCAAATTCATTTAAAAATGTTTCAGTTCGTGAAAAAGTATGAGGTTGAAATACTGCTACAACTTCGTTTTCTGGATATTTTTTTCTAGCTGATTCAATTGTAGCATTAATTTCTCTAGGATGATGTGCATAGTCATCTATTAAAATTTGGTTATCATAAAAGCTTTCACTAAATCTTCTTTTTACGCCACCAAATGTTAACAGAGCTTCTTTAATATTTGCAATATCTAATTTTTCTAAATGACAAACTGCTATTACTGCTAATGCATTAAGAACATGATGGTCTCCATACATAGGTGTAGTAAAAGTACCGATTAGTTCATTTTTAGTTTTGAAATAGACATCAAATGTTGTGCCCTTAAATGATGTATGAATATTTTTAGCAAAAACATCATTATCTTCTTCAAATCCATAGTAATAGATAGGAACGTCTGCTTCAATTTTTCTCAGCTCACTATCATGACCCCATGCTACAATACCTTTTTTTACATTTTTAGCCATCTCTTGGAAAGCATTTGTAACATCTTGTAAGTCTTTAAAATAATCAGGGTGATCGAAATCAATATTTGTCATGATTGCATAGTCAGGATAGTAACTTAAGAAATGTCTTCTATACTCACATGCTTCAAATGCAAAGTAAGAACTATCAGGCATACCCATTCCAGTACCATCACCAATTAGAAATGAAGTCTTTTGATCGCCATTCATAACATGTGATAATAACCCTGTCGTTGATGTCTTACCATGTGCACCCGTAACAGCTACAGAAGTATATTGAGACATAAAATCACCAAGGAAGATATGATAACGTTTAACTTCTAATCCTAATTCATATGCTCTTGCAATTTCAGGGTGCGAATCCGGAAATGCATTACCTGCAATTATTGTCATACCTTCTTTAATATTTTCAACATCAAAAGGTAGTATTTTTATCCCTTTATTTTTCAAAGCTATTTCTGTAAACACTGTATTTTCTATATCAGAACCTTGAACGTTATGTCCCATATCATGCATAATTTGTGCAAGTGAACTCATACCCGCCCCTTTTATTCCAACAAAATGAAATAATGTCATTTCATGTCACTCCTTCTAGTACTTAATTGTTAGTTTCTTTTTCTTCTAGCATATCTTTAGTAATTAAAACATCTCTTGGTTTGGAGCCATTAGGACCAGATATAAATCCTCTTTCCTCTAAATTATCAATCATTCGAGCAGCTCTATTGTAACCAATTTGGAAATGTCTTTGTATCAGTGAAGTTGAAATATGACCTTCTTTCACCATAAAATCACAAACATCATTAAACAAAGCATCTTTAGGTTGTTCATTAACTTTTTTCAACAATGTTTCTTCTTTGAATAGATAGTTAGGTTTCATTTGATTACTTACATTTGAAACTGTTTCATCAATTTCATCATCTGATACAAATGCACCTTGAACTCTTATTGGTTTATTCATACCATTACCAAGATACAACATATCACCATTACCAAGTAATTTTTCTGCTCCACCAACATCAAGAATAGTTCTAGAGTCAATCGAAGAAGATACCATAAATGAGATTCTAGTTGGAACATTTGCTTTAATTAAACCTGTAATTACGTTAACTGAAGGTCTTTGAGTAGCAAGTATCATATGTATGCCACAAGCTCTAGCCTTCTGTGCAATTCTGGCAATAGATTGCTCCACTTCTTGTGGAGACATCATCATTAAATCAGCTAATTCATCTATAACTATAATGATTTTCGCCATTCTTTGCTCGTAATTTGCTTTTTTATTAAAAGCAGTAATATTTCTCACATGTAACTCTGCAAAACGTTTATATCTTCTTTCCATCTCTTCAACAGCCCATTTTAAGCTAGCTGTTGCAGCTTTCACGTCAGTTATGACTGGTGCTACGAGATGAGGTAAATTGTTATAAGGTGCAAGTTCAACCATCTTAGGATCAATAAGTAATAATTTTAATTCATCCGGATGATTCTTATACAATAGACTCGTCAATATTGCATTAATACATACAGATTTACCAGAACCTGTTGCACCAGCAATAAGTGCATGTGGAGTCTTAGAAATATCCATTAATAACGGTTCATTATTAATCTTAAATCCCATAGCAACTGTCAACTTGCTTTCCGCTTGTTGGAATGCTTTAGAGGTAATCATCTGTCCTAAAGGTATTTTTTTCGGACTTTGATTTGGCACTTCTATTCCAACTAAACTTGTACCAGGTATTGGTGCTTCGATTCTAATATCTTTAGCTGCTAATGCCATTTTTATATCGTCTTGTAGTGCTGTAATTCTTGAAACTTTCACACCTTTTTCAACTGATAATTCAAATCTTGTAACTGTTGGACCTTGAATCATATTTACGACATGAGCTGGAACATTAAAATGATAAAATGCTTCATCTAATTCTTTTTTCTTGTCTTCTAGCCATTCGCTATTGTCCTCTTTTTCTACTACATCGTCTAAGATTGATACTGGTGGTAGTACAAATAAAGGACCTTTACGTTTTGTAGCTTGTTCAGATTCATTATTTTCTTTATTCTCTTGAACAACTTGTGAATTTGATTCATTATTTTCTTTACGCTTTATATCATTTTTGAATGTTTGGTGTTTTCGTTTATCTGAAGGCGTCATCAAGACATTAAACGGTGACGATTTTCTTGTTGGATTTGGTTTAAGTACTGGTTCATAAGTTTGTTTTTCTTCTGACTTTTCAACTTCCTCAAATTGAACATTACTTTCATGTTGATTCTCAATATCTTGAGTATTCTGCGCTTCTTCATCTTGAGGTGATTCCAGTAAGGTCTCATCTACTAATCCAAACGCTTCTTCAGATGAAGGTTCACTATCTTCTACTACATCGAAGTCTTCAAAGCTTATATCATCTTCTACAAAATGATTTGATTCTTCTATGATTTCTGAATGTGCTTCATCTATATGATTATTTAATGCTTCAGTATCATTTTCTTCTACTGGATTAATTACTTCATTTTCCTGGTCTACTTGTTCTTCAAACTGTTCAACTTCAGAACTTTGTTCAGACATCTCATGATGAGATTGTTCAGAAACATCACTTTCTTCTACTTCTACTACTTCCTCAAAAGTAGCATTTTCTTCATTTTCAAATACTTGATCATGAACATGTTCATCTTCATATGGTTCTGACATATCTTGTCCAATGTCTTGTTCATCACTGTTGTACGATTCTTCATCAAAATCTAAATCAATTTCTTTAAATTCATATGTAGTAAGGTCATTTACATCTGGTTGTAATGACATTTTGATTTCATCATCAGTAGATTCACTTTGATTGAGTTCGCTCGTATTATCTTTATCAACATCTTCATTATTAGAGTTATCGTTTGGATTATTCTTAATATATGAAGCTTGTTGTTTAAAGAAATAATCTTGATTTTTAACTTGCGATTTTTCTTCTTCAGATTCTAGATTTTTTAACTCTTGTTCTCTTTTTTCTCTTAATGCTTTTTCAAATTGTTTTTTCTTTTGAAGTTTCTTTTCACGTTCTTTTCTAATTTCAGAAACAATTTGAGATGCATATATATTCTCAATATTAATTGTGTTATCTGTCTTTGAATAAGTAGGTACATCTTGAATGATTTCACCATTTTGGTCTTTTTGAATGATTTCACCATTTTGGTCTTTTTGAATGTTTTCATTCTTAGTGTTGTCAGTATCATTATTTTTAAGATCATTTAAATAATCTGATGTGCTATGATCTTTTAGCCCACTATTAGGGACATCTTTTTGTTTGCGCATGCCAAAAATAGCTGAAGGAACTTCAGATGCCTTAAATTTCGGTTGGTGTAAAGAATTCAATCTTTCCTGAAATTTTGTATCTTCATTATACTTTTCAGCTTTTTTATTTTGATTTGATGTTTTATTATTTTTTTCATTTTTATAGTTATTTACATCTTTGTTCTGCGTTCTAGATGCATTATTAAATGATTGTTGCGTACTATTTTGATTTCTTCTGCGTCTTCTTCTATTTGTAGGGAATGAAGCTTCATTTTCATCATAAAACCTATTGTCATGATTATGTTCTTTCGGTTTATTATCATGTTCATTTTCTGATTGATTATATTGCTCCAAGTTATCGTCAGACGGTTCTTCATATTCCATTTGAATAGGAAATCTAAATTTCCCTTTAGGTCTTCTGTATATTTCTTCGTTAGTTGAATCATCTTCTGGATGGTAATCGGAAGATATTTGTTCTTTTTTTTCTTTTTCGTTATTTTGATTACTTTTAGATTGTCCGAATATATCATCAAACCAACTCATAGGTTCACTACCTTTCGTCTTCAAAAAATGGTGTTCCTACAGTATAACTATCATCCAATACCATTATACCTTTTTCTTTTGGAGCACCTTCCAAATCAAGTTCTTTCATTGAACATATCATACCAGTAGAAGGTACACCTCTTAATTCTGCATCTTTAATAAGCATTCCACTAGGCATAACTGCCCCTACTTTAGCTACAACTACTTTTTGTCCTTGGTCAATATTTGGTGCGCCACATACAATTTGCAATGTGCCATTACCAACATCAACTTGGCATACTGATAGTTTGTCAGCATCTGGATGTTTAGTCTTTTCTGTTACATATCCAACTACAAATTTAGGTGATAAATCAACTTCTAGTTTATAGTTAATATTATTTTTTTCTAATAAATCTTGTATGCTACTGATATGTTTTTCTTGAATTTTAATGTTTCCATTACCTTCTAACTGAACATATTTAGAAGCATTAAATATATTAAATCCTACAATATTACTTTCACTTTTAATAATTGTTATATCATTTTGATATTCATATTCTAAATTTTCAGTTGCAGGATCTATTGTGACCATTAGAACATCCCCAACGCCATTCTTGTTATAAAATAAATTCATTTTCTTAACTCCTTAAAGTCTTTTTTGATTATTTTTCATATTTTTAAATTTTTCTCTGTTTTTTTCAAGTCTTTCTATGACTTCTTGATTTCTCTTACGTGAATGATTTTTACCTAAAATAAAGATTGGTTCTAAAGGCTTTTCTGGTGTATAAGAGAAAGATAATGAAGTTATTGGAACAAGGCCATTTTGGAAAAATTGCATTGTCATTTGAGCAACAACATCATAACCAATTTCATTCTTAATGTCACAAATAACTAATACGTCTTGATGAGGCGTAGCTAATAACATTTCCCCTTCAATATTTTTATAAACATCCTTTAAAAATGTTTGATTTAATATTCTAGAAGCATCATAGCCGTCGTTAGTATTTACAAAATAGAATGTATTACCTTGAACTTCATCTGATTTATAAGTTGTTTTTTTCTTTTTGATGTTAAATAATGCTTGCTCTTTAATCTGTTCTTTAGTTAATTTAAGCTCTTCTAACATAGATTCATCAATTAAACGATAAGTATTACCTAAATCTAAAGCATAATAAACATTTGTCTCAGCAGTATGTTCATCAATTAAAAATGGTATACCTTCTTTCGTTTCTTTATGGAAACTTGTAGACCTAATAACTGGTAATATCTCTATTTTATTAATTTCTTTAGTAGATTCATCTTGCATTGCATTTATTGTCTCTGTTACGTAATAAACAATTTCATCAATTGTTTTATCACCTTTATCTTTATATTTAGCAATAATTGGCGCTAATTTAACAGAGAGCCCTTTTTTGTTATCAGTTCTTTCTATTCTTAAACTTTCATCTTCTCTATCAAACTTGAAATTTGCATCTAATGATTTCAAGCGATCTTTTAATAAATCTCTCATTTGAAAGACATTCATTCTAAACACTCCTATTTTTATACCTCTATATAGTTTACAACAAATTAGCACTATGTAACAGTGATAAACATATATAAATCAACTTAAATAAAATAAAAAAGCAGGTAATTCGAAAATTAAAGAAACTTTTTTCGACCTGCTTTTTTTCTCTTATTCTATAAACTCAATCCATCTATAAATGAACTGATTTGTGGAATTGTTTTACGTTCTTTTCCGACGTATCTTCCCAACTCTTGTTCTTTGTCATAAGCTATAAAACTAGGAATTCCCATTACATCAACCTCTTGACATAAATCAATAAATTCATCTCTATCAACAGATACGAATTGATATTGCTTATACTTTTCTTCTAAGGCTGGTAAATCCGGATCAATAAAATGGCAATCTGGACACCAAGATGCAGTGAACATAAATATTGTTGGTTCATTAATTAATGTTTTGAATTCTTCAATTGAAGTTAATTGTTTCATTTTTTTACACTTCCTATCATTAAAGTTTGTTGGCCATCTTTAATTATATGATACTTTCTTAATATTTGGTAAACAAATAAACTGATTACAGCTGGTAATAAGAAATGGAAGAATGCAATTTGTAGCCAAACCTCAGTTGAACTACCCATCGTTTTTATTGTCATTATTTGACCTACAAGCCCACTTGAACCCATACCTGCACCAGCAGCATTATTTTCCATTGGCCAAAATACAGTCATAATTGGAGCAACTATTAAACTTGCTATAACGGGTGGTATCAATATAAAAGGTTGTTTCAAGTAATTTGGAATTTGTAACTTACTAGTACCTATTCCATGTGCTATTACCCCTGAAATACCGTTATCTTTATAACTTGTAACTGCAAATCCAATCATATGACAACAACCACCGATTGTTGCAGCAGCTGCAGCAGTGCCACTTAACCCTAGCATCAAAGCTAAAGCAGCACTAGAAATTGGACTACTTAAAGTTATACCGACTAAAAAGCTTACGAACATACCCATTAATAGCGGCTGTTGTTCTGTGCTCAATTGAATCCAACTACCTAACTCTTTCATAAATGCATCTATAAATGGTGCGATAAATTTCGCAATACAAGTGCCAATAAAAAGAGTTAATATAGGTGACAAAATAATATCAATTTTTGTCTTACCAGAATAAAACCTACCCAATTCACTTGCTACTACAGATGCCAAATAACTACCTACAGCTCCACCTTGTTCGTATCCATACATACCTGTGACTGCTGTTGTGAAAATAATAAGTGGTGATGCACCAATTCCATAACTAACTGCTACCCCTACCCCTGCACCAGTTAATGATTGTGCCAATTTACCTATTTCTATCATAATTGATGTATCAAAATATGTATTTAAGGTTTGACCTAAAGTTTCTATAATTAGCCCAACTATTAAAGTACTAAAGAGACCTAAAGCCATGTAACTAAGGCCATCGATTATTGTTCTATTAAAAAATGATTTAACTCTCTCCATTTTTCACACTCCTTAAAGAGATTATACTATAAAAAAGCACTTGTAATTATTTAAAATCAAATAATTACAAGTGCTTTTTTTATTATACTTCTATTACATTAAGGAATTTTTTTAATGCTTCTGTTTTTGGCTGAGTAAATAACGTTTCAGGGTTACCTTCTTCACCAATTAAACCATCATTAATAAATACCATTCTATCTGAAACTTCTCTTGCAAAACGCATTTCATGAGTAACAATAACCATCGTCATACCTTCATTAGCTAAATCCTTTATGACTTTTAACACATCATTTACAAGTTCAGGATCTAATGCTGATGTAGGCTCATCAAAAAGCATTACTTTAGGGTTCATTGCTAGTGCTCTTGCAATTGCAACACGTTGTTGTTGTCCACCAGATAATGCGTGTGGTCTTTGATCTTTTACACTTTCTAATCCTACTTTTTTCAAAAGCTGTAGCGCTTCACTAAGTGCATTTTGTTTACTCATTTTTTTAACTGTTATTAAACCTTCCATTACATTTTCAATAGCAGTCTTATGAGGGAACAAGTTATAACTTTGGAAGACCATTCCAGATTGTTTTCTAACTTTAATTTGAGATTTTTTATTGTCAGCAGTATAAGTTTCACCATTTACAACAACTGTACCTTCTGAAGGGATTTCTAATGCATTCATCATTCGTAGTAAAGTTGTTTTACCTGATCCAGATCTACCAATTAAAGTGATAACCTCACCTTTATCTACTGAAAGATTAATCCCTTTGATCACTTCTTTGTCATTAAAAGATTTTTTTATATTTTGAAGTTCTATCATGAGCGATACCCTCTTTCAATATATGATTCATAATAAGATTGGATTACGGAAATGATGAAACATACAACCCAATATAAAATAGCTACTAATAAATAAATCGTTAAAAATTCATAAGTAGTAGAAGCTACTTCTTGTGCTTTTCTAAACATTTCTGCAACCAATATGAATCCTAGTAATGAAGTATCTTTTATTAAACTTAAGAATGTATTACCTAAAGCTGGTACTGATACTCTAATAGCTTGAGGTAAAATAATGCGTTGCACTGTTTGTTTATAGTTCATACCGATTGAATAAGCTGCTTCTGTCTGACCTTTAGGAATTGACATAATTCCACCTCTTAATATTTCAGATGCATATGCACCAACATTAAGTGAAAGACCTATTATTGCAGCTATAACCGGTGATAATGTAAGCTGATTATCCGCTTCTCCTGTTGCTAATCTGCCAATTTCGGGAATACCGTAAAAGATAATGAATAATTGAACAATCATAGGCGTTCCTCTTATGATTGATACATAAAAACGGGCAATCCCTTTAAGTACTTTGCTGCTTGAAATACGCATCAAAGCTGTTAATAAAGCCAATATCAATCCTATAACAAAAGTAGCTAAAGTTATAGGAATAGAATATTTAACTAAACCTTCTAACATCGGTAGAAAAGCTTGTTTAGCAGCATTTAAAGCATGAAGTTGTTCATCATTTAGGTTCTGAAACATTATCGCCAAACCATTTCTTACTTATTTTTTCTAATTCACCATTATCTTTTAATGTTTTCAAACCTTTATTGAATTCTTTGATTTTTTTGTCATCTTCTTTTTTACTAAATGTAAATGCTGATTGACTTTGTTCTGCATCGCCTTCAATAGCTTTGATTTTAGCATTTGGTTTTTGTTTTTTATAATCTAAATATGAAACATTATCATTAAATGTACCTTCAACACGGTTAGATTGTAATAAGTCCATAGCTTGATTAAAACCATCTACTTTAGTGATATCTGCTCCTTTAGATTGAGCAAGTTTACCATAATTTGATGTTAATGTTTGAGCTAATTTTTTACCTTTAACATCATCAAATGATTTAATATCTTTGTTCTTCTCATTTACTACTAGTACACCTTTAGAATAAGTGTATGGATCTGAGAATTTATATTTAGCTTTTCTTTCATCATTAATACCTACTTGGTTTGCAATCATATCAAAACGTCCTGCATCAAGTCCTGCAAACATTGAATCCCACTGAGTTTCTTTAAACTCAACTTTATAACCAATTTCTTTTGCTACAGCTTTAGTAACTTCAACATCATATCCAGATAATTTATCATTTTTATCATGAAAACTAAATGGCGCGTAAGTACCTTCAGTACCTACAACAATTTTTTTGTCGTCTTTCTTACTGCTACTTTCTTTCGAATCGTTACTATTCCCACATGCAGCTAACACTACTATTAATGCAATAATTAAAAATATACCTTTTTTCATTTATACATCCCTCTATTCTTAGTATCCTAATCGGAATAAACATAGTTTAGACTGAAATCCATGAACTGTCAATTACTAAAATCTGACTTATTTAAATTTTAAATATTCAATCTTTTCTGAACTTAAATCTAATACTAATGTTTCAAGCAATGTCTTTGCACTTAAGTAATCTCTAACATCATAAATTGCTTTACTCGTGTGGATGTATCTTGCACAAACGCCAATTACAGCAGTAGGTATGCCAGTTAAAGATTTGTGAATTTCGCCACCATCTGTACCACCTGGTGATTGGAAATATTGATGATCAATTTCTTTATCTTCAACAGTCTCAATTAAATAATCTCGCATTCTTTCAGAAAGAATCATCGTACGATCAAGAATTCTAATTAATACACCCTTGCCTAATGCACCTGACAAACCGATGTGACCTTTCATATCATTCGCTGGAGAACAATCTACAACTAAAGCTAAATCAGGTTGAATAAGATTTACACTTGCAGAAGCACCTCTTAATCCAACTTCTTCTTGAACGTTTGCTCCGACGTATAAATCAACATCCAATTCTTTGTCTTTTAGTAACTCTAATAGTTCTAGTCCAACAAGACATCCATATCTATTGTCCCAAGCTTTTGCTAATACTCTATTTTCTGTCAATCTTTCAAAATCAGTACGAGGAACAATCGTATCACCAATGCGAATACCCATTTCTTTTAATTGATCTAAACTTTCTGCTCCAACATCTAATAACATGTCTTCAATAGCAACGCCTGATTCTTTACCCGTTCTAAAATGTTTAGGTATACTTCCAACTACACCATTATAATATTGACCATCACGAGTTTTTAATTGTAGTGTTTGTGATAACCAAACATCTGATGAAACGCCTCCTAGTGGTGTGAACTTTAACATACCCTCTTTTGTCATTTCAGTAACCATAAATCCGATTTCATCCATGTGAGCTGCTATTAATACTTTAGGAGCATTTTCTTTTTTAGATTTTTTGACGCCATAAATACTCCCCATATTATCGCCAATTATTTCATCAACAAATGGTTCCATTTTTTCTTTTAAATATTCACGTACTTCACTTTCAAATCCTGGAACGCCATGTAATTCAGTAAGTTCTTTCATTCTAGTCAATGTTTCTTGTCTAATTTGTGTCATTATGATTCTCCCTATTTAAATATTTATCTATCATACATTCTTTGTGTTAAACTAAATTTAAGAAAAAGGAGGCATGGTCATGCAAAATAATAAGTTACGCTTTGTCATATTAATTTCTTCTATTTTTACAGGATTAGGGGTACTTGCAACTATCATATACTTTAAGCAATTCAAGCTCTACAATTGCGAAGAAATACTTCATCAAGTGAAAAAAGAATTTAATAATGTGGAAGCATCTTATATCTTACATATCCCAAAGACCTACCAAAAATTCGGCATTGAAACAAAAGTAGTTCATGGTGGCATTTCTATAAATAAAAATGGCAAACTTATACACTACGAATTTATTGCTGATGCTTTTAATGGCCAAGTCATTGATATTTATGAAATATAATATTATTAAATGAAACATGATGTACATAAAAGTACATCATGTCAGACTGTCGTCAATGTCCTAGACTTTGACGGCATTTTTTTGCGCATGCTTTCCGCGGGCATGTTCTCAGCCTTTAGTCTTCGAATCATGCTCTTCCCGCAGGAGTCAGCGCAAAAAAATACTAAATATTTAAAAAATATTTTATAATTTGTTAAATTTCATTATTTGATAATGCGGCAAATGACTTTTTAATAGCTTCCAAGCCACTTACCAATTTTTCCTCACTGCATGCTAAGTTCATTCTAAAGTGATGACTTTCACTTACTTCAAATGAATTACCAATTCCAGTTGCAATTTTGCCTACAGATTGTAACGCTTTTTGTACTTCACTTTCATTAAATCCACTTTTAGAAAAATCAATCCACGCCAAATAAGTAGAATCTGGCTTGATAAATGTTAGTTGTTCTGGCATTTCACTTTTAATAAAATCATCTAGTATATCCATATTTCTTTCAATATGTTGGTTTAATTGATCAACCCAATCTCCAGCCTGTGTATATGCTACTTTTACAGCTTCAACTGCAAGTGTATTGGCTGCTGCTAAACCGTAATAAGTGGCAAGCTTTCTATTAAATTGTAATGTGAAATATCTATGTTTAGTAATCATGTAACTACTCGCTAAACTCGCTAAATTAAACGTTTTTCCTAATCCAGTTACAACTAAAATTGGAGAATCTAATTTCATTTGATTCGTCATTGAATAAAATCCTTTTTCACTTCTTACAAAGTCCATATGAATTTCATCAGAAACGATAAATACATCATTTTTTTCACAAACTTCTTTCATAAATTCACATTCTTCTTTTGTCCATACTTTACCAGTAGGATTATGAGGGTTACAAAGTACTAGAACCCTCACATCATCTTGAGCCGCCATTTTCTCAAATTGCACCTTATCTAATTCGTATCCATTTTCTGTCTCGATTAAAGGTGATTCTACTAAACGTCTATTATTTCCTTCAATTAAATTAATAAACGCATTATAAGAAGGAGTGTGTATTAAGACGCCTTCACCTTCTTTTGTAAATTCACGAATTACTTCTGTAACAGTAAATAATATACTTGGCACATAATAAATATCATTTTTTTGAACATTTACTGAAAACCTAGTTTTGTACCAATGTTTAATTGCATTTAAGTATTCATCTTGTTTCCAAACTAAATATCCAAAATGGGCTTGGTCTAATTTGTTTTTTAAATGATCAATTATAAAATCAGGTGTTTTAATATCCATATCAGCTATCCAGAAAGGTTCAAGATTTTCGTAATCGTATACTTTACGTTGCCCTTCATAAGCTACCGTGGCAGTTCCTCTTCTATCAATAATTTCATCAAAATTATATTTCAACTAAATCATCCCTTCTAATGTTTTCTTTTATTCCCCTTGTTTCTTCATCAATTCGTACAGCAAAATGATCTGCATCATGATAAAACACAAACCAATAATCATTTTTAATATATTTTTGTAATAAACGTTCTTTTGCATTAATTGAATCCATTGGATAATCATCATAAGCTGTAACCCATAATGGATTTAAATGAGCAATCGTTGGCATTATATCTGCCATATGTACAGCTTTCTCACCTTCACTTTCTATTTCGATGACACTATGGCCAGCACTATGGCCACCAGTATGATGCATAGTAATTCCCGGTATTATTTCCATGCTATTAACGAAAGTAACTACTTGATGTTCAATACCTTTATAATTTTCTTCCCAATATGTTGATTTACTTCTAATATTAGGTGATCTTAGCTCATTCCATTCAATTTGTGATGTATAGATTGTTGCATTTTTAAATACTGATTGACCATCTGGTGTTGTTAGTCCACACGCATGATCAAAATGCATATGTGACATAATAACAATATCTATATCATTAATAGTGATGCCAAATTGATTTAAAGAATTTTCTATATCACTTTCGTAAGTCGTTCCATAATTCCGCTTTTGTTTATCAGTTAATTTACCGTTACCTATCCCTGCATCTATGATAATATTATGTTCTTTAGTCTGAACAAATATTGGATGCGTAACAAGAGGTATTTGATTGAGTTCATTAACTGGATATTTTTTTGTCCACAATGCTCTCGGCACAACACCAAACATTGCACCACCATCCATTTGAGTAATACCACCTTGTAATGGACATAATTTAAAATCACCTATATTTAACAAGATTATCCCCTCCAATCATTTATCATTATTTTATCATTAATTGATTTAATGAACATCTTTCAAGATTGGCAGGTTGTTTATGGTATTAAGCGTATTTATTAATTCAGTTGATAAGTGGAAATTATTCTATTTATCATGTTGACCTCGTCTTGTTATATTCAGCCGCTCTATTTATCATGTTTGCCATGTCTTGATAAATTCATGGGCTCTATTTATCATGTTTGCCTCGTCTTGCAATATTCAGCCGCTCTATTTACCATGTTGGACACGTCTTGCAATATTCAACCGCTCTATTTATCATGTTTGCCATGTCTTGATAAATTCACGCCTTCTATTTATCATGTTTGCCTCGTCTTGCAATATTCAGCCGCTCTATTTATCATGTTTGCCATGTCTTGATAAATTCAATCACTCTATTTATCATGTTGGACCTGTCTTGATAAATTCAAGTGACCTAAGTATCACTATACTTACAATTCTTCGTTATCTAAGTAATACTTTTTGGGTTTTTTATCGGTAGACTTAAAATATTTTTCTACCACTCTTCTAATCGTTAGACTATTTTCTAACTGACACCACTTTTGAGCTTCATTCAATGTAAAAGGTTCTTTTTTACATATATAAAGTTCTTTCAAGTTATATAAATACAAGTTTTGTCGAGCAATCTTATAAAGACATGCTTCACAGACTAAATATTTCTTATTAATTTCTAGTGTAATTTTGTATAGTCTTTTACAATGTGGACACTTTAGTCCTTTACGTAAATGTTCAATTGGAATTTTATTGACATTATTATAAATATGAGAAAAGTCACTATGATTACTTTTGAATATCTTTAATATTCGAAAGTTTTCTATTGAATTATTATTTTTAAACATATATTGAAGTTTGTGTAATTCTGTTGGTAATAAAATATTGATGTTATTTGGAATATGAGTTTTTAGTGTGAATTTAGGATTTGAAAATACTAGAAAAGATTTTAATTCTCTGTTTATATTGTAGTGGGTTATAACGTGGTTTAATTCATGATTCGCTCTTTTGATTTGTTGAAAAGGGGTGTAAAACATAGTTCCATATTCATTTAGCAATTGTCCTTCATGAATACTGTAATCTCCTGAATAATGTTTAACTTCTAAATGAAATATTGTATCATCAGAAATTACTAAAAAGTCTATTTGAACTCGATTCTTATAATTTAAATTGAGATTATATATGTAGTTAGACTGTTTATACTTATCTAATAATCCTTTAATGCATATTTCTCCTTCTAAACCTCTAATATAATTTTTCGTTTCATCATCAATTTTTTCTAAAATAATTCTATTCTGTAATGCTAATAAATATTTATGACTGTCCATTGTTGTACCTCCATATTTATTACCATTATTATATTCAACTTACTAAAAGAATAAAAGAAAAAGCTGAGACAAATTAATTTGTCTCAGCTTAATCATTTTATTTAAAGCTAGCTTCCATTCGATAAATTCTAAATCCTCTGCTTGAGAATTTATCTTCGTATTCTGTACGAATATTATCTTCTGGTTCGTCTTCATGTAAATTCAAGTTAATATAATCAAATGACATACCATATTGTGACATGCTTTCTAAACTATACTCAAATAATCCTTGATTATCAGTTTTAAAATGGATTTGACCATCTTTTTTCAAAATGTGTTGATATATATCTAGAAAGGATGAGAATGTTAATCTACGTTTTGCATGACGTGTTTTTGGCCACGGATCAGAAAAATTAAGATATACTCTAGAAACTTCATTTTCTACAAAATACTCAGTTAATAATTTTGCATCTTGATTTATTAACTTGATATTGTCTAATTCCATTTCTTTAACTTTTTCTAAGACCCTTACCATAACATTTTTGTCCTTTTCAATTGCAACATAATTGATGTTAGGATTTTGTTTAGCTGTTTCAGTAATAAACCTACCCATTCCAGTACCAACCTCTATATGTATTGGTTGGTCTTTATCAAACCACTCAGCCATTTTATATTGATGGTTTAGATCTACATCTACTAAATTGGGATGATCTTTCAAAAAGTCATCAGCCCAAGGTTTATTTCGCATTCTCATTCAAAGTAGCTCCTTATATAAATACATTTCTTGTCATTACTTCATTCAAGAAGTTTAACCAATCATTCATATCATTATATCGCTTTTTCTCTTCATACCATTCTACCATAGCGATAGCTTGTATTAACGTGTACCATTTCATACGTTTTTTTAAATCATGCGTATCGTTAATACCATATTTACTCAACCAATCTACCCAGTCATTTTCATCAACATAAGTATATAATATCATGCCAATATCAATAGCAGGATCTGCAATCATCGCACCTTCCCAATCTACAAGAAATAGTTCGTCTTGGTCAGATAATAACCAATTGTTATGATTAACATCTCCATGTATTACAGTATAAAATCTGCTATCTAATGTAGGCATATTATCTTCTAAGTAAAGCAATGCCTTTCTAACAGTCCTATTCGATAATACATGTCTAGATAAAGAACTATTGATTTTCTTAAATAATAGTTCTGGATGCATCGGTTTCATTTCCATACGTTTAAGCATATTTAATAATTGTTTAGAAGAATGTATTTTTTTAAGAAGTTTGGCAACACGGTTAGAATTCATTTCATCTTGGACTAACTCTCTACCATTTTTCCAATGCTGTGCAGTTACAACTTCTCCTGTTTCAATTCTCTTAGTCCAAACTAATTTAGGTACAATACCTTCAGCAGATAATGCTGTTAAAAAAGGACTTGAATTACGTTTTAGGAAGAGCTTGCGGCCATCTTGTTCTGCCATATATGCTTCACCAGATGCTCCACCTGCTGAGTCTAACGTCCATCCTAATTGATAAAAATGTTCCAACCTATCCACCTCACTTTCAGAAAAAGAAAAAGACTCAAGAATGTTCCTTTTCAAGAGTCATATTTTAATCTTAAAAAATTTCGTTTAATTTTTGTAGTTTTAGTGCGCTTCTTTTAAATTTTATTATCTTTTGGTTAAGATTTCAACCTCATAAATGAAAACTTTCGAGTATTTTGAACCTATTAATATACAATAAGTCTAATAAATTCAGTATTCATATGGTTTGGTCTAGATATTAAAATTACACTAAAATATTTTTAAGAATTGGACTCAATATAATTATCAAATGATTTTTGTAGTTGCTTCGTAATTTGACCAACTTTACCATCCCCAATTTTACTATCATTCACTTGTACAACAGGCATAACTTCAACCGACGTACTTGAAACTATGACTTCATCTGCATTGTTTAAGAAATCTAAATTAAATGCTTCTTCTATAAATGGAATCTCTAAGTCCTGAGCTATTTTTTTAATAACACGTCTCGTAATACCGTTTAATATTAAATTATTTGCTGGATGTGTATATATTTTACCGTTTTTAATAGCATACACGTTACTTGAGCTACCTTCTGTTACAGTTTGGTCTCTGTGCATGATTGCTTCTGCAGCATCATTTTGAGTAGCTTTTTCTTTAGCTAGAACGTTACCTAATAAATTCAAACTTTTTATATCACATCTTAACCATCTAATATCATCAACAGTGATTGCTTTAACACCATTTTCTAATTCTTCATATGGTCTGTCATAGCTTTTTGAAAAAGCAGTAAATACTGGTTTTGTACTGGCATCAGGAAATGGGTGATTACGAGGTGCTACACCACGAGTAACTTGAATATATATGCCACCATTTACTACATTATTCTTTGCAGCTAACTCTTTTGTTACATCAATTAGTCCTTCAACAGTATAATCTTCTAAATTTAAACCAATTTCTTTAGCACTTCTAAACAATCTCTCATAGTGTTCATGTGCTGTGAATACTTCGCCGTCATAAATACGTATGTATTCATATATTCCATCTCCAAAATTGTATCCTCTGTCAGAAAAACTTACTTGCCCTTTAGATTCGTCAACAAATTCATCATTTATAAAAATATATGTCATTACTCATCATCCTTTACACAGACATTGTATATTGCTTCTAAATAAATTGCAGTTGCATTAAATAATTGTTTTTTTGTAATGTATTCATTTTTTTGATGCATTAAATCTTCTGAGTCTTTAAACATCGCACCAAATGCTACACCTTTATCTAAGTTTCTAGCGTATGTTCCACCACCAATTGTGTATGGCTCAGATTTATCACCAGTTTGATTTCTATAAGCTGATAATAGCTGCTCTATAAATGGATCGTTCTTATCTACATAATGTGGTAATTGATGTTTATCCATTTCAATTTCAAAGCCTTTTTCAGTTACTTCTTCAGTAAAACGAGAAATGGATTGATCAAAATTGAAACCTTCTGGATATCTTAAATTAATTCCGAATTGACCACCATCTACATCTGTATAACTCATAATACCCGTATTAGTTGTAACTTCTCCCATTTCTTCAGTAGCAAATTTCATACCCATTTTCTCACCTTTTGGAGAGTCGACTAAATAGTCATTAGCAAATTTAACGTATGAATTTGCATACTTATCTAAATTCAATTTATTTAAAAATTGGATAAGTAGTAACCCAGCATTTACTCCTAAAGTTGGATCCATACCATGTGCTGCTTTACCATGAACGATTAAATTTAAAAATCCTTCGTCAATTGAAGCTTCACCTTCAATTTCATGCTCACTTAAAAATGATTCAAATATTTGTACAACATTAGTCATTTGTTCTTTAATTAATAATTTTGCTTGAGCAGTGTCTGGAACCATATTAAATCTTTCGCCTGAGAAGAAGGCTTTTAATTCTACTTCTGGTTCATCATTATCTTCAACATACCCTGATTGTAGAATGTTAAATGTAACAATACCTTTTTCTCCATGAATGAGTGGGAATTCGGCATCTGGTGCAAAACCTACAGAAGGCATTTCTTCAGTTTCAAAATATCTATCTGTACATTTCCAATCAGACTCTTCGTCTGTGCCCACAATAATATGTATTCTTTTCTTCCAATCAACTTTCATATCTTCTAAGATTTTGACTGCATAATATGCTGCTATAGTTGGACCTTTATCATCTAAAGTACCACGCGCTATAATAGCATTTTCAGTTTCAACAGGTTCAAATGGATTAGAATCCCATCCAGCTCCAGCTGGTACAACATCAACATGGCAAAGAATACCTAATAAGTCCTCACCTTTACCAGCTTCGATTCTTCCGACTATATTTTCAATATCTACATAAGAGAAGCCATCTCTTTCACCAATTTGATACATATAATTCAACGCTTTTTTAGGACCAGGTCCAACCGGTGCATCATATGAACTGGCAGAATCATCTCTTACGCTTTCGATGCTTAAGAGCCCCTTTAAATCATTAATAATATCTTCTTCATATTCTTTAACTTTATTTTTCCACATCGAAAATCATCTCTTTCTTAACTTGAATAGTTATCTATATAATACATGATATTTTTGTAAATATGAAATAGAAATACTGATAAATTGCTATTTTTTTAGCTAAAAAGTTATTTCCTTATACGTACCACTATGGTCATTTATATTTTAAATTTTTTTAAAGAAATTATTTCCCATATAAAAAGGACAGCCATTTATAAATAATTAAAAATATCTCGACAAAACTGTCGGTCTCAGACTGTCGACAAACTGTCTTGAATTTATCAAGACAGGTCCAACATGATAAATAGAGATGCTGAATATTGCAAGACGAGGCTAACATGATAAATAGAGATGCTGATACCGACAAAACTGTCGGTATCAATATGTATACAATTATAATTTCACAACCTCCCTTGCCTAGGGTACAGTCTCAGCCTGTAGTCTTCGACTTGTACTGCTCCCTCAGGCGTGTCGGTTGTGAAATTCTGATATACAGTAGTCCTTTATAAGTAAGTTTACTGTGCTTTGCTTATATACCAGTTATTATAAAAAGGGCTTGGTGTTACCCAGACAACTATTGCCTATAGAATAACAAAAGGCTGAGACAATTAATTTGTCCCAGCCTCTTTAGACCGTCAAACTGACGGTCTAATAGTTATAAATGCTTATTTATTATTTTTTAAGTCTTCTTCTGTAACAACTCTTAAATTACCGTTAGCTGTTCCACCCTCGTCATCAAATTTAGCTTCACTTAAATCTGTTGGTTCTTGATTATCTTTTTTAAGACGATTTTTAGCATTAGAAGCATATCCTTTAGGATTTTCTTTTGCTTTTTGGAATTCATTTTTAGCTTTTACTTTAGCTGATTCTTTGTAAGTTGTTGGATCTTCTTTGTATTTACCATATTCATTTTGAGCTTTACCTTTTAAGTCATTTGCTTTCTGTTTTGCATTTTCTTTGTAATTATCTGGATCTTCTTTGTATTTACCATATTCGTTTTTTAATTTATCTCTATTTTCTTTTTTAGATAAGACAACTGCTGCTGCAGTTCCTCCTAATACAACTAATGTTCTAAATAATCCTGCTTTTTTAGCCATTTGTATCCACCTCTATTTAATTTAATACTAGTTATAATACCCTTAGTTAAAGTTTATAAACATTTAAATCTATAAATTCAAAAGTTTAAAATCTTCTTCCATCAAATGTCTGTACTCACCAAGTTCTAATAATTCATCGAGTTCTAAGTCAGCAATTTGTATTCGTTTTAAATAAGTAACTTCACAACCTATTGATTGAAACATTCTTTTAACTTGATGGAATTTGCCTTCATATATAGTAACAAATGCTTTAGAGCTTTCATCATTCTCAATAATTTCTAATTCACTTGGTGAAGATGTAAAGTCTCCTAAATCAATACCTTTTTTAAATATTTCTGTTGCATTCTCACTAATATGTCCATCTACTTCGACATAATATTTTTTTGGAACTTTGTGTTTTGGGCTCATTAATTGATGTGAGAATTTGCCATCGTTAGTTAATAATAACAATCCTTCAGTATCTTTATCTAATCTGCCTACAGGGAATAAATCTAAATGCATATATTCTGGAACAATATCAATTACCGTTTCGTGCTCATCATCCTCAGTTGCTGATATATACCCTGCTGGTTTATTCATCATTAAATAAACAACTGGCTCATATTCAATAGGAATATCATCAAAAGTTATAACATCTTCTTCTGGATTGATATGCATTTCAGGCTTTTTAACAATTTCTTCATTCACACTCACTAAATTTTTCTTAAGAAATTTTTTCACTTCTTTTCGAGTTCCTATACCTGCATTTGCTAAAAATTTATCTAATCTCATCATTTACACCCACTTAATTTTACGTCTGATTTTAGAAGTAATATCCCCTAAAAATTCGTCTGCTAAACGAGAGCGCATTGTTAAATAACCATATACGATAACACCAACAATGCCACCTACAATTAATACGATTAATGCACCTAATTTAGATGCTGGATCTATAAAGAGTGAAACAATGAAATAGCTTAATTCCACTAATAACACCATTACAATTGTATAGAACGTAATTCTTAATGTGTGATAAATCGTTATATTAAATTTAAAGTCTGCATATTTCCAAAGGACTACACAGTTTAATATTACTGCGACAAGCAAAGCAATTGCAGTACCTAATACTGCCCCTAATGTATGGAATACCATAATTAATGGCAAGTTGATAATAGCTTTTATAATTAATGAAGCAATAACTATCCATACTGTTAAAGCTTGTTTATCGATTCCTTGTAACATTGAAGCTGTAACTGATAATAATGCGATTAAAATACTAACTGGCGCGTACCAGAATAATATTTCAGTTCCCATTGGACTATAGCTATAAAACACGTTATATAATGGTTGAGCAAGCACCATAATCCCTAATGATGCAGGTACTGTTAAATAAAGTAATACGCCTAATGACTTTCTTATTTGATGATGCATTGCATCAATTCTACCTGAATTATATGTGTTTGTTATAAAAGGCACTAAACTTACCGCAAATCCTGCAGCTAATGAAGTTGGAATCATAACAATTTTATTTGTAGTCATACTTAACATAGTAAAATAAATATCATGTAATTCACTGTTTACACCAGCCATTGCCAAACCAGTATTATGTGTGAACTGATCAATTAAATTAATAATTGGGAAGCATAAACTTACAATTACAAACGGTATACTATATTTAATGATTTCTTTGTAAATTTTGAAATAAGAAACATCAATATCACTTATATCTTGTTCAACTTCAGCTTTAATTAAATGTCTTCTTTTCACCCAATAATAAAGCAATGTTAACAATGCAGTAACAGCACCTATTCCAGCTGCAAACGTAGCAACTTGGTTGGCCATTAAGACAGATCCGTTCATCACATTTAATACGAGGTAACTTCCTCCTAAAATAAAAGCGATACGTGCAACTTGTTCTGTAACTTCAGAAACAGCAGTTGGTCCCATAGAATTAAAACCTTGAAAAATACCTCTCCAAGTTGCCAACAATGGTATAAATAATACTACAAAACTGATCGTTCTAATAACAGTTGTAATGTCATCTATTTGCCATCCGCCTTCTAAATCACCATTATTTGCTAGTGTTAATTGAGCAATTGTCGGTGATAAGAAGTATAAAAGTAGAAAACCAATAACTCCTGAAATGGACATAACTATAAAACTAGATTGATATAGTTTTCTACTCACTTTATAAGCACCAAGTGCATTATATTTGGATACATATTTTGCTGCTGCAAGTGGAACACCAGCAGTTGCGATTGTTATCATGATTGTGTATGGTTGATAAGCATATGTAAATGGTGCAAGATTTTTTTCATCGCCAATAATAGCATAAAAAGGTATTAAATAAAGTATACCTATGACTTTCGTTATTAAAATACTAGCAGTAAGAAGGAAGGTTCCCCTTACTAGCGCTTTACTTTCTGACATAATTTCATCCCTATCTAATTTACTTTTAAATTTAATAATAACAGGTTTATTTCTATTCTACTACTTTTTTTAAGACTCATTATTCGTTAAAATATTATTACATATACTTATGGAGGTTACTTATGTATCATACAATAATAATTGGCGCTGGACCTAGTGGTTTAATGGCTGCATATAGTGCAAGTGCTAAAGGCAACAGCGTTTTATTAATCGAAAAGAAAAAAGGATTAGGACGTAAACTTCGTATATCAGGTGGCGGTAGATGTAACGTGACTAACCGTTTACCTTATGAAGAAATTATAAAAAATATTCCTGGTAATGGAAAGTTTTTATATAGTCCTTTTTCTACTTTTGATAACGAATCTATCATTAACTTCTTTGAATCTCGAGAAGTAAATCTCAAAGAAGAAGACCATGGTCGAATGTTCCCCGTTTCTAATCGCGCCCAAGATGTTGTTGAAGCTCTTGTAAATTCCATAAAAGAAAATGGTGTCGAAATACGTCAAGAGACAACAGTATCATCAATAGAAAGTGAAAATCAACAAATTTCTGGTGTTACATTACAAGATGGCACTTTCATCCCTTCACGTACTGTTATTATAGCCTCAGGAGGGTGTAGCGTCCCACACACTGGTTCTACTGGTGATGGTTACAAATTTGCTGAAAACCTTGGACATTCAATAACTGAACTCTTCCCTACAGAAGTTCCTATTAAATCTAGCGAGCCTTTTATTAAAAATAAAACACTGCAAGGATTAAGTTTACAAAATGTCGGTCTTTCCGTTTTAAAGAAAAATGACAAACCTAGAATAACACATCAAATGGATATGTTATTTACTCACTTTGGTGTTTCAGGACCAGCTGCTTTAAGATGTAGCCAGTTCGTTTATAAAGAACAAAAATCCCAAAAGAAAAATGAAGTTAAAATGTCTATCGATGCATTTCCGGAAATAAAAGCACATGAATTAGAACAACAAATTGTAAAAAAATTAAAAGATGAGCCAAACAAAGCGATAAAAAATGCATTAAAAGGACTCGTCCAAGAAAGATATTTACACTTTATTTTAGAACAGTCAAGTATTGATATTGATGTAACTTATCATCATTTATCACAGCAAGCCATTAGAACTTTTGTTCAAAACCTTAAATCCTTTACTTTTACAGTTAATGGCACATTGCCTATCGACAAAGCCTTTGTAACTGGTGGTGGCATAAACATTAAAGAAATTGAACCTAATACAATGCAATCTAAGTTATGTCCTGGTTTATTTTTCTCAGGAGAAGTTTTGGATATTCATGGTTATACAGGTGGATATAATATTACAAGTGCATTAGTTACAGGTTATGTAGCTGGATATAACGCATCAATTTATGAATAATTAATTATAATAAAAATGGAGTGGGACAATTAATCTGTCCCACTCCATTTATTATATTTAAACTCTTTTATTTTCTAAACCGTCGTCGCCCCACTCATTCATGCCGCCTTCAATATTAACTGCATCAATGTCGTGGTCATTCAAGTATTCTACTACTTTAGCGCTTCTGACACCACCAGCACATACAATGTAGTATGTTTGGTCTTTATCGAAGTGTTTTAATTCATTTGATATATCACCCATTGGAATATGTTTAGCTCCTGGAATCATACCTAATGCTACTTCGTCGTCTTCTCTTACATCAATAATGTTTATTGGATTACTTGATGTAATTTTTTCTGCTAATTCTGTTACTGTAATTTCTTTCATAACTAGAACACTCCTATATGTTTTAATTTGCAACGATATTAACTAATTTTTGAGGTACTGCAATCACTTTACGTATTGTTTTACCTTCTATAGCTTCTTTTATTTTATCATTTTCTAAAGCTACTGTTTCCATTTCTTCCTTAGTTAAATCTTTAGATATTTTCATTTTATCTTTTAACTTACCATTTACTTGTACTACAATTTCCACTTCATTATCGACTAATAAAGAAGCATCAAATGTTGGCCATTCTTCATATGTTACTGTTTCAGTATGACCTAGTTTTTGCCATAATTCTTCAGATATATGTGGTGCGATTGGTGATAACATTTTTACAAATCCTTCGATATATGATTTGTTGATATGATCTTGTTTATAACATTCATTAATGAATACCATCATTTGGCTAATAGCAGTATTAAAGTTTAATGTGTCAAAGTCTTCTGTGACTTTCTTAACAGTTTGGTTATAAACCTTATCTAATGCTGATGTAGGCTCTTCTACGACCTTACTCGTTATGTTCCCTTCTTCAGTAACAAGTAAACGCCAAATTCTGTCTAGGAAACGACGAGAACCATCTAATCCATTTTCACTCCAAGCAATTGCTGCATCAAGTGGACCCATAAACATTTCATATAAACGCAATGTATCTGCACCATGAGATAGAACAATATCATCAGGATTTACAACGTTCCCTTTTGATTTACTCATTTTTTCATTACCTTCACCAAGTATCATACCTTGATTGTATAACTTTTGGAATGGTTCTTTCGTTGGTACTACCCCTATATCATAAAGCACTTTATGCCAGAATCTTGAATATAATAGATGAAGAACTGCATGTTCTACCCCACCAATATATAAATCTACTGGCAGCCAATGTTTCAATTTCTCTGGATCAGCAAGTTGTGAACCATTATGAGGATCGATATATCTTAAATAATACCAACAACTACCAGCCCATTGTGGCATAGTGTTTGTTTCACGGCGACCTTTCATACCCGTTTTAGGATCTACTACATTAATAAATTCATCAATGTTTGCAAGTGGCGACTCTCCTGTACCTGATGGCTTAACTTGATTTGTTTCAGGTAGAATTAATGGTAGCTCTTCTTCTGGAACAGTTGTCATCGTACCATCTTCCCAATGTATTACAGGAATAGGCTCTCCCCAATAACGTTGTCTACTAAATAACCAGTCTCTCAATTTATAGCTTACTTTTTTCTGACCGATGCCTTTTTCTTCTAACATTTCAATTGCTTTAGGAACCGCTTCCTCTTGTGTTAAACCATTTAACACATCAGAATCAATCATTTTACCATCTTCGTTATAAACAGTAATGATGTCTAAATTGAATTTTTCAGCGAACTCATTATCTCTCTCATCATGAGCAGGAACAGCCATTACAGCACCAGTACCGTAACTAATTAATACATAATCTGCAATCCAAATTGGCATTTTCTTACCAGTGAATGGATTAGTAGTAAATGCTCCTGTAAATACACCACTTTTATCTTTTGCTAAATCTGTTCTCTCTAAATCAGATTTACGAGATGCACTTAGTTTATAGGCTTCTACTGCTTCTTTTTCGTCTTCTGAGGTAATTTGATCTACTAATGGATGTTCTGGAGATAGTACCGCAAATGTTGCACCATAAATTGTATCAGGTCTAGTAGTGAATACATCAAATGATAAATCTGTATTATCAATGTTAAATGTTAATTCTGCACCTTCAGATCTACCAATCCAATTTCTTTGCATTTCTTTAATTGATTCTGGCCAATCCACATCTTCTAAATCTTCTAACAGACGATCAGCATATTCTGTGATTTTTAATACCCATTGTCTCATAGGTTTACGTACTACAGGGTGTCCTCCACGCTCAGAAACACCATCAACTATTTCTTCATTAGAAAGTACAGTGCCTAAAGCTGGACACCAGTTAACTGCTACTTCGTCCACATAAGCTAAACCTTTGTTATATAATTGAATGAAAATCCACTGTGTCCATTTATAATATTCAGGATCAGTCGTGTTTACTTCTCTATCCCAATCGTATGAGAATCCTAATTCTTGAATTTGACGTTTAAATGTTGCAATATTTTTAGCTGTAAATTCTTTAGGATCATTACCTGTATCAATAGCATATTGTTCTGCTGGTAATCCGAATGCATCCCAGCCCATAGGATGAAGCACGTTATAACCTTGCATTCTTTTATACCTTGAAACTATATCAGTAGCTGTATAACCTTCTGGATGACCTACATGTAATCCAGCACCAGATGGATAAGGAAACATATCTAATGCATAGAATTTTTTCTGACCAACATTATCGTCAGCTTTAAAAGTTTTATTCTCTTCCCAAAAATTTTGCCATTTCTTTTCAATTTCTTGATGATTATAATTCATTTATTTGCTCCTCCTATAAAATAAAAAAAAGCCATCCCAACCATAATAACAGTTGGGACGACTTGGATAATTATGCCGCGGTACCACCCAGAATTCACTAAAAAGTGCACTTCATTTATATGGTTTAAGATTGCTTTTAATAAATAATTAACAGTTCATAAGTTCACTTAATGGATATCATCAGTTCACAGCACCACTGACTCTCTAAAGATTCACATTAAAGCTACTACGCCTTATATACACCCTAATATTATGCAATTTCTTTATATATTGCAAGTTTTATTTAAAATTATGTCGAATCTTGTTTCGATATTCCTCTATCATAAATGTATAAGAAGTAATAACCAATTAGTATAAGCATTATCATACTATAGAACATCACTTTCATATCAAATACATCGACTAAAACACCACCAACAACTGGCCCAAATGCTTTACCCACTGTTGAAGATGCGTTAACAATGCCTTGATAAGCACCCATTCTACCTTTTGGAGCTAATTGATTTGCTATAGCTGGAACTGCAGGCCATACAAACATTTCACCAAACGTTAGTATAACCATACCTACTATAAACATTGTAAATTGCTCTGCAACACTCGTAACTAAGTAACTTATAATAAAAATAGTCAGCCCAATAAACATTTGCAATTTTATTTTTTCTTTAAATCTATTTATAAATGGTGCAATTAAAGGTTGACCAGCTAAGATTAACACGCCATTAATTGTCCATAACAAACTATACTGTTTTAAAGAAATACCTACTGTTTGTGTATATGTTGCTATAGTTGTCTGCCATTGAACGTATCCAATCCAACATAAGCTGAACATTGTACACAATAATAAAAGAGCTGTGAATTTACTTTTGTCTTTTACTTGCGCGACACTCCCAATACCTTCATCATTTTTTAAATGAACTTCTAAATCAATATTGTAATATTTTAACGCAATAAGTATGAATACAACATATAATAATAAATTTGCCATAAATATATAACTAAAGCTAAAATCAGCTACAAACCCACCAGCAGCTGCCCCTATTGAAACACCTAAGTTTTGTGCTAGATAAATAGCATTAAATGTTGTACGACCACCATTTGGCCAACTTGCAGCTGCCATAGCATAAATGGCTGGAACAATAATACCACCACCGAAGCCTAATATTACTAACCAAAATGGATACCATGGCCAATCATTTAAAAAATTCAAACCTACTAAACTTAATATATTTAATAAAGAGGCAAAAATAATAGAGCGAAATCCCCCAATTTTATCAAATAAACTACCACCTAATAAATTCCCGATAACACTACCAAATGCATTAATCATTAATACGACGCCGGCAGTACTTAAACTTTTCCCTAATTCTTCATTCATATAGATTGTATTAAGCGGCCATAAAAAGCTGGATCCTGTAATATTAATAGCCATACCAATAATTAACATTTTTACAATTTTAGGCATTTTCAAAGATTTCACCCTCCCTCTCTAATTTTGTCAATTTGAATAGTCTAAACCTTTTTCTGCAAAAGTTCAATATTATATGTTAAAATGCTTTAGATAAGTTTGTAGAACAGGATGTGAAATAAAATGACAGAACAATTCCGTTTTGCGTTTGATAATAAGAGATATCATACATGGAATTATCATTTAAGAAATAAATTTGGAGAAAAAATATTTAAAATTGCAATAGATGGTGGATTTGATTGCCCAAACCGTGATGGCACTGTAGCGCACGGTGGTTGTACTTTCTGTTCAGCAGCTGGTAGTGGTGATTTCGCTGGCAATAGAGCAGAACCAATACATGTACAATTCAAAGAAATAAAAGACAAAATGCATGAAAAATGGTCTGAAGGAAAATACATAGCCTATTTTCAAGCTTTTACCAATACACATGCACCAGTTGAAGTTTTAAGAGAAAAATATGAAGCTGCCCTAGCAGAAGAAAATGTAGTTGGTCTTTCTATCGCTACAAGACCAGATTGCTTACCAGACGATGTTGTTGAATATTTAGCAGAACTAAATGAAAGAACCTATTTATGGGTTGAGCTAGGCTTACAAACCGTACATCAAGAAACATCTGATTTAATTAATAGAGCTCACGATATGAAGTGTTACTACGAAGGTATAGCTAAACTTAGAAAGCACAATATTAACATTTGTACGCACATTATTAATGGTTTACCTGGTGAAGATTACAATATGATGATGGAAACAGCTAAAGAAGTTGCTCAGATGGATGTTCAAGGTATCAAAATCCATTTACTACATCTATTAAAAGGAACACCAATGGTAAAGCAATACGAAAAAGGTATGCTTGAGTTTATGACTCAAGATAACTATACTCAACTTGTTTGTGATCAACTAGAAATTTTACCGGAAGAAATGATTATTCATCGTATAACTGGAGATGGACCTATTGACTTAATGGTTGGACCTATGTGGAGTGTTAATAAATGGGAAGTATTAAATGCTATCGATAAAGAATTAAAAGATCGTGGAACTATGCAAGGATCTAAATTTGTAAAGACGGAGCATATTAAATCATGATAGTTGATGGTATCCTTCCTTTTGCTAGAAAATTAATATCTTCTCATATCACAGAGAATAGTATCGTAGTAGATGCTACTTGTGGTAATGGTAACGACACGTTATTCCTCGCAAATCAAGTTACGAATGGTGAAGTCTATGCATTCGATATACAAGAAAATGCAATAAATAGTACAAAAGAAAAAACAAAATCTTTTAATCATATTAATTATTACCAAACAGGACATGAAAATGCCGCTTCTATTATAAATAAATTCAATAAAAATATAGACGCAACAATTTTCAATTTAGGCTATTTACCTAAAGGAGACAAAAATATTACAACAAACCCTTCAACTACAATACAAGCAATTGAAAGCCTTTTTGAAATTACTAACAAAAATGGCATTATTGTATTAGTTGTATATCCAGGTCACCCAGAAGGTCAAATTGAATCAAATGAAGTGTTAGCATATGTAAGTAATATAGATCAAAAAACAGCTCACGTACTTCATTATCAATTTATTAATCAAAAAAATAACCCACCTTATATAGTTGCTATTGAAAAAAGATAAGTATTGAAACTAAAAAAGCAAACCTGAATTTTCAGGTTTGCTTTTTTATATGTTGCATGTATTCACTATTGATTCAAATTGCTTTTCAAAATGATCTTTTCTTTTCTTTATTTCTTCACAAGCAAAGTCTACAATCGCTGCTTTTTTCTCAGCAAAATCTTCATTTACTTCAACAATTACAGTTCTTTCGTCATTTTCAGGACGAACTTTTTTAATCCAACCTTTTTTAACTAAATTATTATAAAGTCTTGTTCTCTTATAAGGCTTTATGTCAATATAATCATCTAATTCTTTAAGACTCATAGAACCATTATTCCATAACATGATAAGTGTAAGAAATTCTTCTTTTTCAATTTCAAACTTTTCTTCAATTTTATAAAATATTATATTAATATTTTTTTGTATATCATCTAAAAGGATTAAGTCACTCACATTATTTTCTTTTTCTGCCATAAAATCAACCTCCAACGTTCTCTATATCTACAATATACCCAATTTAGAGGCGTTTAAGCTCATTTTGTAATAATTTTTATAGCGATTACTCTTCTTCATCAATTAATAAACCAACATAATGTATGCGGTTATTCATAAATGAAACAAGATATTTCATTACATTTTCACGCTCTGGCTCATTATGCACTTCATGAAATAAACCATGCCAAGCTTTAAAATAAAGTTCATTTGTATTGATTGTCTTAGCAACAGTTCTAATTGAATCTGTATCAACTATTTCATCTTCTGTTCCTAACATAATGAGTGTTGGAATTGGCGAAATGTGATGAATGTTCTCCATTGTACTTTTCATCGTTTCTAGAATAGTCTTATACCAATGATAACTTACTTTATTTAACATTAAAGCATCTTTATTTGTATCATCAATAACCTCTTTGTTACGTGTTAAACTTTCTATTTTAATACCTGTATCAAATTTCGCATCTTTAGCGACTGTACCGAAACTGGAAGCTAAAAAGTTTCTTCTAGTAGATATATTTTGCTGGAAAGCAACTAACGGTGAAATCAGCAGTACACCTTCTACTTTAAGATCTACTTTTTCTAACAAGTTAAGTAAAATCAGTCCGCCTAAACCTACACCAAGTGTAAACACAGGTAAATGATATTCTTCTGCAATCGTTAACCATTCTAGAACTTGTTCATGATATTCTTCAAAATTATCAACATGGCCTCTATGTACTCGCGAAGTTTGGCCTTGCCCTCTTAGATCTCCCATAATAACATGGTAGCCTTCTCTACGTAGCTTAGTAATTACGTATGCATATCTTCCTGTATGTTCAAGCATATTATGTACAATTACAACAATACCTTTAGCTTCCTTTTCTGTTTCCCATTTCCACATAATATATTACTCCTTTTACCTTTATAGCTACATTTTTGTTAAACTTAGTATAACAAATTTTTTCAAAAGAATGGAGAATCTTTAATGATTAAATCTTTTAATAGCAAAACCCCAATTATAGACCCAAGTTGTTATATAGCTGAAAATGCTACACTAATTGGCGACATAAAAATTGGTGAGAATAGTTCAGTATGGTTCAATTCTGTCATTAGAGGAGATGTCGCACCGACGATTATAGGAAAAGGTGTCAATATACAAGATTTATGCTGCTTACATCAAAGCCCAGATCAACCACTCATACTAGAAGATAATGTAACAGTTGGTCATAAAGTTACTTTACATTCTAGTATAATACGTAATAATGCTTTAATTGGAATGGACTCCACAATATTAGATGGCGCTGAAATTGGAGAATACGCATTTATCGGTGCTGGATCTCTCGTACCCCCAGGTAAAAAAATACCACCCCACACTTTAGCGTTCGGACGACCAGCTAAAGTGGTACGAGAATTAACAGAAGAAGACTACAATGAGTTAAAAAGGATTAACGAATCATATATAAATAAAGCTAAGCTATATAAAGAAGAATAAAACGAAAACAGCTTAGGGCAGAAATGTGTTGTAGATTAAGTCAGAAGTTAATCTACGACACCCTCATAATCAACACCGAACAATAAAAGGATGGGACAATTAATTTGCCCCATCCTTTTTTCTATTTTAAGCTATTTTAAATTTACTATGCATAATTGGTAATTTTACGATAATATATGCAATTAAAATTTCATAGAACATAGAGAAGAATTTTTCAAAGAAGAATAAAATGTTTTGTGAAATTATTGTTCCAAATCCTTGTCCACCAAATTGATAATTAACAAGTAAGAAATTATCAATAATATTCAATGCAATGATTGTGATAAATACTGTCCATGATTTTTTAGTGATCATAGCAATCAATATTGCAATAATACCTATAACTATAGGTTCAAAAATAAATAATTGTACGAAGCTGTCTAATGGTTTCCCGAAAATATAAAATGCCATATCCCTAAACATAGCGATAACTCCTTTATAGTCATTTCTAATAATATAATTATATCACGCTCATACCTACATTTTTATTAAGATATTTTAAAGATTCACCGCTTTTCTTAACATTAAATTAACATTGAAATCCTTTAAAAATTTACACTCACTTAGTAATTACTTCATATATAGATGTTATATTGAAAATGTAATCAACGACACTATTTAAAGGAGCATGATAAAATGCATTTCTTTAAAAAAATAATGATAGCAATACTATTATTTACGTTCCTCCCACATGCAATGAGCATAGCTGCAGAGCCTATTTCACCTTCTTATACTGAGTTAAATAAGTAATCACTAAACTCCTATAAAAGGAGTTCTTTTTTTATCCCCTATTTATAACTTGATGAATTACTAAACATATCGTTTTTGAATGCACTTTTATTGAGTTTTGTTTATACATATTTCCATTCAAAATACATTTTAAATTCGAACAATCTTTTCAACTATACGGAAATTTTCTTAAAAGTCCGAAATTTCATTTAATGACGTTCTTTTTTGTGTTAGAGTTCATTAATTGTATAATTTTACATTATATTCAAAATGTAAACGCTTAACTATTTTATTGTTTCCATGATAAAATGTATGAAAGTAATATATTTAATTAAGGAGGACTTGCTATGCCTGTCGTAAAAGATTTTTTTATTGCGTTATCTAACAATCAGTTCATGAATGAATCAGCTAAGAAAATGGGTCCTGCACTAGGTGCAAACAAGGTAGTAGCGGGCGTTGATATTGATTCAACAATCGATACAGTTGAAAGATTAAACATGAAGGGAATATCATGTACGTTAGATAATTTAGGGGAATTCGTAACATCTCGCCAAGAAGCATTACAAGCGCAACAAAACATTGTTGAAATTATAAGAAGAAATTATAATGCAAACATCGAAGCTCATGTTTCAATTAAACTAACACAATTAGGTATTAATATAGATAGAGAGTTTGCATATCAAAATACGAGAGAAATTTTATTAAAAGCTCATGAATACGGTAATACTTTCGTTAACATCGATGCTGAAAAATATGAAGATTTAGTCGGGATCACTGAAATAGTCGATAGACTTAAAGGTGAATTTAAAAATGTTGGTACTGTTATCCAAGCTTATTTATACGACGCAATGAATATTATGGAAAAATACTCAGATGTAAGATTACGTTTAGTAAAAGGTGCATATAAGGAAGGTCCACATATAGCTTACCAAACTAAAGAAGAAATCGATCAAAACTATATTAAGTTAATTGAGAAAAGATTGCTTACTTCAAAAGCTTTTACATCAATTGCAACACACGATCATCACATAATTAATCATGTAAAACAATTTGTAAAAGACAATAATATTGATAATAATGCTTATGAGTTTCAAATGTTATATGGTTTCAGAACAGACTATGCATATCAAATAGCAAGCGAAGGCTATAACTTCTGTATGTACGTTCCATTTGGGGAAGACTGGTTCGGATACTTTATGAGACGTTTAGCCGAAAGACCACAAAATATTAACTTAATGCTATTAGATATCTTTAATAAGAAGAACAAAGGAAAGATTGCGTTTGGTGCAAGTGTCATAACTGGTATCTCTATTTTAACAATAGGTGCCATTTCCTTATTAAAGAAAAAATAAAAAAGCGAGGCTGAGACAATTAAATTGTCTCAGCCTCTAATTATTATATTTGGCTTTCAATATTTTTAAGTAAATTGGCCATTTCAATAGCAGCTAATGCAGCATCTCCACCTTTATTACCTGCTTTAGTACCAGCTCTTTCTATTGCTTGTTCAATTGTTTCTGTTGTAACTATACCAAAAATTACCGGCACTTCTGTTTCATCATTTACTTTAGATACACCTTTAGCTACTTCATTACATACATAATCATAATGTGTAGTAGCGCCTCTAATGACACATCCTAATGTTACTACTGCATCGTATTTTCCTGACTTAGCTAATTTTTTAGCAACTAATGGAATTTCATATGCACCTGGAACATAAGCTACATGAATATTATCTTCTTCTACATTATGGCGAACCAAAGTATCTTTAGCTCCATCTAATAAACGACCTGTAATAAAATCGTTAAATCTACTTACTACAATCGCTACTTTTAATTCTGATCCATTCATTTTACCTTCAAAGTTCATTTTTATTTGCCCCATTCTTTTTATAATAAATGACCCATTTGGTCTTTTTTTGTATTTAAATATGATTCATTCGTTGTATTTGGTTGTATAACTACTGGTATTCTATTTGTAATTCTAATACCTAACTCTTCTAATTGATTAAATTTATCTGGATTATTGCTTATGAGTTGTATTTCTTCTATATTAAAGTACTTCAGAATTTGACTTGCTTCAGTATAGTCTCTTAAATCCGCTTCAAAGCCTAATGCTTTATTTGCAGAAATTGTATCATATCCTTTTTCGATCAATTCATATGCTTTAAGTTTATTGATTAAGCCTATGCCTCGACCTTCTTGAGGAAGATATAAAATCATACCACCATGCTCTTGTATATATTTCATAGAGTATTCTAGTTGTTCTCCACAATCACATCTAGCACTATGGAAAATATCACCAGTGACACATTCAGAATGTATACGAACGTTCATTCCATTTTCAATATTGCCCGAACAAATAGCTAAGTATTCTTTTTGATCTAATTTAGAAGTAAAACCATACATATCAAATTCACCAAATGATGTTGGTAATTGAATTTTTGATTCAAATTTTATAATTTGATCATTTCTTTTTCTATATTGAACAAGTTCATCTATCGTGATCATTTTTAATTGATGTTTAAGTTTGAACTGATATAAATCTTCTCTCTTAGCCATCGTTCCATCGTCTTTCATAATTTCACAAATAGCACCAGCAGGTTTAGCACCTGACAGTCTAGCTAAATCAACACAAGCTTCAGTATGCCCTACTCTTTCAAGAACACCATTTTCTTGAGCAATTAATGGAAATACATGTCCTGGTTTTACAAAAGCACTCGGAGAAGTCTCTTCTATTAGACCTTTTATAGTATCCGTTCTTTCAAAAGCACTAATGCCTGTTGTTGATGACACATGGTCAACACTTACAGTAAAAGCTGTCTTAAACTTATCACCAGTTTCAGTCATTAAATTTAAATCTAGCTGTTCTGCTATTTCACGGCTAACTGGTGCACATATTAGACCTCTAGCATGAGTTGCCATAAAATTTATAGTTTCTGGTGTTAAATATTCAGATATTGCAATAAGGTCACCCTCATTTTCTCTATCTTCATCATCTACAACTATAATGGGTTTTCCAAGTTTTAATTCTTCAATAGCTTCTTCTACTTTATCAAACATTATGATGCCTCCTAAAATCCTAGATTTAGTAACTTCTCTTGCGATAAATTCGAGTTATTTTGATGAGTAATTTTTTGAACATATTTAAATAATAAGTCCGTTTCTATATGTACCTCATCACCTTGTTTCTTGTTAACAAAAATAGTACGCTCTCTAGTCTCAGGTATTAAATGAATTTCAAACTTATGCTGATACAATTTAAAAATTGTTAAACTTATACCGTCTACCGTAATTGAACCTTTATCAATCATTTGACTTAATAATTGCGCATCAGTTGATATTTCAATTATCCATTCATCTTTTCTTTTAGAAATATGCTTTATAATACCTTTTCCATCTACATGTCCACTTACGAAATGACCACCAAATCTTCCATTAGCTAACATCGCTCTTTCAAGATTTACTTTGTCATTTGTTTTTAAGTGCTCTAAATATGTGACATTGATTGTACCTGTAATAACTTCTACTTTAAAAATAGATGTCTGCTTTTCAGTAACAGTTAAACAAACACCATTTATCGCTACCGAATCACCAAGAGATAAATCATCAGTTATTTCAGGAGCCTCAATTGTTAAAGTCTTAACTCCACTTTGAGTGCTTGTATTCTTAATTACACCAACTGTTTCAATAATTCCTGTGAACATCTTGTCACTTCTTTCTTAAAATTATTTTAAGATCTCCACCAATGATTTCTGTTGATATAATTTTAAATAACTTACTATTGGATAAAGGATAAACATCATTGGTTTGATAATATTGATATTTTCCTTGACCACCAATCATTTTCGGGGCTTGATAAATAATTAATTGGTCTACTAAATCTTGTTCTATAAATTTACTTACTAAAGTCGGACCTGCTTCTACCATGATTTGAGCATAACCTGCTTCATAAAGTTGATATAGAACATTTTTTAAATTTGATCCTTCTTTATTTACTAATTCGATGTTTTGATTTTCATTTACTTTGAAATGGTTAGAATCTGACATAACAATTACAGGATTATTTTCATCCTTAAAAATCTTTAGTTCTTCATTGAAATCAGATTGTTGAGTTAAAATAATTCGTTTAGGGTCTTTTAATTCTTCGCTTCTAGTTGTTAACAATGGATCATCTTCACGCACTGTCATACCACCCGTAATAATGGCATCATGTTGACTTCTTAAGTTCAACACATCTTGTTTCACTTCTTTAGATGTAATCCATTTACTTTCTTTGGCATCAGTTGCAACTTTCCCATCCATACTTGTAGAAATTTTTAACGTTACAAATGGTAGTTTAGTGTTTTGTTGTTGAAAAAAACTATTATATAAAGCTTGAGCTCTTTCAGAAGGCTCATGCGATACATCAATTCCAGCTTCTTGTAACATTTCATGTCCACTGTTTTTTAAAGATTGATCTTTTACCGCATATACAACTGATTTAATGCCACTATCTATAATGGCTTTAGAACATGGCGGTGTTAGTCCATAATGAGAACATGGTTCTAACGAAACGTAAATAGTAGCATCTTCTGCTTGAGTACCTGCCATCTTTAAAGCTTGAATTTCTGCATGAGACTCACCTTTTTTTAAATGTGCACCGAATCCGATAATTCTATTATTCTTAACGATTACAGCACCAACTGAAGGGTTTGTCCCAGTCTGACCTTGTAAACGGTCTGCTAAATCAAGAGCAAATTCTAAATATTGATTCATTTAAGTTCCTCCTAAAATTAAAAAAACCACCAGAAAATTGAATTTTCGGTGGTTGGGAGTAAAAAATGTATCAAGAAATAAGCCTTTATTATTAAAGACATTAACATTTTAATATAACGAAATAAGCGTATAAAATACGCTGTCGTCTATTCTTTCTCCCATCCAGACTCTAACTGTCGGCTTCAGAATCACACTGAATCAGCCATAAACAAAAACTCATTTATGGGTCGCGGGCTTTATACCGCCGGTTGGGAATTTCACCCTGCCCCGAAAGAATATATTATTAAATTATATGCATCAGTAATCACTGATGTAGCCATTTTATACTATAATACTAAGAATTACAAATTAATATTCTTATAGATTTATTTCTTTTTGGATTGAACCTTTTTAGCTTTTTTTCTTTCTTCTAGTTCAATATACAAGTCTTTTACAGCTCGAACGGATTGATCAACTAATAAAGAAACACCATTTACATCAAAATTCACACCAGTTGTTAATTGACCAATTACTTTTAAATTAGGCATTGTTCCAAACTTAGGACTAATAACTTCATTTGTATATGGAAGTACAAGAATACCTCCGAATGGATGAGCTGCTATGATTTGTTTATTTTCTAGCCCTTTTATAAAATGTTCACCTTCAGTCAACTCAGATAAGTGTTTTTTAGGTCCTGTAGCATTAATTACATAATGATAACTGTCTTCATTTTCTACATTTTTATATTTTATTCTAAATTTACCGTAATATTTTCGAACATTTTCCAATCCTTCTTTAACAATAATATCACCGTTCTCAATCCAGTCAATTAACTGCTTTGCAGACGATTGTGGCATAGGATTAGCATTGCGTTTAAAGTGATGACCATATTTATCTAAAAATGCTTTCTTATCATCGATAGTCATAGCATTCCAAAGCGGAATCATATGATGTTTAACTTCTTCAATAAAAGATTGAAAATGCCCAACTTCATCCTCATGCCTTAAGTCATATTTCATGTTATATACATTATCTTTTTTGAATCGATATAACATTTTCTGTAGGTTAATATTTTGATATTCACATTCTTTTTCAAATAATTTTTCTACATCTTTTAAAGGCACTACACCTTTATGTGATTTTTTGAATTTTTCAATTGCTTTATCATTTATATATTTCAAATCAATTTCATGTCTTATCCCTCTCACACTAGGAAATTGCGCATTTCTTGATGTTACAACTAATGGCAAACGCTTATGATTTTCCATGACATATCTAATAACATCTACAGAACTTAGCCCAGTACCTATAATTGCTATATCATCATTTTGTTTCACATTACGTAAAGCTCGAGTAGTAGGATAAGGTGATTCAATATAACCTGATAATCCCGATAATTGATAAGGATCTTTATAAGGTAGCATACCAATTGTTAAAAATACATAATCATATTTTTGACAGACTGCTTCATCATCTTCAATATAGCAAACATCTATTTTATATTGTCCACGTTCATCTTTAATCTCTTCAACATAACAACTATCAACTTTATGCTTATGAACAAAAATATTATCATGTTTTTGTAGCAATTTATTTAAAATGGATTTCATATAATGACCAAATACTAATCTTGGTAAATATTTTGCTTTACCATAATCAAATTCGTCATTTTTCTTATACCATTTTTTAAAATCTTTCTCGTTTTGTGGATCTAGTGACATTTGATTAGCTGGTAAATTAATCAATAATCTATCACTATCATTTTGAAATGGTTTCCCCATTCCCATATCTTCAGCATTATCAAAAATATCTACCGTAATATTTTTGAATTTTTTATGCTTAGATAATTGATTAAGTGTACTTACGCCTGCTGTACCCATACCTATAATTGCAACTTTCAAATTAAACGCCTCCGTTTTTAATTTTGCATGGTATGCAAAAATTTAGCATACTTTTAAAATCTATACTTTATCCCCATATTTTCTCTTTATATAAATTCATCATAATATGATTCTCAATTTGTCGCTTTCATTTAAATATTCCTTTTTTCTAATTCAGATAAACATAGAATTCATACTATCAGTAACTTTTATAAATATGCAACATTTATGTTATAATTATGAATGTTAATATTTTGAATTTTAATAAAGGAGAAGTGTTATGTTATCTATAGAAAACTTAACTAAAGTTTATCGTGGCGGTAAAAAAGCAGTAGACAGTATCAATATGGAAATTGAAACTGGTGAATTTATAGCATTTATCGGTACTAGTGGTAGCGGGAAAACTACTGCATTAAGAATGATCAACCGTATGATAGAACCTACAAGTGGAACTATCATGTTAAATGGAAAAGATTTAAGCAAGATGAATCCAGTGAATTTGAGAAGGAATATTGGATACGTAATCCAACAAATCGGATTAATGCCACATATGACAATACGTGAAAATATTGTTTTAGTTCCAAAATTACTTAAATGGACGAAGGAAGATAAAGAGAAAAAAGCTAAAGAACTTATTGAACTTGTCGACTTACCTGAGTCTTATTTAGATTTATACCCATCTCAATTATCTGGTGGACAGCAACAACGTATTGGTGTTGTAAGAGCCTTAGCAGCTGATCAAGATATCATCTTAATGGATGAACCTTTCGGAGCATTAGACCCAATTACAAGAGATACACTTCAAGACCTAGTTAAAACATTACAACAAAAACTAGGAAAAACGATTATATTTGTAACACATGATATGGATGAAGCAATTAAATTAGCTGATAGAATTTGTATTATGTCTCAAGGTGAAATCATCCAATTTGATACACCGAACAATATATTAAAAAATCCAGCTAACGACTTTGTTCGTGAATTTATCGGACAAAACAGATTAATACAAGACAGACCTAACTTAAGAGTTGTAGATGACGCTATGAAGAGCCCTATTACTATAACTTCTGAAAAAACAATCGACGAAGCTGTAACTTTAATGAGAGATAGACGTGTCGATACTTTATTTGTTACTAATGATAAAGGAAAGCTTGTTGGTTATATAGATATAGAAGATATAAACGAAGGACATCGTAAAGGTGCAGATATTATTGATATTATGCATCGAGATATTTATACTGTGAAAACTGGTACAATGCTTCAAGATTCAGTACGTACTATATTAAAACGAAATGTTAGATTAATCCCTGTCGTAGACCATCAATATTACATAAAAGGTGTTATCACAAGAGCGAGTTTAGTTGATATCGTTTACGATTCAATTTGGGGATTATCTGAAGAAGATGCACAAAAAAGTGATATAAAATAAGGAGTGAATAATAGTGATTGAATTTTTACAAGTTAATGGGAATGAACTTATCCAAAAAACACTAGAACACTTCTATATTTCATTATCTGCTCTATTATTAGCTATGATAGTAGCTATACCTCTAGGCATATTGTTAACAAGAACAAAAACAATTGCCAAAGTAGTATTGTCTATAGCCAGTGTTCTTCAAACAGTCCCTTCATTAGCAGTACTAGCTTTAATGATACCTTTCTTAGGTGTCGGTAAACTTCCTGCAATTCTTGCGCTTTTCATTTATATTTTATTACCTATTTTAAATAATACGTTTATAGGTATAAAAAACGTAGATAAAAACGTAAAAGCAGCAGGTTCAAGTATGGGTATGACTAGATTCCAGGAAATGTTTATGGTCGAATTACCATTAGCAATATCTGTCATAATGAGTGGCGTTCGATTATCTAGCGTTTATGCAATAAGTTGGGCAACATTAGCTAGTTTCATTGGTGCCGGTGGTTTAGGTGACTTTATATTTAATGGTTTAAACTTGTACCAACCAGATTTAATAATTGGCGGTGCGATAAGTGTTACATTAATCGCACTTATTATGGACTTTGTATTATCCAAAGTAGAAAATTGGGTAACACCAAAAGGATTAAAAGTTTCAAGATAAGGAGGAAATTGAAACATGCATAGATATTTTAAATTGTTATTGCCGATCATGGCTTTATCTATCATTTTATCTGGATGTTCCCTACCCTTTCTTGGAGCTTCAGGTGATAAAAACTCAGTAAAAATTGGTATGCAAAATACAAGTGAATCTCAAATAATGGGACATATGGATAAACTTATGATTGAACATGAAGCAAAAAAAGATAACGTAGACGAAAAAAATATTCAGCTCATTAATAACTTAGGTTCATCTACAGTTACATTTAACGCACAGAATAATGGTGATGTTAATATTTCGAGTGCAAGATATACTGGTACTGACTTAACTGGCGCATTAGGTAAAGACCCTATTACAGATCCAAAAAAAGCGTTGAAAGTAGTACGAGATGCATTTGATAATGATTACAACCAAAAATGGTATGGTTCTTACGGGTTTGAAAATACTTATGCCATGATGGTTACAAAAGAAACAGCAAAGAAGTATAATCTAAAAAAAGTTTCAGATATGAAAAAAGTTGCAAACAAACTAGAAGCTGGTGTTGACTCATCTTGGATGAAACGACCAGGTGATGGTTATCCAGCATTTAAAGAAAAATACGGTTTCGACTTCAAAAAAACAAGACCTATGCAAATTGGTTTAGTGTATGATGCGCTAAATACAGGTAAAATGGATGTCGTATTAGGTTATACAACAGATGGACGTATAGCTAGTTATGATTTAGTTGTACTTGAAGATGATTTAGAATTTTTCCCACCTTATGATGCAAGTCCTTTGGTTTCAAAATCTTTAATAAAAGAAAAACCATATGTTGACCGTGCAATGAACAAATTAAAAGGAAAAATATCTACAGAACAAATGCAAAAATTAAACTACGAAGCAGACAACAATCTTAAAGAACCTGCTGTCGTTGCAAAAGAGTTTCTGGAAAAGAACAATTATTTTGATGATAAAAAGGATGGTGAGTAATAATGGCTGAAGGAAATGTATGGTCACAATTAGTAGATTATTATGCAACAAATGGCGGATATATATTTCAACTATTTCTAGATCATTTACTCATTTCTGTTTATGGTGTGCTATTTGCGGTTATAGTAGGTATACCAATTGGAATTTTTATTGCTAGATATTCCAAATTGTCAGGTTTCATTATTTCCATAGCTAACATCATTCAAACAATGCCAGCACTTGCACTTCTAGCAATTTTAATGCTTGTTATGGGACTTGGTGCTAACACTGTTGTTATGACAGTCTTCTTATATGCCCTACTTCCAATTATTAAAAATACTTATACAGGTATTAAAAATGTAGATTCAGGTATTAAAGATGCAGGTAAAGGAATGGGAATGACTTCTAAACAAATTTTGACAATGGTTGAACTGCCACTCTCGTTATCAGTAATGATTGGTGGAATTAGAATTGCATTCGTTATCGCAATTGGTGTTACAGCAATTGGTTCGTTTATTGGATCATCAACACTTGGTGATATCATAATCAGAGGAACTAATGCTACTGATGGTACTTCACTGATTCTTGCAGGTGCAATACCTACTGCTTTATTAGCTGTACTAAGTGATTTATTATTAGGTTATATCGAGAAAAGACTAGATCCAACTAAGAGAAAGCAAAAAGGACTACAACCTCAAACACTTTCGGAGTGATAAAAAATGAAATTTTTATTTAAAGTAATTACTGCTACAATTGTTATTTTCATACTTTCACCTAAGAAAAAACTTAAATAAATTTTATTAATAGCAAAAGTAATTATATAAATCTTTGCTATTAATATTTGGTTAATGTTAATATTGTTTAAAATATAAAGGAGGAATTAGTATGAAATTCAGAGTATTAGGTAGTTTATTTTTATCTTCATCATTAATATTAGCGGCTTGTGGTAATGGATCTGATAGTTCAGATTCTGATACTAAATCAGAGAAAAAAGAAGAGAAAAAAAGTTCAAGTCAAGTAGTTAAAGACTTACAAAGCAATGCTAAAGACGTAAAAAGTTATCACACAGATAATGAAATTAAAGTATCTGCTAAAGACCAAGAAAGTCAAACTGTTAAAGTCGGCATGGATGTTGATGAAAAAGAAACAGCTAAATTAGCAATGGATCAAGCTGGTCAAAAAATGACAATTTACGTTCAAGGTAAAAAAATGATTGCAAAAGTTGATGACCAATGGGTAGACCTATCTTCTCAAGTAAAAGACATGAATATAGATAGCTCATTAGAACAACTTAATTATGAAAAATACGCTAAAACATTAAATTCCTTCAAAGATTCTAAAGCTAAAAAAGTTGACGGTGGCTATGAACTTACATATGACATCAAAAACAAAGAAGATTTTACTAAGCTAGCAAATGCTTCAGGTAACAAAGACCAACTTAAACAATTCGAATCTGAAGTTGATAAAGTATCTGGTAAAGCAGTATTGAAAGTAAATAAAGATAACGAAATTGATTCATATAAATTAGATGCAAAATTAACTAAAGATGACGAAACAGCAAATATGGAAACAAACGTCACTTATGACAAAATAAATGAAGTTAAAGAAATTAAAATTCCAGATGAAGCTAAAGACGCTAAGAAAATAGAAGATTTACAAGGCGGTTCTTCAAGCTCGTCATCATCAAGTAGTTCAAACCAAGCTTCATAAGTTAAATTGATATAGTAAAAAGACCAACAAAGTTCAGACTTTGTTGGTCTTTTTTACTTCTCTAGATCTGCTTTTAACGAACCCCTTATCAGCAATTTTACATAGAACTGCTTTTACTATTCCTCTTTTTAGTATAATCTCAGTAAAAATGCGTATAAAAATGAATATTACCACCGATTTTGTACGTGCTGACGCCTGAGGGAATAGTATGTGTGAGAGACTACAGGCTCGAACCATACCCCTAGGCAAGCATGCACGTACAAAATCGTAAGATTGTATTTAAATAGATATTTCCAACGATTTTGTATAGTGCTGACGCCTGAGGGAATGGTATGTGTGAGAGACTACAGGCTCGAGCCATACCCCTAGGCAAGCATGCACATACAAAATCGTAATATAAAAAATAAGCATATCACTGTAAAACTGAAACGATCAGTTAAGTGATATGCTTATTTATTTTGAGTTAGGATTCATCTCCTAAGCACGCTTTATTTATTTTTTTGTTCTTCTTGTTTATCTAGCTTTTCGTCTAATGATTTTACTGACAAGGATTTGTCTGTATCTTTGTATTTATATACAATATAATACTTTCCTTCTGTCTTAAGTTCTTCATAGAAATCTGATATGATACGCGCATTACTTTGTGCCCATTTTATATCTGTTGCATATTGATGTACACCTGGTTTTTTAGGATTCCATCTCATGCTATATAATGTATTCTGGTCTGGATTGGATAAATAATGGTCATGTATGAACTTAGCTCCACCTGAAATAGCTTTTTGCGGAGTATCCCAATCTCGTTTTTTAGCATACCTTGCACCAGTACCTATTGGATCATTATCTAATGCACCTACACCATAAAAATTATAATATTTTTTGCCATCAGATTTTTCTTTAGACTTCGTGACTTTACCTTTATCTGTAAGTAATACACCATTCGCTAATTCACTGTGATGATTCCCAGTTTCTAAAATAGCATGAGATATTAAATACACTTCGTTCACATGCTCTTTTTTAGCTGCTTTTAGAAATTCAGTTGTATACTTTTCAAGTACTTCTTGTTCTCTTAGCATATGATGAATTCTTTTTTCTTCAATACCTTGATATTCAGATAAATTCAAGAATTGGTAAACTTGCTTTTTATCATTTAGTATTTCTTCAACATTCATAACTTCATGAATTTCACTTCTCGAAGCATTTTTCCAATTGCCTGACTCTGTTGCTACTTGCATTTTAGTATCATTTTTATATTGTTTATTTACTGCTTTACTTAAAGTTAATGGTACTTCTACATTATCTTCTTGTTTATCTACTTCATAAAACTTCAAATGATCTGAAATCAAATAATAAAACAGGCCAACAATAATTGATAAGACTAATAATAATACAACTACATTTTTAATTGTTTCTAGCCTGGCATTTTTCATCGTTTCACCTCAAAAATTTGTAAACCTATACTTAATCATAATCTATTACCTAATTTTTACAATTTAAAAAAGTTTACTCTCTATATTTTATAGGATTCGACTATAATATTCAAAAATAAATATGTTACATTTTAATTACTATTATATTTCAAAAAAAAAAGCAAACATTCTATGAAAGTATGTTTGCTTATTTATAAGGTGTGTAATCCATAAATATAAATGACATTGCTGCTGATCTATTTTTATAGTTGTAATGACTAAGATTAATTGTTCCCTCTTCTTCGCCGTTTCTATAATTCATAAATCTATTCACGTTATTAATCATAACAAAGTCAGCATTATCTCTTATATTATTCAACTCATTATTTCGTGCAAAAAAATGTTCTAAATTTAGATGTTCGTAATCCATATGATGAGCCTCCTAATCTTTGCCCCCAATAAAACATATGTCCATATATATCCAAATATACACGTTTATAAGGTAATTGTAAATCTTTTAAATCTTTATTTCTCACCTATTTTTTAATGAATTCTTCACTTTAATGTGCATTTTTTATGATATTAATTATATCTTTTTCAACTATTGCTAATTTACTTTAATTATTTCACTAATTACAAATTTTAAAGCTATTTTATTTTAATTTACAATACTTTTATCCGGAAATAAATCTGTGTGCATGCCCACTGCAAAGGACAACATGGAAGATTATAACTTTAACTCTTATTACTTAAAATACGAAAAAATGATTCATCATTTACTACACCGTTACAATATAAAATATTGCTATGATGATTATTTCCAACTCTTGCTCATAAAGCTATGGGATTTATTAAAAACGTTTGATAAATCAAAAACAAATACGATGGATAAATATATCTATACTAAATTAAAGTTCTATTTAATTGATTGTATAAGAAAAAACAGCAAAGAAATGAACCGTTTCATACCTACTTCTCATGATATGATGTTAGACCAAAGTTTTGTTGAACATTATAATTGTGAAATGTATAGCATGCTTGAAATTTTATCACCAGAGGAACTATTGTGGTTTAAACTAACGTTACAAGGATTTTCAACTCAAGAGATTGCAATTCATTTCAATAAAAGTGAATCGACAATCAAGTATTATAGAAAGAACGCTAGAAATAAGTTGAAATGCCATTTTTTATTTTAGTTACAATGATATGTCATCACGATACAATCAATAACTTTGCATTATTAGTATTATCACTAATAGAGGTGACTTAACAATGATGAATATCAACCCAAATATGACAGTCATTCAACACTCAAAAAATCCTAAATATAAATACCAAATCGAATATATAGATCATTCAATTTTAAATACGAATCTTTCTATTCATTTACTTTTAAACGATGCATTAAAAATTGAGGGTGCGAATATGAAATCAAGAGAACAATATGCAAAACATATCCTCAAAATTTCAAAACTCATCCCTGTTATGATTTATGCATCTCAAGATTTTGTTCTTTTCCCAACGAGTGCTAAAAATCATATTAATTATATGATGATAAATAGTAAACATATTACAAATATTGAAGCGTACAAATGTTATACAAGACTCTTATTTAATAATGACACCTCAAAAATTATAAAGCATGATTTTCATACCATAACTAAGAAAATGGGAGAATCATTAAGGCTTATACAATATCAAAAACACCACATTTTCAAGCAATAAATTTATATAAAAAAACAGCCAGATAATGAATATTTCATTATCTGGCTGCTTTTTATTGTTCGTTGTGTGTTAGTTTACTGCTTACACCTGATAACAATGCTTGATATGCACTGTTAAAGAAAGTAAGTAACACTTCATCTCTTCTTATGATGCTTTGTAAATCTTCTTCATATATTAAGAAGCTACCATCTTTACCATTATATTCTGCATAAGAGGGCTCTACTTGTTTTAAGTTAATTTTATCTTGCTTAAATGGATTAACCTTTATAATATAATAAGGAGACTCTCTATATTTATCTCCAAAATAATAGCATAAAGAAACTGTATAATCTTGATTACCTTCTATATAAAATATAGACGTGATATCAAATTTATCCCAAAACAACCCTGTTTTAACATCTTTAATATTTCTTGAATGTAAAAATTGATAATGGTCATATTGAGCTTGTTGCATGAGTCTTAATGCATGATATGCTGTTTTAGGATTAAATACGCGTTCTTTATCATCCTGATCCAATGTTTTTTCATAAGGAATATTATATGGTTTCGTATTAATTTTAATATTTATTCCGTTGTCAGAAAGTGTATCAAATACAAAATCGTAATATTCTTTAATAGTTTGTCCAGATTCTAAAATAATAGATTCTTCTTTTCCATCTATTATAATGATTAATAGCTGATCCAATAAGTCTAAATTGATTTCAAACTCATGCCCATCTTTTTTTAATACGCTTGTAGATAACCCTACTTGATTAACGGTTAACATCACGTGTTTATATAACGGTTCAGGTTCTTTTACAGCTAAACAACATTTCCCCATTATTTGTGCTATATACCTAATCGTAGCACGTGTATCACGCCATTCATCAAAATATAACAAGCTCATCTACGACACCCCCTAGTTAATCTACATTAAATCTTTAAACCTTCTAGCTATAAGTAAACGCCTTGTAAAATAAGCATTAACCCATTTAATTCCTTTGTAGCCAATGAAAAATAAAATGATACCAATTACAAGATATAGTAATTGCAAAGTCAGTGCAGTACTTATTGGTTTAGTAAAGTATAAAGTAAATGTCCCTAACACTAACAATGCAGCAGTAATGAGAATACCTGCCATAAGTACGTTGCCAAATAGCAATCCACCTAAAGTGAATACTTTATAAAAACTACTTGGTGCTGATGCTTTTTCTATTATTTCATCTTCTACAAAATGATTTACAAACTTACTAGGTTTACCATACTTTTCAAGTAAACGTTCTTCTCCATTAACATTTAACTTTTCTTTAGCTATATTTTTTTCTTTTTTATTTATAAACCATAATTTTTTATAAACAATGGATTTGTATTGTTCATTATTCATTGTACACCTCTAAAAAGTCATTAATATTATAATTATAACATTAAATAAAGTAAGCGTTGTTAAATTTTTAGAAATCAGACTATGAAGGGAAATATATAATGTTTACATTTGAAGTGAATCAAATTCATAATGAGGATATATATATTTATAATTATGAGCATTTATCAATAATTTACGTAACAGATGGAGAAATTCAAGTGTTCTATCACTCATTAAACAAAATATCTCAATTAAAAAAAGGCTTTTATTGTATCGTACCTTTTGATGAATATAGTTATATCAATGCTTTATCTGGTTCTGTAATTATTCTCACGTTAAATTATTTTCTAATTTTAACATTGACAAATAATATTTACCCTCGCTTAATATCAATAGATTATTCTAAACTATCTCATTTTAAAAATGAAGCTACAACATATATACATCTAAATTTTTTAGCTGAGCACTCACCATTTACTGCCTCAACTTTAAACGCTCAAATTTCATTTAGTATTATTACGTTATTAAATATTTTGTCAAAAAGCATAAATGAAGTTATGGAATTAACAGAACAAAAATTAATACCTAAAAAGATTCCTTGTTCCTATCACAAAGACTCTATGGCTGTTAGATTATTTGATGCTTCAGTAGAACTGCTTAATAATCCACAAAAATCAATTGCACATATTGCAATTGATTATGGTTTCTGTGATCAAGCTCATTTTACAAAATTATTTAAAAAACATCGAAATATGACACCTCATGCATTTAGACAACAGTATTCTCTCTATAAATAGAGGTCTATAATTTCTTTTGCTTCTATATCTTTATTTAATATCTTTAAATCATCAAAATTCAAATCTTCTGTTATTTCATGTGTAATGACAATCACATCCATACCAGCATCTATAGCCGCTTGTGCTCCATTTGTTGTATCTTCAATTGCTAAGCATTTATTTGGTTTAACTTGAAGATCATGTGCTGCTTGAATATATAGTTCTGGATTTGGTTTTACAAATGCAACATCTTCACGCCCTTTTACAACATCAATATATTCATCTAATTCTAACCTTAAAACGTTTGGCATAATATGTTCTTTATAACTACTTGTTGCTATCCCCATTTTCAAATGGTTTTTATGTCCATATTCAATTAAGTCTTTAACAACTGGTTTCATAGGTAGTGATTTTGTTCCTTCATAATGATCTTTAAACATTTCTTCTAAAGCTAACTCAGAACCTAGTGCATTTAGGATTTTATTATCTAATTCTTTAGAAACAGAACCTATAGAACTTTTGTATTCATCTAAACTTATTGGTTCGTTATTTTTATTAATAATATGTTTATTTAAAGTGTTAAATAAGTTTATTTCTGTATCTATAATTGTACCGTCAAAATCAAATATAATTGCTTCGTACATATTCTTCACTCCGTTCTAAAAAATAAAGAGGCTGAGACGATTAAATTGTCCAGCCTTTTATAATAATTATAATTCTTCTGATTTAAGAGTCAATTCTAAACGATCGATAATATTTTCTAATTGGATTAGACTAAGCGCTTTATCTTTCGCTATTTGTTCTCTATTTGAAGCAAGAAATTGCACTATGACTTGTAATGGAATTATTGCAGCCTCTTGAGTTCCATCATTATCAATTATAAACAAACCATCTGATTTGCTTAAGTTTAGTTCGTTTTGTTTTTCTGTGGATAAATCATTTTTAAAATATACTGCACCATGTGGGAAAACTTTATGTTTCCTCTCTTCTAAACTTGTTACAGCTTCATGGAAATTTTCTTGATTCAAACCATTATAGAATTGATTAATTATTTGTTTACGATCTTTTTTATCGTTGTATAATTTTAAATTACTTAACATACTCACTCACCTCATCCTGTTTCATCAATTTTAACATTTTATACTGAATTTTTTGAGTATTTTAATATTACATTTTCAAGTCATTTATTACATATTTATCCTATTTTCACCAAAGGTTCATAATTAACTTATATATCTTATTGTAATTCAATATAAAAAATTATACCTTTAAATTGTTACATTATTAATTTGAAATTGAGGTTAAAATTATGCATAAAATTTTTAGTCCTATAAGAAGATTACATTTTTACGCTGCTTTCTTTATTACACCATTATTATTAACTCTCTCTCTTACAGGTATTGGTTATCTATTTTATACAAATGTAGAAAATAATATTTACCAAGATGAATTCTTTTCAGATAGTCATACTAAAGGACATCAATCATTAGATGATGCTATACATGAGATTAGAGATGTATACAAAGGCTATGAAATACAAAAAATAAGTATTATGGACGAGCCATATAATAATAGAGTAACTATTGGAAATGAAGATGGTGAATCAAGATACATATTCTTAGATGAACATAACCAAAGAGTTGCTAATCAAAATGCAAAATTTACATATTCTAATGTGTTGAGAGAAACACATAGTTCACTTATGGTTGGAGGAAGTTTTGTAAATTACTTAGTTGAGTTAGCAGCATGTTGGACAATATTCATGATTATATCCGGCGTGTATTTAACTTTTAAATCTAACGTATTGAAAAAAACAAAAAAGAAAACTTCATTTCTATTTAATAGACGAATACATGCCATAATAGGATTGATTATAGCTATTCCTATTTTTATCATCGTCTTAACAGGATTACCATGGTCAGCATTTATGGGGAAACAGATAAATCAGTTTGCTGAAGAACATCCTAAATTAGGTTATTCAGCGTTAAAAGCTACGCCACCTGAATCAGAAGATAATGAACTACCTTGGGCAACTAGAAGTAAAGAAAAACCAACATCAAAAAAAGATCCACATGCCGATCATCATGGAGCAACTAGCAGTGTTATAGGAGCAGAAGGACAGCAAAGTCTTGAAAGTATAATATCACAAGCTGAAAATGCTAAAGTAAAAAAACCATTTTCAATCGTGTATCCAGCAGATGATAAAGGTGTATTTACAGTTTCTAAAAGCAGTAATACTGGCGTGACTGGTTTAGACGTTGCACCTAAAGAAGAAACAACAGCATACTTCGATCAATACTCTGGAAAACGCTTAGGCCAAGTAGACTACGAAGATTATGGAATCGTCGGCAAATGGTTTAGCTTTGGTATACCATTACATGAAGGACATTTATTTGGTACTGCTAATAAAATTATTAATTTAATAGTATGTCTAACATTTATTGCAGGAATTATATTTGGATTCCTGACATGGATGAAACGAAAAAATGCCAGCTCATTCAGTGCACCACCACAATTGAAAGGCAGCATACCATATGGTCTAATAGCATTTTTAATAGTTTTAGGAATCATAATGCCTTTATTTGGAGCGTCACTAATAGTCGTTGGTATTGTTGAATACTTTATCTGGAAAAAGCAAAAGAAAATTTTTCAAAAATAAGAAATTAAATATAGAAAAAATGCCTACAAAGCTCAAACTTTGTAGGCATTCATTTTATGGATTTAAAAATCATCATGAAATGATGATTAGTTTTAGTTATTACTTTCATCATAATCACTACATACCGCTTCTAACAAATTTTTCAAATCATTATCGTCCATATCATCTGGAACACGTACTTTAATTAAATGATTTTGATCTGTTATCACATGAAAATAATGATGATCATTTTCAAAGCCTTTACCTAGTATTTGCATGAATAACATCCCCCTTTAGATATTTTCAATACCAATACTTTTATACTATCATACTTATTTATATTAAAATGAAATTAAATTACAAATATATTATTTTACAAATTTGGTTCAGCATGTACATATGAAGAATAAACACCTGCCTCACGCAATTGATTTTCGACTAAATCACATATATCATGTGCTTCATCGAGTGTTAAATTTTTATCTACAACGATTGTTACATCTAAAAATACACTATTCCCATGATATCTTCCTTTTATGGATGGAATACCAATTACACCTGGGATATCTTCAATTTCTTCTATATAATTATTTAAATCTTGTTCATGAAAGCCATCGCTTAACGTAAAAATAGATTCTTTGAATATTGTAAAACCTGTATAAACAATAATGGCTCCTAGTATAACTGCTAAAATTACATCGACTATTGGATATCCAAATTGAGTAAATATTAGCCCTATTCCTGTTCCAATACTGACTATTGCATCTGATAAATTATCTTTAGCAGCAGAATTTAATGAAGTACTTTTTGTTTTTTTAGATAATTTTGAGTTAAATAGATATACGCAAAACATAATAACACCACTCAACATACTTACCCAGATTGTTAATGTACTTGGCTCACTATAATCTCCCTGTATTATTTTAGGGATATTAGTAGATATAACTTCAATACCTACGAACATGATGATGAATGATACGATTAACGTTGTTATGTTTTCAGTTTTCATATGTCCATAAGGATGGTTTTTATCTGCGGGCTTGATTGAAATTTTCAAACCTATAATAACTGCAACTGAAACAAAAATATCTGTTAGATTATTTAAACTATCCGCTCTTAATGCTGATGAATTATAAGTTGTACCTACAAAGTATTTTAAAATTGATAAAATTATATAAGTTACTAAACTTATATATGCCCCTCTTTGTGCAATTCTTAAATTGTTAGCCATATTCAACACTCCATTTTTTCACTGAAGTTTGATTATATAACAAAATTTAATACAAAGTAATGAATTAGTTATAGTAAAATAATATAAATTATTTTGCTTATTTATGTTTTAGGTATACCTATTTTAAAAAATTAAAAATCAAAAAGCAAGCCACTAATAGTGACTTGCTTTTAAACCCCTTGATTAAAGAATGCTTAATCCACTTGCTTTAATATCTTTAGCGAATCCTTTTACAGTATCCACTGATAATTCATTAACATCTCTACCAATGTTTGGTACTTTTGCTACTACGTCTTTTGGACAAGTGATGATATCTACACCGATTTCATCAGCTTGGACTACATTGAATAATTCTCTACAACTAGCCCATAGCAATTTAACGCCTTCTTTACTGTGACAAACTTTTTCTGATTCTTTCATTAATGGTAATGGATCTACACCTGTGTCTGCAATTCTACCAGCAAATACTGATACGTACGTTTCAACACCTGGTTTGATTACATCTACTATTTCTTTTACTTGCTCTATTGTATAAACAGCTGTTATGTTTACTTTTACGTTATTTTCAGAAAGCTGTTTAATTAGTGGAATCATAGATTCACCTTGAGTATTTACAACTGGGATTTTAACGAATACATTTTCACCATATTGTTTTAATATTTCAGCTTCTTTAGCCATTGTTTCTATATCATCTGCAAATACTTCAAATGATATTGAAGCATCTGGAATTGCTTTAACTACTTCTTCAGCAAATGTTTTATAATCTGTTACACCAGCTTTTTTCATTAAACTAGGATTAGTAGTAAAACCGTCTACTTCTTTATTCTTATACGCTTGCTTCATTTCCTCGATGTCTGCACCATCTGCAAATACTTGTACTTTAAGATTACTCATGAAATTCATTCCTTTCTAACTTATGTGAATTTATCGTACCATATTTTGCAATCGCTTACTAAGTTATTTGATTTAAATAATATTTTCCGAGTTATTATAAATGTTTTTTAAGTCGTTTTATGTCATAATTAGCATAAATATAAATTTAAAAATAATTGTAAGTAATATAAAACCAATTACTTAGGTGGTGTATTTTGATGGCTGAGAACTTAGAAACTATTAAACACTTCAAGCTATATACAACTGGATCCTTTTTAGGTGACGAAGCAGTCATCAATAGTAGTAATAAAAGTCTAGTTGAACGGTACTATATCTTCTCATATTATTTAGAGATAAATGATTTTAAAATACTGATAAACACTGGCTTTTCTGAACATGTTAAACCAAGTACAGACTTAAAAACTTTAAAGCTTTTTCATAGACAAGACTATAAAATATTCGAAACCTTGCCTAGTCAATTATTAAAGGATCATGTGCACCCTGATGAAATAGATTATTGCATAATCACTAACTTTGCTAGTCACCATATTGGCTATTTAAATGCTTTTAAAAATGCTACTATCATTACTTCAAACGAAGCTTACCATGACTTCATTACTCAGCAAGTATCTAATAATAATCTTCAGTTAAGTTTTCACGTAATGCCTGATGATTTTAAAGAACGCATTGAATTCATAGAAGACTTTGAACAGACTGAACACCCTATTTTAGGAAAAGGTAATAAAGTCTTTAATCAAGATGCAATTGTTAGTTACAATCTACCTGGTGCAATGCCAGGACAGTTCGGATTAATGCTAGAGTTTTCAAATTTAATTATTTTCATGTGTAGTGATGCTGCATGGTGTCGCTCAAATATTGAAAAAAATGTTTTACCAACTAAAAGATTATTGCGTAATGCATATAACGGTGAACTTTTCATTGAAACTCACTCTAAGTTAATAGATTTAAAAAAAGAGATGGAGCCACCGTTTTTCATTATCCCTAGTCACTGTAAAAAGATGGATGATTTTCAAGAAGTAATGCAATTATTAGATGCAATAAAATAACTTGTATGTTAATATTGACGATTATATGGAATTTTTGGAGGGCATCATGGATAAAGCTAAACGCTATTTTTATATATCAGTTGTACTCATAATTATAAGCTTATTTTTAAGTGCGCAGAATCCACTTATTGAAACAATGTTTGGGTCCTTAGTTTCACTTGTGTTAATAAGTAGTATTTTAAACGGTATTTTGATACTTATTGCAGTTATTACTACTGATAAGTCAATAAAGTATCAAACTGATGAACACAAAACAATTTCTAAATTAAATAAACTATTACCAATTGTTCTATTCATCGTCATTATTTATCACATTGTCGTTATAATTAAATTCTTTGGAATAATTTAAGAGAAACATTATGTTTCTCTTTTTTTAATGAGGAGGTTTATATGATTTATTTAGCTATATTTATAGGCGGTGCTTTTGGTGGAGGTTTAAGGTATTTAGCATCATTGGTCATTTCAAATACTACATTCCCCTTTTCAACTCTACTTATAAATGTAATCGGTGCTTTTCTAATGGGTATTTGTTCAACTTACTTTATAAATTATTTTAAAGCACATCCAAATATCAAAAAAATGATAACAACTGGATTTATTGGCGCTTTCACTACATATTCTTCACTCAGTTTAGATACTGTCGTTTTATTAGAAAACGGTCATTTTCTATTGGCCAGTCTATATTTAATAACTAGCATGTTACTTGGATTTATCTTTATAGCACTAGGTTATAAGAAAGGATCAAAACATTCATGACACTTATATACATTATGATAAGTTCAGGTATTGGCGCAGTATGTAGACAGTTTGTTAATGTTACACTTACTAAATATTTTGCATATTCATTTCCTATAGCAACTTTAGTCGTTAACATTCTTGGTAGTTTAATGATAGGTTTTGTTGCTCAGTATTTAAATTCAAGCTCATTTAGTTATGCAATAATTGCGTTAGGATTTTGTGGAGGATTCACTACTTTTTCAACACATATTTTAGAAATTTATGAACAATATTTATTAAAATCATATAAAAAGCTTATAATCTATTTATTATTAACAATTATACTTTCGATTGGTTCTTGTTATTTAGGCTATCATATTTAAATACAATCTTACGATTTTGTTCGTGCATGCTTGCCTAGGGGTATGGTTCGAGCCTGTAGTCTCTCACTCATACTATTCCCTCAGGCGTCAGCACTACAAAATCGTTGTAATAACCATATTTATATAGAAAAATGTTAGTTCTAAGAGTTAGCTAAATGAATATCATTAAAATGCTAGGACATTTATGTCAAAGGCAATTAATCTTAAGTGTCTATATTTACATAAGTCAGTAGAAGTGTATGCAAAGATGTACCATAGTCACATAAATGGAAAGAAGTGTAACTAAGGGTATCTATATTCACACAAGTCGAAAGAAGTGTAAGCATGCGCATAAAAAAATACCAACAAAGTCTAAGAGTTCCCAATATGATTTTCATAAAAAATAAGAGCAGAAATTCATTATTAAAATTGAATTTCTGCTCTTATAAAATTTCTATGACAAATATATACTAAGCTCTATTTTATTTACCTGTGAAAGATTCTGGGTCTGGACCAATTCTTTCGTCTTTATTTAAAGCATTTAATCTTGATAATTGGCTATCTGATAATTCAAAATCAAATACATTTAAATTTTCTTCTATACGAGATGGTGTCACTGATTTTGGTATAACAACAATATTCTCATCAATATTCCATCTTATAATGACTTGTGCAGGTGTTTTACCTAATTCATTTGCTATTTCTTTAACGACTTCATCTTCTAATATTTGCCCATTCATTAATGGAGACCATGATTGTGCTACAATTTTTTGAGCTTCTAAGTATGTTCTCAAATCTTTTTGAATTAAATAAGGGTGACATTCGATTTGATTAATCACTGGTTTTATAGAAGCTTCTTGCAACAATTCTTCTAAATGATTGACATGGAAATTACTTACACCTATATTTTTTATTTTTCCATCATTATATAGATCTTCCATGGCTTTCCATGTTTCAGAAATCAAAGCTTTATCTTGACCTGGCCAATGGATTAAATATAAATCAACATAATCTAAACCTAATCTCTTTAATGAAGCTTCATATGCTGATTGTACATTTTCTCTACCATAATCTGACATCCAAAGTTTAGTTGTGATAAACAAATCTTCTCTGTTTAACCCAGCTTCCTCTAAACCTTCTTTAATACCTTGACCTACTTTTTCTTCGTTTTGATAAGTTTGTGCAGTATCAATATGTTTATAGCCACTAATTATTGCATGTTTAACAGCTTCTCGACATTCATCATTATTTTCCACTCTAAATGTACCTAATCCTAGCGCTGGTATACTATTACCGTTATAAAACTCAACTAATTTCTGTGTCATTATATTGCCTCCTGGTTTCCTTAAATACTTAGATTAATATTGAAACGACTTTAGTCTCAAGGTAAGGTTCTATACCTTCAGAACCGCCTTCTCGTCCAAATCCACTTTCTTTCATGCCTCCGAATGGTATATGAGCAGCACTTGGGCCACCATCATTCCATCCAATTACACCATAATCTAAGTTCTCATACAATTGTATACCAATACTATAGTTCTCTGTAAAGAAATATGCTGCAAGTCCAAATGGAGTATCGTTAGCTTTTTGAATAACTTCATCAATTTCTTTATATGTTGTAATTGGTGCTACCGGTCCAAATGTTTCCTCAACCATAATTTGCATATCGTCAGTTACATCTGCAAGTACTGTAGGTGTTATATAATAACCACCATCTCTATAGCTATCTCCTCCTGTTACGATTCGTGCACCTTTACTTGTTGCGTCGTCTATATGAGATTTTATTTTTTCAAATCCATCTGCATTAATAACCGGTCCAATATCTGTAGATTCATCTTGACCATTACCTACTTTTAATTTACTTACTTCTGATCTTAATGCCTCTTCAAATGAATCTTTAATGGATTCATGAACATAAATTCTATTTGCACAGACACAAGTTTGACCCGCATTTCTAAATTTTGAAGCAATTGTTCCTTTAACTGCTTTATCTATGTCTGCATCTTCATGGACTATAAGTGGCGCGTGACCTCCTAGTTCTAATGTCACTTTTTTAAGTGTAGAACTTGATTGTTCCATTAATTGCTTACCAACTGGTGTAGATCCAGTGTATGTTATTTTTGAAATCAATGGATGCTTAGTAAATATTTTTCCTATATCTTTACCTGTTCCATTTACATATTGAATTACATCTTTTTCAAAACCAGCTTCATGAGCTAAATCAACTAATTTCATAGTTGTAAGTGGCGTATCCTGTGCAGGTTTACATATAAATGTACATCCTGCTGCTAATGCCGGAGCCGCCTTTCTAGTCATCATTGCTGCTGGGAAATTCCAAGGAGTTATACTAGCGACGACTCCAACAGGCGCTCTCGTTACAATTAATCTCTTATTATCTACATGTTCTGGTATTGTTCTACCATAAGTACGTTTTGCTTCTTCAGCAAACCATAAAATATAATCAGTTGCATATTTAACCTCACCTTTAGATTCTTTTAAAGGCTTTCCACTTTCCTTAGTCATAGTTAAAGCAATTTCATCTATATTTTTTAAAATCAATTCATACCATTTATACAATAAAGCACTTCTATCGTGGGCAGGTTTCTTCTTATAATCTTGGAATGCTTCATGTGAACGTTTAATTTTTTCATTAATTTCATCTTCACTATTATTTTTTAACGTTTCAATCACTTCACCAGTTGCCGGATTCTTAACATCAAATTTTTCATTTCCCATTTTATATTCCACCTTTTTTATATAAAAATAGCGCTACATAATATGCAGCGCTTTGTTTCTAAGGATTAAACTTTTCAATTTCATCCATAATTCTTTCAAGGTCTTCCACACTATATTGGAATCTACCATGGAAGACAAATTTATTAAAGAAATGTTGTAGTTGTTTTTCTCCTACTAACACTTTAATGTTAGGATCTTGTGAGTAATTACTTATAGTAGCTTCACTCACTTCGTTAGGATGGAAGTATATGATTGGTGTTGGTGTATATTTAAGTTCCAGTTGTCGTTGTAATTCTTCTGTTGTACCATCAACTTCTTTAACTTCATCAGTATATGAATGAAATGCTGCAGTTTTATTATTTGATTGTTTTTCTAGTAATAACGTTTGTTCTTTATTTGGATTTAAATCCAAAGTTCCAAAAACTTGTCCTAATACTGGAAAATCATTAAACTGCTGTTCTGTAATACCGTGATAGATGTGACCACTTACTAAATTTGAGTCAATAACATAAATGCCTGTTCTAGTTAATACTAAATGGTCTATTTGTCTTACTTTGCCTAAAGGATCTTTAGGTAAAAATATATTAGCCATTATATGCATATCTTCAGGTCTAATTCTACGTTCATTTACAAGTTGATCTCTTAATTCTAATAAATGTCTATCAGTTATATATTCCCCTTCATTCTTGGAAAATAACTTTAATGAGTCAATTTCTCTTTCTTTTTGTGAAATTTCTTGTTGATGTGATTCTTTTTGTTTAGTTAGAACCTTTTTATTCTCTACTCTTTCATGATCTAACTTCTCTTTGTGTTCAGATTTTAGCGACTCGTTTTGTTGTTTATGAGATTCTTGAATCTTAGTCAAAGATTTTTTCTTTTGTTTTAACGAAACAAAGAATAATATAATAAATAATATCGCAATAACAACTGCTGCGATTAATCCATAATGAATCGGTTCTAATTGACTCATAATTGCAGATCGCTCCCTTTCATAAGTATTACTTCTATTATAGTAAAAAATTCAAATTAATTCAGTATTTATCATCAAATATATTAATTATCCCATTATATTTTTTAATACTTCGTACATTTGAATAGTTATTCCTCACTTTAATAGTAAATTAATTTAATTTCCAATAAAAACACTTTAAATAACATGTACAAAACCTATAAGCAAAGTCCAATATTTGCAGAAATTAAAAAAGCACTGCATAAAAAGGTAATTTTTTATACAGTGTTTTTTAGTTTATTTAAGTAAATCTTTTAATAAGTCTACTTTATCTAATTCTTCCCATGGTAATTGAACATCTGTTCTTCCAAAATGTCCATATGCTGCAGTTTTTTTATAAATAGGTTGTCTTAAATTCAGCATTTGTATAATGCCTGCAGGTCTTAAGTCAAATACTTCTCTAATTTTTTCTACTAAAGTTGTTTCTTCAACTTTACCAGTTCCAAATGTTTCTATTGATATTGAAACTGGCTGAGCCACACCTATTGCATATGCTAACTGAACTTCACATTTGTCTGCAAGTCCACTAGCGACAATATTTTTAGCTACATAACGCGCTGCATAAGCTCCTGATCTATCCACTTTAGTTGGATCTTTCCCACTGAAACATCCACCACCATGTCTAGCATAACCACCGTATGTATCTACGATGATTTTTCTCCCAGTTAATCCTGCATCACCTTGTGGTCCACCAATTACAAATCTACCTGTTGGATTAATAAAGAATTTAGTTTCATCATCTAATAACGCTTTAGGAACGATTGGGTAAATAACATGATCTTTAATATCTTGTTGTATTTTTTCTAGTTCAATTTTTTCATGATGTTGTGAAGAAATAACAATTGTATCAACTCTTACAGGTTTATCATTCTCGTCATATTCAACTGTTACTTGTGTCTTACCATCTGGACGTAAATAATCTAAAGTGCCTTCTTTACGAACATCTGTTAATCGTTTAGCTAATTGATGTGCTAAATAACCTGGTAACGGCATATAAGTTTCTGTTTCATTTGTTGCATATCCGAACATAAGCCCTTGGTCTCCTGCACCAATAGACTCAATTTCTCTATCAGTTAAGTCATCTCTATCTTCTAACGCACAATCTACACCTTGCGCTATATCTGGAGATTGTTCATCAATTGCAGTTAAAATCGCCATTGTTTGAAAATCATAGCCATATTTTGCTCTCGTATATCCTATATCTTTTACAGTTTGTCTTACTACTTTAGGTATATCAACATATGTTGAAGTTGAAATTTCACCTGCAATTAAAGCCATACCTGTTGTTACTGTTGTTTCGCAAGCGACTCTAGCTTTAGGGTCACCTTTTAATAATTCGTCCAAAATTGCGTCAGAAATTTGATCCGCAATCTTATCTGGATGCCCTTCTGTTACTGATTCAGATGTGAAGAGTCTTCTATTCTTTAACATAAAAAATCTCCTTTAAATAATGTTGTACGGTCTCTTTCTCTGCGCAAATAAAAAGTGCCCTCTCTCAATAAAAATAGAGAGAAGGCACACTCGTCCATTCGCTCTTATCGTTCAGACAATATTGGTCTGCAAACGGTTTGGCACCTTTCTTTCAAATAGAAAGAGGTTGCTGGGTTTCATTGGGTCCATGTCCCTCCACCACTCAGGATAAGAGAATCCGTCAAAGACGATAATACTAGAGTTTTCTGATTATGTCAATGCAACGAAATATAATTCAATTGTCATAAATTTTTAAAATAAATTTACCTATTAGTATAGACTATATATTTTAATGTGTTATACTAATTCCATGAAAATGCTTACAACACTAATATAAGACATGGGGGTCGTCATTTATGGCAATACAGTCAATTACAGAATCAATCGAACTTTCTAACCTTCTTAATAAGGAAACTACACACAAACAACTCTCTAGAACTGAATTATATAGTCATATTCTAGAATCTGGTGAAGGGGTATTAACTGAATCTGGTGCTATTAGAATGGAAACAGGGAAATATACCGGACGTTCACCTAAAGACAAATTTATTGTAAAAGAAGCAGATACAGAACAAGATATTGATTGGGGAACAATCAATCAACCTATCTCAGAAAATAGCTTCTTAAATTTATATGATCAAGTTATTGACTATTTAAACCAAAAATCACAACTTTATGTCTTCAATGGATATGCTGGTGCAGATGAATCATCACGCTTAAATTTACGTGTGATTAATGAGTTACCTTGGCATAATCTATTTGCTCAAAATATGTTTATACGTCCTGAAACTAAAGAAGATGCACTAAATATTAATCCTAACTTTACTGTTATCAGTGCACCTGGATTTAAAGCAAATCCAGAAAAGGACGGCACAAACTCTGAAACATTTATTATCACTTCATTCAAACATCGCGTTATATTAATTGGTGGTACTGAATATGCTGGTGAAATGAAAAAAGGTATATTCTCTGTTATGAACTACTTGTTACCTAAAAAAGGCATTATGAGCATGCATTGCTCAGCTAATGTTGGTTATAACAAAGATGTCGCTTTATTCTTCGGTCTATCTGGAACAGGTAAAACAACTTTATCTGCTGATCCAAATAGAAAACTTATCGGAGACGATGAACACGGTTGGAATGAGAATGGTGTCTTCAATATCGAAGGAGGCTGTTACGCTAAAACAGTAAGCCTTAGTCGAGAAAAAGAACCACAAATTTATGATGCAATTCGATATGGTACAGTATTAGAAAATGTAGGTGTTAAATCTTGTGGATCAGTTGATTACAACGACACTTCATTAACAGAAAATACTAGAGCAGCATACCCTATCGATTTTATAGATAATATTGTAACACCATCAATTGCAGGTCATCCAAATACAATCATCTTCTTAACAGCAGATGCATTTGGTGTATTACCTCCAATTTCAAAATTAGATAAATCACAAGCGATGTATCACTTCTTAAGTGGATTTACATCTAAATTAGCAGGAACAGAAAGAGGCGTAACGAGTCCACAACCTGTATTCTCAACTTGTTTCGGCTCTCCATTCTTACCATTACATGCGACAGAATATGCAGAATTACTTGGTAAATTAATTGACGAACATGATGTAGATGTTTACTTAGTGAACACTGGCTGGACTGGTGGAGAGTATGGTGTAGGTGCTAGAATGGACTTAAAACATACACGCTCAATGATTCGTCGTGCAATTAGTGGAGAAATCAAAAATTCTGAATTTGTTAAAGACGATATTTTTGGTCTAAATATTCCTAAACATGTTTCAGGAGTACCATCAGAAATATTATACCCACGTAATACATGGGTATCAGCAGAAGCATATGATGAAAAAGCTAAACAACTTGCTTCAGATTTCAAAGAAAACTTCTGTAAATTTGGAGAGGCTTCAGAACACATTCAAGCAGAAGGCGGATTTACTTTTAATCGTTAAAATTAACCCCATGCATAAAAAACCCTTAAAGTTGAATTTCAGTTCAACTTTAAGGGTTTTTGTTTTCACATTTATCCATCCAATTATGAATTTGAATGAGTGTCTGTTTTTCTTTTTCAGGTCTAAATACATGCCCTTCTCCTTGTTCATAAATCGTGCTATATTCTACATTATGTTCTTTTAAATGTGCTTCTAAATGGTACGCCATATTGATATTAACTTGTTTATCTTTATCACCATGAACAATTAAAATTGGCGGGCTATCTTGATTAATGTTTTTCAAAGCATTTCTACGTTCATATTCTTCATATTGCTTTTTAGGATGTCCAACCATCCTTTTTAACATTCCTCGTAAATCAATTCTCTCTTCATACATCATAAGTAAATCAGTTACTCCACCCCAAATTATATAACTTGTTGCTTTAACTGTTTGATACGTAAGTAAGCCTTGTATACCGCCTCTAGAAAATCCTATAATATGAACAGGTATTTGCGGGTATTTTTCTTTTAATATATTGATACCAACAATTACATCATTTAAATCGTCTCCACAAAAATGATCTCTTCCTTCGCTTCCGTTACTTCCTCGATAATAAGGAGCGAATACTAATGTGTTATTATTTTTAAATTGAGACATTCTTGCTGGCCTTACTCTACCAACTTGTCCTTTACCACCTCGTAAATAAACAACGATTCTTTCAACGTCTTTATGAGGTGTCATTAGCAATCCTCTAACTTTAAGTTGATCTACAATATAAATCACTTCTTCTGTCACGTGATCTAAAAGGAAAACAGGCATTCTTTTTCTACTGAAGAAATCCAAGTTTATACACCCTTTCAACACACTTTAATATTGCTTTATCTTTTAATAAAAAACTCTTTTTTTGTTCAGGTACATCATCTATATTTTGAACAATAATCGGTCCATATGTTTCAAAATACTCACTTTTTACCTCCATCGAATCAACTTTAATAAAATATACGTCTTTATCGAATGGTTTCTCATCATGCACTGTATATGAAGCAATAAACGTTACTTCTTTAGGGATTGCACCTGTTTCTTCATATAATTCTCTTACTATTGCTTCTTTATTTGTTTCATTTTGTTCCACTTTTCCACCAGGAAATTCTATTCCTCTGATTTTATGATGAGTCATAATATAATTATTCTTGTATATAGGAATTCCAAGTACATGTTTAGCTTTTTGTATATCGTTCGCTTCTTTATATTCTAAATCTACGTTCAATCCATATGGATCTTTATAGCGCATGAAACACGACCTCTTTCTTCGATTGTGATAAACTGTATATATATTTTATTAGGAAGGTAGAAACTATTGAAAAAATTAACCTTAACGTCCTTGATATTAACAATTACTCTTATTCTAGCAAGTTGTAGTCAACAAGGTCAAAATAATTTTAAAAATAGCAGTGAAGCTATTGAAGCATTTCAAAAAAACATTAAAGATGTCGATACCCATTCTATAAAATCTAAAAATGAAACAACTGTAGATTTTCAAGATAGAAAGACAAAGTTAAAACAAAATTCATATGGTCGTACAAATCATCACGATAAACTCTCATTTAATGTAGAACAGTCTAGTAATACTAAGGAATTCAAAACACGTGACAAAAGTATCTTTATAGATTCAAATGAAATCAAATCTTCACCAAAGACTAAATACTTAAATTATCATGCACAAAATGCTGAAATTGATTATTATCAAAAAATTGGTCAAGACTGGTTTGATTTAACTACATTTAACCAAAGTTTACTAAAACCGATTGAAGATGATGTGTCGATTAAAGACAATACCCTTTCATATGAAGGTACCGACAGCGTAATGAAATATTTATATCAATTAGGATATAGCCAATCTCCTTTAATCGATCAAGAATCATTAAGTAATATTAATGATTTAAAAATTAAAAAAGGTAAATTCAATTTAACTTTCCAAGAAGACAAAACATTACCTAAAAAATTAACCTTTGATATTGTCGCTACAGGAAAAATAAAGAACGAAACAATAAATATTCATATGAAACAAACAACACAATTTTATAAATTTAATAATACTAAAGTTAAACCATACAAAAATTTAACAGAAAATAATTATAAATAGGAGAATTGATATGAAAAAGTTATTCATTAAGTTAATCCGTCTATACCAAAACTATATATCACCATTAACTCCACCTACATGCAGATTTGAACCAACATGCTCTAATTATGCTGTAGAAGCAATTTCTGAATATGGTGCATTAAAAGGAACATGGTTAGGTACGAAAAGAATATTAAAATGTCATCCTTTCCATGCAGGAGGATATGATCCAGTTCCACCAAAAAAAGACCATACACATTAATTGTCTCAACCCTAGTCATCCATAGTGGGATTGTAATCTTTTTTATAAAATTAGATTACGATCCCACTTCTTTATTTTATAAGTTTAACTATATCTACTTTTGGTGGTAAATATTTAATTTTATTGTTCTTTATTTCAGCACTATCCTTAACGATATCATCCATGAAATAATAATCACTTGGTGTCACATCACTTGGATAATCACTATGCTGAGCTAAATATGCGGTGAAATAACTACTTAAACCAAATTCATACATACCACCTATTACAAATTTCAATTTATTCTTTTTACAATAATCGATTATTTCTAGAGTTTTATCTATCCCTCCCATTCGGGAAGGTTTAATAACAACCCCATCTATAAGTTCAGATTTATTAAATTTAATAATTTGTTCTAAATTCAAAGCTGACTCATCAATAAATATAGGTAACATTAATGATTTACGATTTTCCATATATAAATCATAATGATTAAATGGCTGCTCTATATAAATAAAGTCTTGATCTTTAAATGTGTTTAATAAAGAAATATTACTTTCTTCTAATACTCCATTTGCATCAATAGCTCTTTTAATTTGAGGATAATATTTTTCTAAAAATGCAATATCATTTCGAATTCCATTGTGCCATTTTATTTTAATTCTTGAAGGTAATTCACCGTCATATTGATTAAAGTATTTTTCAATATCATGATTTACAGTAGCACCATATGCTACATCAAATTCATATAAATCATGGAACTTCTGATAAAAAATCATAGACATTACACTTCGAGCGTTCGGAAAGTCATTTAGTTCATCTATTAATTGACAGCTTAGTTTATAACTATCTATTTGATCATAAACATGTCTCTCAAACCAATTAGTTAATTCTTTTTTTACAGAATCTATCGTTTCAAAATGATACCAATCCGTGCTAAAAGCATTACACTCTCCATAGTATTTCTGTCCATTACTATCAACCCATTCAACAATCAATACTTCACGTTCTTCCATTTCAATTAAAGGTGTTTTGATAGATACTCTGAACGGTGCTTTAAATAAATAAAAATTCATCGTATTTTTACTCATGGGTTATCCACTCTTTCACTTTATGCCTTGAAAGTTTACCGGTTGAAGTTCTTGGTATTTCATCCATTTTATAAAAATATTTTGGGTGTTTATATTTGGCTAAATATTCATTCAACAAAACCTTAAATTCATTAATATCTATTTTACTTTCACCTTCATATACTAAAGCAGGTACTTGTCCCCACTTTTCATCTTCAACAGGAACCGCAACACATGTATTAATCTGCGGATGATTTAACATGATATGTTCTATCTCAAAAGGATATATATTTTCTCCTCCACTAATAATTAAATCTTTTCTTCTATCATAAATATATACGTATCCATTTTCATCTACAGATCCAATATCACCAGTCTTGAAATATCCATCTATAAATGTCGTAGTATTGCTATTAGTCGTTAAATAACCATTCATAACATTACCACCTGAAACAGCTACCTCACCGTGTCCATCAGCATTCTTATTTAAAATTTTAAGTTTCACATTTGAAGGTATTTTACCAACCGTACTTGGTTCATCACGTAACATTTCTGGACTTGCCGTTACAAACTGCGAACATGTTTCTGTCATACCAAATGAATTATAAATTGGTAAATTGTATTCAAGTGATTTATTGATCATAGATTCTGATAATTTTGCTCCACCTAACAGTATTTTCTCCAAATTATAAGGTTCTGTTAATTCGTCTTTAATCAACCATTGCAATGTCTGAGGAACGAGTGAAATATGTGTAATACCTTCATGCTTAATCAAATGCATAACACGGTCAATATTAAACTTAGCTTCTAATACTACTGTGAAACCTTCAATTAAACTACGTATAAGCACACTTAAACCAGATATATGATAAATAGGTAGCACTGATAGCCATTTCGTTAATGAATCATAACCAAGGCTTTCTTTACAGCCAATAGCACTATAATAATGATTAGAAAAAGTTTGAGGTACAGCTTTAGCAGGTCCAGTTGTCCCTGACGTAAACATTATCGTAGCAATATTATCCATTTTAAATTGAAATTCTAAATTATGTTTATTTATATGAAGTATGTCACTTATATTTATATTCTTTTGTTTAATATCAAGTGATTTATAAGTCAATACAGTTTGTACATTTACACTATCTAATTGTTGTTCTATTTCTCTTGATGTCAATTTAGTGTTAATCATCACAATCTCAACATTCGCTAGCCAAGCTCCAATAATCAAAGATACATGATGGATATCATTCTTTATATAAAATGCCACCCTATTTAAATTAAGTTGTTTTAAATACGACGCATATACTTTTGACTCATTGAATAGTTGTTGATATGTTATTTCAATATCATCTTGTTTGATTGCTACTTTATTTGGTGATTCAATTACGCGTTGTTCAATCCAATGTTTCATATTTGGACCTCCTTATATCATTATTTATTATAACGATAAATTCATAATAGAACATAAAAAATGCTTTATGGATAATATAAAATCCCGACAAAGTCTAAATTTTGTCGGGATTTATATTATTATTTCTTAGTTATGCTGAAGTACTTTGTTGCATTCTTCTTTTTGTAACGATACGTTCTAACATTAAGAACACTAGTCCAATGATAGTTAAAAATGGCGCTACTAATGCTAGATCTTTAACTTCTAATTGGCTTACTACTATTCCACCAATAAAAGCACCTAGTGCATTACCAATATTAAATGCAGATTGATTCATTGTACTTGCTAACATTGGCGCATCTTTTGAAATGACCATACTCTTAAATTGAAGAGAAGGACTCATACTAAATCCTATAAGTCCAAATATAAAGATACCAACAACCATTAACAAGCTATAATTTTGAATAAAGTACATCATAAAAATATAAATAGGAAAAACAATAAAAATAATGTTTAGTGCTCTATTTAAATTCCAATCTGCTAGTTTACCACCAATTATATTACCTAAAGTGACACCTACACCAAATATTATAAGAACAAATGAAATCCATCGCTCATCTATATGTGAAACATTAATTAAAATTTGAGAAATATAAGTAAAATATGCAAATACACTACTAAAACCAAATAATGTTACACCAAGAGTTAACCATAATTTAACGTCTTTTAATACATTTAATTCATTTTTAATAGAAATAGGTTGTGTATCTTTTTGGTTCGGTACATATTTAATAATTCCTATTAATGTTAGTAGACCTAATATACTTATAATTATAAAGGTCATTTTCCAACCAAATATTTGACCAACAAAAGTCCCGAATGGTACACCTATAATATTACTCATTGTTAAGCCCATAAACATTAGCGCCATAGCACTAGCTCTTTTATGAGGTGGTACCATGCTTGCTGCTAAAATAGAACCTATACCAAAGAAAGATCCATGTGCTAGCGCTGCAACTATTCTACTTAACATTAATAATTCATAGTTTGGAGCTATTCCGCCTATTCCATTACCTACTATAAAGATTCCCATTAATAAAACGAGTAAATTTTTTCTTGGTAACTTATATGTAGCGAGAACTATAATCGGTCCTCCAATGGCAACACTAAGTGCATAACCTGTAATCAGTTGTCCAGCATCAGACACAGTTACATTCAAGTCTCTTGCAATATTTGGTAGTAATCCCATGATCACAAACTCTGTCATACCTATTGCAAACGCACCAAGACTTAATATCCATATCGCTAAAGGATACTTCTTCATCAAACACAACTCCTTTAACCTTATTATTTTAATCAGATTTATCCATATTAGTACGTTTATAAGCATATGACAAGCGTTTTTTCTAAATTTTATATAAATAAAAAAACTGAGAAATAGATTCTCAGTTTTTAAAACGATTTCATTCTGTTGTATTAATCCAACCAATACCAATCGTTCCATAACCAGTATGAACAGAAGCAACAGGTACTAAAGGTTCAACATATACATTTATATTACTATTCAATGTTAAAATACGTTCTTTCCAAATATGTGCCTCTTCTTCATTACCAGCATGTAGTACACCAATACTTGTAATCCCCTTATCAATAGCCTCTTTCATACGAGTAATTAAATAAGCTTCTATTTTCTTCATTCCTCTAGATTTAAGTTCTAAATCTATCGTTCCATTCTCTAATTTCAATAAAAGTTTAATGTGAAGTAAGCTACTCAATAAATATTTGCCATTAGATACTCTACCACTATTTTTCAATTGCTGTAGGTTTCTTGGTAATAAATATAATTCACTTGTTTCTTTAACACTTTCTAACTTACTCACTATCTCATCAAATGATTTATTCTCATTATATAGCTTTCTCCCATATTCAACTAATTCTTTCTGAGGAAAACTCCCTGTACCGCTATCGACAACATGAATCTCCATAGGAAAATTTTTTGAATTTGAAAGTGATGAAGCATAAGTACCCGACAAACTACTTGAAGGGTGAATCGCAATAACATGCGTATATCCCTCATCTTCAATTTGCTGATAAGTTTCAATAAAATCTTGAGGTGTAGGTTGAGCCGTTTTTGCTCCATTACCATTTTCCTTTAACATATCGAAACATGATTTTGAACTTTCAAACTCTGTATCTTTATATGGTTTGTCTTCTATAATTGTTGATAAAGAAACTACAAATAAATCTTTCTCGTCAATATTTTGATCAATATAAGTTGTTGTATCAATTAACCACGCTAATTTCATTACTTCCTCCAGTGTATATAAAATATACGAATCATCTTAGTGTATTATTTTAACTCTAATCTTATTAATACCATATATTTTAGTTCTACACAATTAAAAAAAGAAACAATAAGTTCGAACAATCATATAATAAAATATAGGTTTATAATTCTAATATAATTTTATTAACAAACCTTATTATTTAGGTGATTAATATTATAAGGTTAATTGTACTATATGAATTATTTTAGATAAAATTTACTATTTAAAAATACTAATTATCTTTGAATCTCCCTACTTATTAAATTACAAAAAATAACAAAAAGTTATTAATGGTATTAGAAATAATATGTTCCCAATATTAACCACAAACCAAATTAGACTAATATATCTAACGTGATTATTTTTAACAAAAGCAAAGCTAATTGATATAATTCCTGCTCCTATTGACGTATTTGCGAAAAATATTAATAAATCACCAATTTAACAAGCTATACATTAGCTACTGTTACCACAATTTATTGCTTAAAATAAGACAATAAAAAAAGAGCAAGGTCAACGTGTAAGAGATTAATCCCTTAACACTTATTTGACACTTGCTCATTCACGTTTACTTACCTAGTGCAAGAAAACACTTTAATACCAACGTCTTGGATGAGTTGATTATTAAGGTACAAACGGAGAGTGAGGGATTCGAACCCTCGAGACGCTTGTGGCGCCTACACACTTTCCAGGCGTGCTCCTTCGGCCAGCTCGGACAACTCTCCACAAACAAAAAAATCAGAAGCGATATTTCACCTCTGATTATATGACCCCTACGGGACTCGAACCCGTGTTACCGCCGTGAAAGGGCGGTGTCTTAACCGCTTGACCAAGGGGCCTATATGGCTCCACAGGTAGGACTCGAACCTACGACCGATCGGTTAACAGCCGATAGCTCTACCACTGAGCTACTGTGGAATAATAATGGAGCGGGTGATCGGAATCGAACCGACAACATCAGCTTGGAAGGCTGAGGTTTTACCACTAAACTACACCCGCTTAATATTAAATTTAAATGGGGCGACTGATGGGAATCGAACCCACGAATGTCGGAACCACAATCCGATGCGTTAACCACTTCGCCACAATCGCCATACTTGTTAAAAAGTATGGCTCAGGACGGAATCGAACCGCCGACACAAGGATTTTCAGTCCTTTGCTCTACCGACTGAGCTACTGAGCCAAAATAAAAATGGCGGTCCCGACGGGAATCGAACCCGCGATCTCCTGCGTGACAGGCAGGCATGTTAACCGCTACACCACGGGACCATCTTTAAAAAGTATTGCGGGAGGCGGATTTGAACCACCGACCTTCGGGTTATGAGCCCGACGAGCTACCGAACTGCTCCATCCCGCGTTAATATTAAGTAATTTGGCTACCTTTTTAATATAACACATTTATTAATATTATGTCAAGAAAATATTAATTGTTTTTTATAAAAAATGGTGACCCCTACGGGACTCGAACCCGTGTTACCGCCGTGAAAGGGCGGTGTCTTAACCGCTTGACCAAGGGGCCTCTAATTGAGAACTTCTTAATTATATATAGAAATATAGATAACGTCAATGCTATTTCTTTACTTTTCTTAATAAAAAATTTGAACTTTTAACATCTATGTGACAATTGTCACTAAAGGGAAAAATACTCATCTATTATTGAAGATTTTAAAATATATAAAGAGGAATACAACAATAATATTAGAGCCATTCAATCATATGTTGCTAGTTTACTCTGTCTTGCAATGTTCAGGTCTCCAATGTTGCTTGTTTACTCTGTCTTGCAATGTTCAGACCTCCAATGTTGCTAGTCACACCTATCTTGCAATGTTCAGTCCTCCAATGTTGCTTGTTTACTCTGTCTTGCAATGTTCAGTCCTCCAACATTACTAGTCACACCTGTCTTGCAATGTTCAGTCCTCCAATGTTGCTAGTCACACCTGTCTTGCAATGTTCAGCCTCCCAACATTGCTAGTCACACCTGTCTTGCAATGTTCAGCCCTCCAACATTGCTAGTCACACCTGTCTTGCAATGTTCAGTCCTCCAATGTTGCTAGTCACACCTGTCTTGCAATGTTCAGGCTCCCAATGTTGCTAGTCACTCCTCTCCATCAAAAAAAAACAGAAATTCTAATGTTAAATTAGAATTTCTGTCCTGCTTCCTACTATTTACTTCAAATACTCTATCATTTTGTCACTTGCATCTTTAGCCATCTGTACACAATCAGGAAGTCCTACTGCATCAAAAGAAGCTCCAGTAATAATTAAATTATTATAGTTCTTTTCTATATGGTGCTGTATATCTCTTATTCGATCAATGTGCCCCACTTCATATTGAGGCATACTATAAGGTAATTTCGTTACTATTGAAAATTCTGGTTCACCTTTAATAGTCATTATTTTATTTAAATCATTTAAAGCAACTTGTTTCAGTTGTTCTTCATCTTTATGATGAATGATATTAGAACCTGGTTTACCTACGTAAGCTCTTAATAATACTTTACCTTCAGGCGTTGTATGTGGCCATTTTTTATTAGTCCATGTACATGCAGTAATTGCAGTATCACTCGTTCTAGCAATAACGAAACCTGTACCATCTTTATCATTTACTACTTGTTCTTTATCAAACGCCATAACTACTGTTGCAACACTCGTTGAAGGCATATAATTGAAATAATCTAGCTTAAGATCATCTTCAAACCATTTAACAAAATGTTGATGTGGAACTGTAACAATCACACCATCATATTCATGGTTTTCACCATTAATTGTTAAAATTGGTTTAGCATTTTCTTCATTTAAATTTTGTACTTGTGAATTTAAATGAATGTTTACTCCTTTACTTTCTAAATCATTTCGCAGAGTAATCATGAAAGATTCTAGACCGTGTTTAAATTGTTTAAATTGACCTTTAGGTTTAACAGTCACTTTTTTATTAGCATTATTTTTAGATTTTTGAGCAATCATACCTTTAATTAAACTACCCTCTTCTTCTTCTTGCTCTTTAAAATGAGGAAAAGTCGTTTTTAAGCTTAATTTATCAATATTTGCTCCATAAATACCGGCCATAAGAGGTTCGATTAAATTTTCTAACACTTCATTTCCTAAACGTTGTCTAAAGAAATGGCCAATAGATATATCAGTCTTCATTGGTTTTACAGGTAAAAAGTAATCCATTCCGGCTCTTAATTTAGCTACAGGCGAAATGAGTTTCGTTTTTAAGAATGGCTTAATTTCTGTTGGTATACCCATAATTGAACCGCCTGGTATTGGATAAAGTTTATTATGGCTATAAATATATGATTGTCCTGTTTTATTTGTAACTAGATCATCAGCTATACCTATTTCTTCAGCTAATTCAGTCATAATTGTTTTTCTACCTAAATAAGATTCAGGCCCTAATTCAATTGTATATCCATTTTTACGATAAGTTTTAATTTTACCGCCTACTCTATCTGATTGTTCATATACGTCGATTTCAACATCTGGTTGTTCTTTTTTCAAATAATAGGCAGCAGATAACCCTGTTATACCTGCCCCTATTATTGCAATACGTTTTGTCATGCTTAACACTTCTTTCTTATTCGATTGTTCGAATTAGAATTTTTTCTTTATTGCAGATACCATTGCTTCGATAAATTTAGGATCAATGTTTGGCATTGGTGGTCTATGATAATTCACACCTAATTCATCACAAACAACTTTACATTCATAGTCATTATCATATAGTACTTCTAAATGTTCACATACAAATCCTACAGGAGTATATATAAAATGTTTATATCCATGTTCATTGTATAGCTCTCTAGTTAAATCTTGAACATCTGGTCCTAACCAAGGTTCCCCAGTTTGTCCTTCTGATTGCCACCCTACAGAAACATGTTTGATATTTGATTTTTCAGCTAATATTTTAGCTGTTTCTTCTAATTGTTCTGGATAAGGATCATTAGCTTTTTTAATTTTCTCAGGTAAACTATGCGCTGATACTATTAGAACTGTTTCATCATGACTTTCTTCAGGAATCATTTGTAAAGTGTCATTTATCATTGTTGTCCAGTATGAAATAAATGCTGGTTCATTATAAAATTGTTCAACATGATGCAAGTTTATACCGTATTTATCCGCTTCTTCTTTGGCACGCTTATTATAGCTACCTACTGAGAAATTAGAATAATGTGGTGCTAAAACGATTGTAACCGCTTCTTCAATACCATCATTATGCATTTGTTCAACTGCATCTTCAATAAATGGATGAATATGTTTTAGACCAATATACATTTTAAACTCAACATTTTCATAAGTGTCATTTAATGCACCTAACAAACTTTCAGCTTGTTTTTCAGTTGTTCCAGCTAGTGGAGAAATCCCACCGATAGCTTTGTAACGTCCTTTTAAATCTTCAATTTGTTCTTCAGATGGTTTATGACCATGTCTAATATGCGTATAGTATGGCACTATATCACTTTCTTTATATGGTGTACCATATGCCATAACTAAAAGACCGACTTTTTTATTCATTTTCTATACTCCCTTTAAGTAAAATTAATGCTGTTTATTTATCAACTACATTTGTGATTTATATTTTGCTGAATAGTCATGTACGAATTGAGCTACTCTTCTTAAAGTATCTGGTTGAACTTCAGGGAACACACCGTGTCCAAGGTTAAATATATAATTATGATTTTCTAAACCTTGATCCAAAATTTGAATTAATCGTTGTTCAATTACTTCCCATGGAGCTAACAATAATGCTGGATCCAAGTTTCCTTGTAAAGTTTTAGTGATACCTTTTTCACGTGCTTCTTTAATTTGTAATCGCCAATCTAAACCTATAACATCAACTGGCAATTGATTCCATTCTTCAATTAAATGACTAGCTCCAACACCAAATGTTGTTACTGGTACATTTTTTTCTTTTATAGCTGTAAATATTTTATTCATTGATGGTCTAATAAAGTAATGGTAATCTTCAGCATTTAATGCGCCGACCCAAGAATCAAATACTTGTATCATTTTACAACCAGCATCAATTTGAGCATGCGTATAGCGTATCGCCATATCAGCAAGTGTATCCATCAATTTAAACCAAGCTTCTGGTTGTTTATACATAAACGCTTTAGTTTTATTATAATTTTTAGATGGTCCACCTTCAATCATATAGCTCGCTAATGTGAATGGCGCTCCTGTAAACCCTATTAACGGTACATTAAGTTGTTCTTCAGTTAAAATTTTGATGGTATCTAAAACATACTTCACATCTTCTTCAGGGTTTATTTGACTTAATTTATTAATATCAGTGATATCTTTTATTGGATTATGTATAACTGGACCAATTCCAGATTTAATTTCTACATCTACTCCGATTCCTGTTAAAGGTGTCATAATATCTTTATATAAAATTGCAGCATCTGTATTATACTGATCTACTGGTAACTTGGTTACATAAGCACAAAGTTCAGGTTGATGCGTAATTTCAAATAATGAATATTTTTCTTTAATTTTTCTATATTCAGGTTGTGAACGACCTGCTTGCCTCATAAACCAAACTGGAGTATGAGTTGTACTTTCACCTTTTGCTGCTTTTAAAATTGTATCGTTAAACGGTACACTCATTTCTTTCACCTCATTATAATCATTACAATCTATTTTAACATATTCTATTATAAAGACATCTATGAGTGCAAAAAGTCATAAATTATACAAAAGATTTGATGTATAGGTTGATTTTAGCGCTTACATGTTTATAATCAAAATAAAGAGATATAGGAGGTTTGTAATTATGAAATGTTATATAACAACTGGTACGTATCATTTTCTTCATAATATTTTAAAGAAATATCCAGAGGAAGACATCCATCATTATACTAGACAAGATACGACGGTGCTTATTCATGAAACAACTGGTAAAACAGTTTTCGCACAACCAAGAGAATATCAAGTCTTAGAATCAAAAGGAAAATTTATAAATCATGAATTTTTAGCAGTTAGCTACATTCCTGTATCTGATGAAATGCAACATCGATTTGAAAATCATTACGTAGATATTGATGGACAGTTTGATGACTTTGAAGGTTTTGAATCATTTAGATTGCTTAAGCCTAGAAAAGGCGATACTTACATGATTATAGTTGGTTTTGATTCAAATGAATTATATGAAGATTTTACTAAATCATCATTTTATGTAGAATATTTCTCTAGAGACGCTACAAGAAAATTCTCTGGTGCAGAACAATATTCAACAGCTAATTATACAAAATATTGGTATAGACCTGATGAAGATGAAGAAGAAGAAGTATAAATAACAAACAAAGAGGCTGAGACAATTAATTAATTTGTCTCAGCCTCTAATTATTAGTCTCTTAGTAATTCCTGATGTTTTTTAATCTTTTTAATAGATGAATCGATTGTTAACCAACCTACTATAAAGAATAAAATAACAAAGTAAATTGCTGTAGGGAATTTAACAATATATATAATTGATAAAATGACAGCAAGTATTATCATCATATTATTTAAGAATTGATGATATCCCTTTATTACTTGATGTTCACTTACTGGCCAAACTTGTGGCCACAATCCATAAGCTTGTTGTTTATAGAATTGAGAGAGTTGTAAGATGAGTAAGTACATTATTAATGCTCCGAGTATTGCAGAAATCACCGATTGATCTATCCACCAAATAAGTAATAACCCGATAATTAAAAATCTCAAAACGATAAAGAATGCGTCTTTACCTCTTGCAAAACTTCTTATAAACAAAAATTTATACATATAATCTTGGTTGAATTTTTTTGAAGCTGGTACTTTTAAGAATATATCTAAATACCTTCTTCTGACTGTTCTTTCATTTAACACTTTCACATCAGTAAACATATTTACGAATTTGTAATAATTCATTTTATGATTATGCTCGATGGATATCAATGTCTCCCATTGATAAAATGTATCTCTATTCATTATCTCCATTAATATTACTAACGCAATTAACATTACGATGGTCAATATACTAGACATCAACCCTACTTTCAATGTTGTGTAATATCCACTTGCGTATATTATGAATAGAACGATGTTAACACTCCACATTTCTAGTCCGTATTTTAACCAAAACCATTTTATAACTAATCCAAACAACGGAAATATAAAGCTCAAAATTATAAGTGTGATGTATAAATAAAAATCATTAACCATTAATTTATAAAATAACGGCAATCCTATCACAAGAATAACAACCGGCAAATAAAGTCTGTTTAAATAGCTATAAGTTATCGCTTTTTTTATATATACTGATAAATGTTTTTCAAATGGTAATAAATATAACTTATCAGCTTCTCGGAACAAAGTACGTAATGGAAAAATTGAACAAACAGACAACATAATAGAAATAATTAAATGATAATTTATATTTTGTGGAATATCTTTTAGCCAATTACTATAGCCTAACGCAAATGCTCCAAGCATTATTGTTATAAAGATTAAAAAATGACCATTAAAAATAAATTTATTATATTTAAGTTTCTCTAAAACTTCTTCTTTTTGTCTAATGTTAAATAAACTTTTAGCATCATTCATAATTGTCACCTTGCGTTAAATGTATATAAATGTCGTCCAATGTTGCGTTTGTTAGACCCGTTTCTTTTCTTAACTCATCTAAATTTCCCATAGCAATCAGTTTACCTTGATGCAATATAATAAAACGATTACAGTATCTTTCAGCAGTTGCGAGTATATGTGTCGACATCAAGACTGAAGAACCTTGATTCCGTCTTTCTACTATTAAATCTAACATCGTTTGAATACCGAGTGGATCTAGCCCTAAAAATGGTTCATCTATAATATATTGTTTTGGTTCTACTAGAAACGCACACACGATCATTACTTTTTGTTTCATACCTTTTGAAAAATGTATTGGAAATACTTTTAATTCATTCTCAAGTCTTAATCTTTTTAATAAAGGCATAGCTTTTTCAAGCGCTGTTTCCTTATCTATCCCGTAAGCCATTGCCGTCATATATATATGTTCTTCTAATGTTAATTCATCATATAAAACAGGACTTTCAGGTATATATGTAAGATTTCTTCTATATACTTCTATATCTTCTTTTATATCTATATTATTTATGGACATCTCACCTTGTTGTGGTGTTAATAAACCTAATATATGTTTAATAGTTGTACTTTTCCCAGCACCATTTAATCCTATTAATCCGACAACTTCATTTGGTTTACATTCGAATGAGATATCATGGATAACTGCTTTTTTACCATATCCACCTGTTAAATTGTTCACTTTAATTGTCACGTGAATACACCTCCAAAGTATATTGTAGCATGTTCCTATTGATACATTCATTAAATAATATCTTTACTGTAAGATGATACTGCTTGCATGATATAATAAAGTTAATATTTACATAGGAGATGATATTATGTCAGAAACAGTATTCAGCAAAATTATCGACGGAGAAATTCCTTCTTACAAAATTTATGAAAATGATTATGTATATGCCTTCCTAGATATATCTCAAGTTTCTAAAGGTCACACACTTCTCATACCCAAAAAAGCATCACCTAATATTTACGAAACCGATCCTGAAACGATGAAACATATAGCAGAAGCACTACCTATTGTCGCTAACGCTATTAAAAAAGCTTTCAATCCAGACGGTTTAAATATCATTCAAAATAATGGAGAATATGCTTCTCAATCTGTTTTTCATATTCACTTCCATTTAATCCCGAGGTACAAAGAAGATATAGATGGTTTCGGTTATATTTGGAATACAAATGAAGACCGAATAGATGATGATAAAAAAGCAGAAATAGCAAAAAGTATTCAACAGCAATTATAATTCATTGCATATATTTAAGCTTATAGGGTATATATTTAAGTAAGAGAAATCAAGGAGGATTATTATGAAATTTTCAAGATTAGCTATTGGTGTTGGTGTAGGACTAGTTACTGGTTTTACAACAGCAATATTAAATACAGATCGTTCAGGTGATGCATTAAAGACAGATTTAAAATCAACTACTGATGGATCTAAAATCCAATTAAATGAAATTAAAGACAATGCAGTTGAGATTAAAAATTATGTATTAAAAACAAAAGATGAAAGCCAAATTGCTATTCAATCTTTAAGTGAAGAAGTAAAAACAATGATAAATGAATTTAAAGCTGATATTAACCCTAATATCGAACAAATTCAGAAAAACATTGAAAATATAAGCAATCGTGGAAATGAAATCCAAAAAGAAATCCAAAATACTAAACTTCCATTTCTAAAAAAATAGAAAACGTGTTAAAATTATTATATTATTAAAGTGTTATATGTAAGCATGATACATCAGTATCATGCTTTTATTATACTATCAAAGGGGGATTTAACTATGACGAACGAACGGGACATGATAGAAAAAATGTTATTCACTCATAAAGTTTCGCAATTATCTAAAGCTTTATGGAAGACTATTGAAAAAGATTGGCAACAGTGGATCAAACCATTTGATTTAAATATTAATGAGCATCACATTCTTATCATTATAAGAAGTTTGGATGAAGCAACCATTTCTGAAGTGAGTAAATATGGCGTGATGCACGTTTCCACGGTTTTCAACTTTGCTAAGAATTTAGAAAAACGTGGTTATTTAACTATGCCAAAAAGCCAACACGATAAACGTACGACATATTTAGAATTAACCGACAAAGGGCTTGAAGTTTTAAGAAAAACATATGTAAGTTATACAAATGATACGAATAGATTATACGAAATTGCAACTGATTATGAAAAAGTTATGTATAATATGCCAGAGTTTACTGATGTAAAATATATTGTTGGTCAAATATATGGTAGCGACTTCATAAATCATATAGAACAAAATCATGAACAATTAAGAAAATATCTACTTGACGAACGCTCTGAGGATGATGCATAATATCAAGATAAATCATAACTTAGAAGGTGACATATCTTATGTTTGTTTGTTCTAAATCAATCAATATACATTCTCGGTACGGACTACAGAGAATTGTATTAATTAGTGCTTTAGTATCATTTTTAACATTTATAGTCACTTACGAAATATTTAATTATATACAAACTCAACCATTAAAGGACGATAAGTTTATTTTATTCTTATTCGTCCTTTGCTTAATTTATCCAATCCATAAATTATTGCATTTGATTGTACTCATTTATTATCGTAAGTCATTTAAAATGAATAAAACGACTAAGGCGAAACGTGCATTACCACTATATAATATTAGAGTGGATCAACCAGTTAACAAAATTGTATTTTGCTTTGCACTTGTATGTCCTTTGATTACGTTAACTACCCTATCACTTGTGTTAATAAATATTATTCCTCAATACGGTCATTACATTCTCTTTATAATGTCTATAAATATTGGTATATCCATCATTGACTTACTATATTTGAAAATTATTTTATTTACAAAAAGAGGAACTTATATTGAAGAAAGAAAGAACGGAATTGAATTGTTAACAAAACGTTCACTGGATACGCAACAATTATAGATAAATTTTTGTAATTAAATTACCAAATATGCTATATTTATCATTGTATTCTTACAAAAGGAGTTCTATTAATGAAATCAATTAAAAAAATGGTGTTACCTATAACACTTTCGGCATCAGTATTAACTTTAGGCGCTTGTGGTAACGGTTCAGACAACTCTGGAGACACTTTAGTAGAATCTAAAGCTGGTAATGTTACTTCACAAGATGTTTTAGACAAAATGGGTAATAATGAAGTAGCCCAAAATGCATTCCAAATTGTACTTAACAAAGTCTTAAAAGATAAATATGATGACAAAGTTGATACTAAGAAATTGGATAAACAAGTTGATAAACAAATCGAGCAATATGGTGGTAAGAAAAAATTTGAAGAAGCACTTCAACAAGAAAAACCTGGAGCAACTTTAGAAGACTTTAAAGATTCTCAAAAAACTTCTAAATATCAAGAAGAATTCATCAATGATGCAGTAAAAGTTTCTGATAAAGAAATAGATAAAAACACTAAAAAAGGTTCTCATATCTTAATAAAAGTTAAATCAAAAGATTCACAAGATGGTATGAGTGATAAAGCAGCTAAGAAAAAAGCTGATGACATACTAGCTCAAATCAAGAAAAACCCAGATGACTTCGAAAAAATTGCTAAAAAAGAAACACAAGACGAAGGTACTAAATCTAAAAACGGTTCACTTGGTTTCGTAATGAAAGGTCAAATGGACGAAGCATTTGAAAAAGCATTATTTAAACTTAAAGACGGTGAAATATCAGACGTTGTTAAATCTCAATACGGTTATCATATTATAAAAGCCGATAAAGGCGAAGCAAGTAAAAAAGAAAAAGAGAGCCTTAAAGAACAATATCGTCAATTGAAAATTCAAAAAGATCCTAAAATTATCATTAATGCATACAAAAAATTATTAGATGAATACAAAGTAGATTACAAAGATAAAGAAATTAAGAAATCTATAGAAGATAACATTTTAAACGAAAAAGCATTACAGCAACAACAAATGCAAGCAGCACAACAACAGTCTGCTAGCTAATAGTACACAAAAAACCTCATTATTGAAATGAGGTTTTTTTGTGTATAAATATAGGTTCTCTTGCTTACACTTCTACTGACTTGTGTTAACATAGGCAAACTTACTTACACTTCTACTGACTTGTGTGAATACAGATATCCTTACTTACACTTCTCTCCATTTGTGTGAATACAGATATCCATACTTACACTTCTCTCCATTTGTCTGAATATAGATACCCTTGCTTACACTTCTCTCTACTTGTGTGAATACAGATACCCTTGCTTACACTTTTCTCCACTTATGTAAATATAGACACTTAAGATTAATTGTCTTTGACATAAATGTCCTAGTATTTTAATGAGAATCATTTAACTAACTCTTAGAAACACCTGTTTTCTATATAAAAATAGATATTCCCAACGATTTTGTAGTGCGGACGCCTGAGGGAATAGTATGTGTGAGAGACTACTGGCTCGAGCCATACCCCTAGGCAAGCATGCGCAAACAAAATCGTGAGATTTTATAAAAATAGTTATTAGTAGTGATTTTGTAAGTGCTGACGCCTGAGGGAATCGTATGTGTGAGAGACTACTGGCTCGAACCATACCTAGGCAAGCATGCACGAACAAAATCGTAAGATTTTTATAAAACTAGTTTATTGGTAGTGATTTTGTATGTGCGGACGCCTGAGGGAATCGTATGTGTGAGAGACTACTGGCTCGAGCCATACCCCTTGGCAAGCATGCACGTACAAAATCGTAAGATATAAAAAATAAGCATATCACTATAAACTTTAAAAAATCAGTTAAGTGATATGCTTATTTATTTTGAGCTAGGAAATATGCTCCAGCCTCTAATATTATTAATCCAAAGATTCTGGTTTATAAAATTGTCTATTTTCTAATGCAAAGATTCGTTCTGTAAATTGACCTTTATCTACTTTTTTAAGGTGTTTTTCAAACATCATCATTCTAGCATCAATATTATCGATAAAGTGCAATATCTCCGCTTCTTTAACCATTGGCAATTTTGGTGATCCATATTCTAATTTACCGTGATGACTTAACACTAAATGTCTTAGTAATAATACTTCTTCGCCTTCTATATTATGCTCTTTAGCTACTTGTGATATTTCATCACTTACTATTGAGATATGACCTAATAAATTACCTTCTACTGTATAAGTAGTAGCGACTGGACCTGATAGTTCTTTTACTTTTCCTAAATCATGTAAAATAATACCACTATATAATAAACTTCTATTTAGTATTGGATATATATCACACAATGCTTTTGCTTGTCTCAACATTGTTACAACATGATAACTTAATCCTGAAACGAAGTCATGATGATGTGAACTTGCTGCTGGGAATGTGAAATATTCTTTTTGATATTTTTTAAGTAATATACGAGTTATTCTTTGTAGTTTAGCATTTTCAATATCTAATAAAAATGTCATAATTTCTTCTGACATTTCATCTATTGTTAATGGCGCAGCTTCTAAAAAGTTTTCTAATTTTACACCATCTTCTTCTGCTGCTACTCTAAACTGATTTATTTTCATTTGTTTACGACCACGATAATCTATAACGTCGCCTTTAACTCTTACAATTGTCTCCGGTACAAGTAGTTTAATATCTTCAGCTGTTACAGTCCATACTTTAGCTTCAATATCACCACTCTTATCTTTCAAGTAAAGTGTCATATAAGGCTTTCCTTGGGCTGTTACTCCTTGATTTGCACGATGTATTAAGAAATAGTGGTCAACTGGATCTCCTGGCTTTAATGTTTCTATTGTTCTCATTTACTCTTAGCTCCTTCTATTTTTGTCAGAGTTATTGTTTGCTTTTGAGGTACATTCTGATCTTTATTACATGTAAAGTAAAGTATTTGAATATCTTCTGACATACTCATTAAATATTTAATCATAATTTCTTTACGGTGTTTATCAAAGTGAACAAATGCATCATCAACTATTATTGGGAATGGATAATATTTATGCAATGATTTTATAAGGCTAAATCTAAGCGCAATGTATAACAATTCTTTTGTAGACTGACTTAACTCTGTTGGATGGAATACTTGACCATTTTGATGTCTTACTTGAACATTTTGTTCTTCATAGATAACTTGAGTATATCTGCCTTCAGTTAATGTATTTAAGATATCTGTTGCATCTTTTACGACATAAGGTAATCTTTTATCTTTGATTTGCTTAATATGCGCTTCTACTAAGTTTTGTAAATAACTTAACGCTGCCCAATCATTAGCAGTTTCATTAACTTTATCTTTAAGCAAATGATATTCATGTCTTAATGCAGATAATGTTTCATCAGTTTCCATGTGATTAATTTTAGCATTTAAATCACTAAGTTCAGCTTGTACATTTAAATAATTATCATTGTATTCGTCTACTTGAAGTTCTAATTGATTTCTTTCATTTTCTAAATCTGTTTTAGTCATATAACTAAGTTGAGTGTTTTTATCATAATCATAATTTTGATTATTTAGTAACGCTGTTAAATAATCAAATCTCTCCATGTCTTCATTATAAGAAATATATGCTTTATAATGACGATAATACGCTTCTTCATCGACTACATTAATGTAACTAAATAGTGAATTTATGACGTTGTTATTTTCGTCCAATCTTTCTTTTAATGCATTAATTTCATTAGTTAATAGTGCTTGTTGCTCAACATTTCTTGATTGAATATTAAATTCTTTTTGATGTTCATCTAATGCTTGTTTTACATCGTGGAATAATGAAATCTTTTGGTAGTGTAATCGTGCATGACTAACAATACTTTCTGCTTCACGATAGAACGCTTCAAGATCCGAATTCTTTTCATCTCTTAATTTAGTTAATCGATTAATCTCTAATCTATTTTGTTTAATTTTCTTAATTGTTGTTAATGCGTCGTTTAACAACTGAGATGATAGTTGATTTGAAACATGAATACTAGCTTTAGTTTCTTGTAATGCACTTTCTTTATTATCAATAATTGCTTCAACTTTTTCTAATTCTTTCTTCAATTCAGACTGCTTTGAAGATAAAATTTCTTGTGACTGATAATAACCTTCCAATTCTTGTCTGATCTTCGTTTGTTCATCTAAGTTAAAATCTAAATCATAAAATTGTTTTAGATGTTTAACTTTTTCCTCTAATTCGTCAATTTCTTTAGAAAAAGCTTGGTCATGGTCTAAATCTTTTGATTTAATAAAGAATGATAAAACGACTAATATTATCCCTACAATTGCGAAAATGCCACTAAATAAAACTTGAGAAGCAATGAATGCATATATTGCGATTGCGATTAATAATAAACCGCCTATTACTGAAAATAGTCGATATTGCTTACTTCTTTTTTCACTTTCTTCTTTTTGCTTAATGAAACTTTCTTCCATTTTTTTATAAAGTGACTTCTTCTCACCTAGTTCTAAAGCTTTTTGATTATAAACTTTCTTTTGTTCATAGTTCTCATCAGACACTAAATCGTTATGTAGTCTATCGATATTGTTATTATATCTTTCTCTTTCAATATCAAGTTGGTTCATAGAACGTTTAATTTGCTCACGTTCTGCTACATTTTCTTCTTTAATTCGATTCACTTCTGCAATATGTGTCTTCATAGCTTCAGATGTATCAACATCTAAATATTCATCATTCCAGCCGATATCTTGGCGTAACAACTCGTTATCTCTTTCAGAATCATCAATTTGTTTATTTAGTTGTTTTAATTCTTGCTGTTTTTCTTTAATATCCGATTCACGTTGTCTAATACTATTTAAGGCTTTTTCATCTCTTTCAGACATGACTTTTACGTTATCTAATGTATGTACTACTTGTGCAAGCTTTTCATTTCTTAAGGTTAAGTCTCGCTTAATACTTTCATTAGAACGAACTGCAGATTCATATCTTTCAATACCTTGTTCAGGGAATTCATAAGGTTCAATATTTAAATTACTCTCTAGTTTCTTCCATTCTACAACTTCATTATGTAAAGATATTTCCTTTTCTTTACTTGTTAATCTATTTGTAAGATTTCCAAGATTATCTTTTAACTGATTAAGTCTTCTAGATATTTTATCTCTTTCATCTTGTAGTCTTTCATATTCAGATAGTTTCTTTTCTTCGTTTTTAATTTTAATTTCTAAATCGTTTAATTGTTCTAACTGAACATTTAATACAGGATTCTTACCGTTCTTTTTGTAAAGCGCTTCTTTTTCACTTTGCATCAAATCACTCATACCCGTAAATTCAGTTGATCCTAAAGCACCAGCTTGCAATAAATACATTTGAAGTTGATCTTCAGTTAAATTTTTATGAATATCTTGCAACCCTAATACATTAAATGAGAATATTCCTTGGTATGTTTTTTTATTTATAAAATTAATCTTTTGTTTGAGCCATTCTTCGTCTTTTATTTTACCGTTTGCAAGATACACTTTGACGTCACCTGTTACACGGCCTTTAACTCTTTCTACTTCTACTTTTTGTCCATCGAATTCAAGTTCTAATTTACCACCATACTGATTACCAAGTCTTGGTTCTAATCTTGGCTCATTCTCTTTTTTTGTTGGAAAACCAAATAGTATTGAATGTATAAATGCTTGAATAGTGGACTTACCTGCTTCGTTCTCACCATATATTTGCATAAAACTTTGATCAAATTTAATTTTTCTAGACATGAGTTGGCCATAGCCATAAATTTCTAAGGATTTAATTTTCATCGCTTTAACCTCTCATTCTTCTTTTTAAAATAGCTTCCCCACGTTCAATTAATGCTTCTTTATCTACATCACTGTATGGATCTAAGAAACGATTTGCTTTAGGGTTCATATATAAATCACTTAATGCATTTTCAAGAATTGTTTCATCTTGTAAAATATCATCGTTAAATTCATTTGCTAATGCAACTTCAGAATCTTGTTCAAAAAAGACATTCAGTTGTTCTATAAAAATAAAGTTTGTTTGATTTTCTTCATATTCTTGAATGAGCTGTATCACTTGATTGATTTCATCTTGTTTAAGTACTTCATCGTGTTTAACATAAACATCTAATTGGTAAAATGCTTTACCTTCAGTGCGTACGCTATCTTTGAATTTTTGAATTGCTTCATATAAAGCATGTTTACCTTGAGCTTTAGTTTCTATTATTGCTTTTTCAAAACGTATGTACTGGGTTGGTTTAAAAGTAGCCTGTAATTTAGATTCATCACCTTCAACAAGCAAATATCCTTTTTCACCTTTTTCTTTAAAGTGACGAGCTTGTATATTACCTGAATAATGTATTTGAGAAAGTTCACTAATCATTGCTCTTTCATGTATATGGCCTAATGCCCAATAATGGTATAACTTGCTATTTAAGTCTTCAATATTAAATTCAGTATATCTTTTCTTTACGCCTGAAGCTTGCGAATAAGTACCATGTAATACACCAATATGTATACCTTTATTACCGGTTGATTCAGGATATTCATCAACTTTATTTTCATAACTTTGATCTTTTTGATAACTAAATCCGTGTAAATAAACAACTTGACCATTTCTAGTGATCAGTTGATATGTAGATACTTTATCAGTAAACACCGTCACATTCTCTGGCCACATAGTATGAACACCTACAGATAATGGATCATGGTTACCATGTATAATATATACAAATATTTGTTCCTGCTCTAGTCTAATAAACTGCTCTCTCAAAAACACTTCTGCTCTAAGCGTTCTATTATCTTGATCAAATAAATCTCCTGCAATAACAACAAAATCTACTTGTTCTTTAATAGCTTCATCTACAATTTTTGTAAAGCTATTATATGCACTTTGTTTTACGTCGTTTAAAATAGAAGGGCTTAAATAATGTCTAGACTTAAATGGACTATCAAGGTGTAAATCCGCGCAATGTATAAATTTAATCATATACCTAACCTCTTTCAATTTTAGCTCATTCTTAATTATTTTATTCAAGCTCAAACAATAGAATAATCAGATTTTATAAAGACTTTTAATGCTTTAATTTTACCATATTCCAAGACTATACGATACATTGGACGAACAAGAAAGCAGACTTACGACAATAAAAAAACCTTATTAGATACAAGATTGTATCTAATAAGGTTCACAAGAAAGATAATATATTAACCTTCTTGGTTTTCTTCAAGGCTACCATAGATATCTTCTAATGGTCTCATGATTACACGGTTTAAATCTTGAATTAATTGACTCATAGCTTGTTCAGCTTGCATTAATTCAGCGATTGTTTCATTTTGTTCAATTTCTTGAGCAGATTTTTGAGCTCTAGCGATATCTACTTCTGAAATTTCTTCGCCTTGCATTTGTTTTGTTTGTAATTCTAATTGAATTTCACGGAATTCATCGAATAATTTTTTAGTTTCAGGATTTGCATTAACTTTTTCATATTGTTCTTTAATTTTGTTATATTCTTCACTTTCACGTAAAGTTTGTTCTAGTTCATTTGCTTTGTCGTAAATGTTTACTTCTGCCATAATAAATTCGCTCCTATATTAAATAAATGTATTAGAATATCAATTCCAATAATACTGTATCACACTTCTACTTCTTATACAAAAATAGCGATTATTCCTTGTAATAATCCAATAATTCCACCTAATACAAAACCAAGTAAAGTGATTAATTTTAATTCTTTATTAGAAATTTCGATAACTAATTTTTCTAAGTAAGATAATTCAAATCTGTCAATTTGACCTTTTATTAATTCGGCTAATTTCATTCGTTCTAGTATCAAACTAATATTGTCTCCTACTTTACGAATCATATACTCAATAAATCTCTCAGTACCTTCACCTTCCATATAAACGAATAAATTTGGTACTAACTCGTAAAGAGGTGTATTTAAATAGCGGTTAACATTAATAGAATGAGTTAACTCTTCAGCAATTAATAATTTAGCTTTGTCTTTCCTTTCACTTGTTAGCACATCTTCTAAAGGTTTAGACATCCACTTCTCATATTGTTTTTGGACTTGTAAATCAATCATCTTTTCAATTTTTTCTTGTTTGATGACATTTTTAAGTTCTTTCTTTACTCTATCCACTATCTCTTCGGTCGTCATAAACATTTGTATCATACCGACCATTTTTCCTTTTTGCTCAAAAAATTCTTCTACCATCGAATGAATATCTTGCTCCCCTTTTTCAGAAGATAAATATTCATCAATTTTAGTTAAAATTTCTGGTGTCACACGATTAACTTGTTGACTAAGTTGTTCAAATATTTCAATTGGTATCAGACTTTGAAGTTGTTCATTTTTATGAGTTTCATAATATTTATCAACTTTTTGTTGAATTGTAGTGTTAAGCGTATTATTAATTTTTTCTTCTAGCGGATAATCAATTCTATCTACAAAGTGTTGTATAGTATACTTTTTCTTTTTCAATGTATCAAATTGAACTTTAATGGTATCTTCTAGAACATGTTGTGTACTAGGATTAACAAGTTTCTCTTTAAATACTTCTGGAGTGAGAAGATGCTTTGTAACCATTTCTCCAACTTTTTCTGATAATTCGTTTCTTCTTTTCGGTATTAAACCTGGAGTGAATGGCAATTTATAACCAAACAGTCTTTTTTCGTGGTAAGGATGGAATAACATTTTAATTGCAATAAAATTTGTGAATCCACCTATTATCGCACCAATTACCATCATGCTTATAATTGTTAAAATTGTTGACATTGGAATTCTCCTTCTAAAAAAGCTACTTCTTTAGAATAATCTAAGAAGTAGCTTTTAACAAATATTATACAAATAATGATTGTGTCTTACGTAAGAAATATGTTTCTGCTTCACGTTTCTTAGCAGTTCCGAAGATAGGTTGACGTTCTTCATTTAATACTCTATACAAATCTGTTTTTTTGTTTGATTGTAAAATATATCCTGATTTAGCATCAAGTGTTACCCAATAAATATCACTCGTGTTGTCATGGTTAGGGTATGCACAATGATGACGAGATATAATTTGAATAACTTCTAATGGATCACAGCCAAATGTTGTGTTTAAAACATCTGAATCTCTAAATAAAGCACATATAGAAACACATGTTGTCCAGTTTGGTAGAACTCTCTCTTTTTCAATTTGTACTAAAGTCTTTTTAGATAATCCAACTGTATTCGCCATAGTATCCTGAGTGTAGCCTGCCTCAATACGAACCATTTTGAATTTTGTTTGGATTATCGTTGTAAATGTTTGTTTATCCATCTATATCTACCTTTCTTCTTAATATATATTATTAATTGATTTAATATGTTGCAAAAATACACGATTTTTTTCAGCACAAGTATCATCATAATACATTTTAGAACAAAATAAAAGAGGTAAATTGAATTTAATATCAATTTACCCCTTTAATACGTTAAATTATAATTCTTTAGCTAACTTTGATTTTTCTCTTTCAGATAAAATTAGTGCACATGCTGCATCACCTGTAATATTTACAGCTGTTCTTGTCATATCAAGTAGTCTATCTATACCTATGATCATACCTATTGCTGCTGGGTTTATTCCAATTGATGTTAATATCATAGCTAACATTACTAAACCTACTCCTGGTACACCTGCTGTTCCAATAGAAGCAATTACTGCGATAAGAACAACAGTGATCATTTGCATAACAGTTAAGTCTATGCCAGATACTTGAGCAATAAAGATAGTGGCTACACCTTGCATAATTGCTGTACCATCCATATTAATTGTTGCGCCTAATGGCTGTACAAACGAACTAATTTCTTTTCTTACACCCATATCTTTCGTACATTCTAATGATATCGGTAAAGTTGCATTTGAACTAGATGAACTAAATCCTACAGTCATTGCTGGGAAGAATTTTTTAAAGAACCATAACGGGTTCTTACCACCTAGAATTTTAACAGCGCCACCATATACTATAAAGAAGTGAACCGCTAATGCTAATAACACTACAAAGAAGTACATTCCGAGTTGCTTAATTGCTCCGAATCCAGCGTTAGTGAAAGCTGTTGCAACAAGTCCAAATGTTCCTATTGGTGCAAAGTAATTCATGATCATTGTTACGATATACATGAGTATATCGTTAGTTTGCTCAAACAGTTTCCTTACACCTTCAACTTTCGTACCGAGTGCAATCATTCCTATACCAATAAAAATAGCAAACGTAATAATTGGAAGCATATCTTGTTCTACCATTGATTGCATTGGATTTTTAGGGAACAGATTAATCAATGTTTGATCAAATGATTGATTTTCTGGTGCAGCCGCATCACCTGTCTTAGCTTTTTGCTCTTCACCATATTTTTTTACTTCTTGACTATTCAATAAATCTGAATGTCCATCACCTGGTTTAAATACTAAGGCTAATGCCATAGCTATTATAATTGCTAATGCAGTTGTAGTTAAGAAAAATATTAAAGTCTTAAGGCCAATACCACCTAATAACTTTGGATCACCTACGCCAACTACTCCAAGTACAATTGATACAAATACTACTGGTACTACAAGCATAAAGATTAAATTAAGAAATATTTGACCTAATACATTAAATACATATTGATTAGTATTTTGAACAAATCCACTGCCTGCATACATATTAAAAATTGACCCGACAACAATACCGAGTATTAAGGCTATTACGATTTTTAAAGTTAAATTTTTTGTTACCTTCATCTACAAATTACCCCCTATATAATATAAAATCATTTCTCCCTTGTAGCTTATTATACTTTAAGCGCTTTCAATTTGTAAATTTATTTTTTAAATCATTTTTAATTCAATAATAAAATACGAGTAAGTATTGAATTTTTCAATACTTACTCGTATAAAATTAAAAATATTAATTTATCAATTGATGTTCCATTGCATATACTGCTGCTTGTGTTCTATCTGATACTTTCAGTTTGTTTAGTATATGACTCACATGAGTTTTTATTGTTTTTTCAGATACAAAAAGTGTTTCTGCAATTTCTTTATTTGTTTTTCCTTTGACCATTTCGGCTAATACTTCAAGTTCTCTCTTCGATAATTTATTTTCTCTATGTGGTTTTTGAGAACTTTCAGTTATAATCGACTGTACTTTAGGATGAATTTTTTTCTCTCCATTTAGTACAGATCTAATTGTTTGTATAAGCGCTTCAGGCTCTACATCTTTAATTTCATATCCATCTGCTCCTTTATCAAGTGCAGATATAACATGTTCTTCATCATAAAAACTTGTTAGAACTAATATCTTGATATTTGGATACTTCTTTTTCACTATTTCAGTTATTTCAATACCATTCATTTCAGGCATCACTAAATCTAATAGAACTATTTCAGGGCTTTCATTATTCTCTAAGTAATCTAATAATAATGCACCACTTGAAAAGTCTGCTAGAATATCAAAGTTTGGAACAGTATCTAATAAAAACCTTAAACCTTGTCTTACTATATGATGATCATCTACTAAGATTATTTTATTACTCATGTGTGATACCCCTAACATTTATAGTGGAATAGATATAATGATTTCCGTTCCTTTATTCAATTCAGAGTTTATATCTATGTGTCCTTTCATAAATTGAACTCTTTGTTTCATATTTTTGAGACCATGTGAGAGGTTATTTTCTAATTTATTATTTTCGAAGCCTCTTCCTTCATCTATTATACGCGATTTAAATTCATATTTATTTTGTTCTAAATAAATTTTTGCACGTTTTTGTCCAGAGTGTTTATTAATATTATTCAATGATTCTTGAATAATACGGTAAATATTTTCTTCCATCGTATTAGGTAAGTCTATTAAACCTTCTACTTCAAATTCTGGTTCTACATGAATAAATTGGCTATATTGCTTAATTGCTGCAATCAATCCTTGTTCTAAGCCTATCGGTTTTAATTGCCATATAAGTGCTCTCATCTCATTAACAGCACTTTGACTCGTATCTTCTATAGTTTGGAAAGCTTCCTTTGCTGCTTGTTGATCGTTTAATCCTTTAGCCGCATGAGCCGTTATTTTTAAAGAAAACAACATCTGATTAACCGAATCATGTAAATCTCTAGCAAGCCTGTTTCTTTCGTTAATACGTGCTGCTTCTTTTTCTTGATCAGTTAGAAAAATACGTTTTATAGCTGAACCAATTTGAAATGCTACTGATTCTAGTAATTCTAAATCTTCTTCAGAATATCGTTTCATATTAGGAGTAGCAATATTCAATAATCCGAATTGTTCATTACCTGACCTAAGAGGAACCGTTGCATGATGCGTTATACCATCAGTTTTGTCGTGATGCTCTTTAGTAGCTTTCACAATTCTCGAACATGAAATAATATTTGAAGCTTTAGTTAACTTTTTATTTTGATATGCAGTAACACACCAACACGTACCCTCAGTCATATATTGGCATTTATTGTGTGTTAGTGCTGGTGGTAAGGCTTCTTCAGCAACTAACTCGTGTTTACCCTCTTCATCAATAAAAAATATCCAGCCAGTATGAAAATTACTACCACTCACTAATTTTTTGAGAGCTCCATGCATCATGCTGTACATTTCTGTCTCTTCATTTAGAAATTCTGCTATTTCTTTTAAGAGACTTGTACGTGTTGGTTTCTCCATATACATCACCTTTAGTATTATTGATTGTGCGTTACATTATATACATCATGTCTTCTATCTCTAAGATGTCTTACTGTTCCGTTTTCTCTGCCTCTTCTTAATACTTCTAAGTCTATTTCACCTATAGCTACCATTTCTAGATTTTCACCTGTTTCTCCTACTATGCCATCACGTGCAAAACCATAATCAGACGGTGAATATATTGCCGAAGCACTATATTGTATGTCCATATTTTCAGTTTGTGGTAAGTTACCACAAGTTCCTGAAGTTACGGTATAAATTTGGTTCTCAATAGCTCTAGCCATGCAACAATATTTTACACGTAAATAACTTTGTCTATCTTCAGTTGAAAATGGTGTAAATATTATTTTTGCTCCTTTTTCTGTAGCTATTCGTGCCATTTCTGGGAATTCGCTATCATAACAAATTTGTATTGCGATTTTTCCACAATCCGTATCAAAAACTTCTACACCATTACCAGGTGACACACCCCACCATTTTCTTTCATTTGGTGTTACATGAATTTTATATTGTTTTTCAATAGAACCATCACGACGGAATAAGTAAGAAATATTATATATGTCTTCTCCTTCTTCTACGAAATGGGAACCACCAATTATATTTATATTGTATTTCATAGCAAATTGATTGAACATCTCTATATATTGAGATGTATAAGTCGTTAATTTTCTAATAGATTCAGCAGGATTACTTTGCTCATCGAAACTCATTAATTGAGTAGTTAAAAGCTCGGGGAACACAATAAAGTCGCTGTCTGCATCATAAGCAACGTCTATGAAATATTCTATTTGATTAGCAAATTCTTCAAAAGAATTAATTTTTCTCATCATATAGTTAACTGTACATATTCTAACTGGTTCACTTGTTTTAAAATGAACGTTACTACGTGCGATATAATCAGGATTATTCCATTCCATTAAAGTAGCATATTTCATACTTTTGACATCATCATTTAAATAATTAGGATTAATTCGCATTAAAGTAAAATCATTCATCAATTGAAATGTTAAGACTGGATCTTTAATTCTATGTTTAATTACGCCTTGTACATATTCTCTTGGTGTTAGTTCATCACTATATTCATGATAGTTTGGAATTCTTCCACCAATTATAATACTTTTCAAATTTAGTTCATAAGCAATTTCGCGTCTTGCTTCATATAATCTTGCGCCAACTTTCATTCCTCTATACTCAGGATGAACCATAACTTCTATTCCATATAGATTATGACCATGATCATTATGGTTTGTTATATAGCCGTTATTCGTAATACTATCCCATGTATGTCTATCATCATATTCATCAAAATTTATTATAAGAGATGAACATGAACCTATAATTTCACCTTCAAATTCAACAACTACTTGTCCTCTTGGGAACATTTTTAAATGACTTTCTAAATGTGCTCTTTCCCACGGTTCCATTCCTGGGAAACATTTAGATTGTAGTTCAATAACTTCGTCTATATCTTCAAAAGTCATTTGTCTTGTATTAATACTTACATTAAATTCATTATTATCGATTGATTTTGACATGAATGATACTCCTTATCTAATTTTCTTGTTATACTAATTATAACTTATTTTTAGTTATAATATAATTTTTCCCGATTTTAAGAGAAATATTCCTGGAGGACACTATGCAAATAACAATACCATCAAAACATGAAGGTCAAACAATTGAAGAAATGTTCAAATCTTTACACCTTCCTAAAAAAGAACTACACCTTTTGAGAATGTCAAAAGAGATTACGATAAATGAACAAGCAAGCACATTAAGAGATAAATTAAGTGAAGGAGATAAACTTTACATTCCTACTCTTAATGAAACGAGTCAGTATGTATCGAGTTATCGATTGGCTGAAGTTAAATATGAGGATGAATATCTAGCAATTGTTGTTAAACCTAAAGGCGTAAAGACGCATCCAAACGATTTAAAGGAAGCAAACACACTTATGAATCATGTGATTTATACATTAGATTCAGATTATACTGAGCCTGTTCATAGGTTAGACCAAGAAACAGTCGGCTTATTATTAGTAGCAAAGCATCCGATTGCTAAAAAAATATTAGATCATATGTTAGAAGATAGAAAAATCACTCGAACATATAAAGCTCAAGTCGATAGTTTGTTACCACTTAAGCCACAATCGATAGATATGCCAATAGGTAAGGATAAATTCCATCCAAATAAAAGACGTGTATCACCAACTGGTCAGCGAGCAATTACACATATTATAGAAAGTCATATGTTAGATGAACATACAGCTGAAGTAGAGTTGAAATTAGATACTGGTAGAACACACCAAATCCGTGTACATTTAGCAGAAATAGGACACCCAGTCGTAGGTGACCCTTTATATAACAATAGTAAACTTAGACAATTAAAATTACACAGTTATAAAATAGAATTCGAACATCCATTTAAAGATGAATTCATCTCAGTTACTTTAGACGATTAATATAAAAACAGCCCTCCCAATCCTTCAGTTATCAAGGATTGGGAGGGCTTTATATTTTGAGCTTTATCGTTTTAATCTTTCTTTAAATTTATTTATGAAACTCCTTCTTCTACTTCTTACAGGCTGTCCAATATTTATATGAGATTGTCTCATTTCTTTAGCTGCTAATAATGCTTCATCCATCAACATTTCTTGAGAGTTCATGTGTTTATTACCAGCATCATTGTATTGATAATTACCATCGGAATTTTGAATACGTCCTTTTAATCCATCATTTAATTGTAAGTTTAAAATATCTTTTAATCTATTTACTACTTTAGGATCAAGTATAGGGAATAATATTTCAACACGCTTTATCATATTTCTTGTCATCATATCCGCAGAGGAAAGGTACATCTTTTCTTCACTATTATGGTGAAAATAATATATTCTAGAATGTTCTAAAAATCTACCTACTATACTTATAACTTCGATATTTTCACTTACCCCTTTAATACCTGGTTTCAAGCAACAAATACCCCTAATTATAAGTTTGATTTTCACACCGCTTTGAGACGCTTCATATAATTTTTTAATTACTTTTTTATCAGTTAAAGAATTCATCTTAGCTATAATGAGTCCATTGCCATGCTCATTGTGTAATTCTATTTCTTGTTCAATATGATCAACAAAGAAATCACGAATTTCAAATGGTGCCACTATTAATTCATTATAATCGGGTTTCAAAGAGTAACCGCTTAAATAGTTAAAGAAATTAATGGCATCTTCACCTATTTTAGGATTTGTAGTAATGATACCCATATCTGTATATATTTTTGCTGTTTTGTCATTATAATTTCCTGTACCTAAGTGTACGAATGGTATAACTTTTCCGTCCACTTTTTTGATTACGAGTGTTATTTTGCTATGTGTTTTAAGGAAAGTCATGCCATATATAACATTACACCCTGCATCTTCTAACATTTTTGCCCATTGAACATTGTTTTCTTCGTCAAATCTAGCTTTTAATTCAACTAATACTGTGACTTGTTTCCCGTTCTCGGCAGCGTTTTTCAATGCTTGAATGATTGTTGAATCACTGCTCACCCTATAAAGTGTTTGTTTAATAGCGAGTGTATTTGGGTCTTCTGATGCTTCTTTAATAAATTCTACAATTGGTTCAAATGATTCATATGGGTGATGGAAAAATACATCTTTTTCTAAAGCTAAATCATAAACATTATTTTTGTTTAAAGAGGAAGGTAATTGTGGTCTATATGGTTTGTACAATAATTCAGGGAATAATTCTTCTAATCGTCCTACAAGAGAGAATAATACAGTTAAATCTAATGGCCCATTAACTCTGTATATATCTTTATTAGTTAACTCTAGCTCATTCATTAAAAACATACTTTTTACTTCTGTATCAATATGTCTACTATCTATTTCAAGTCTTACTGCTGCACCACTTTTTCTTTCTTTTAAAAACTTTTCAATTTCTATTAATAAATCTTCCGCACCATCTTCATGGATTGTTAAATCAGCATTTCTCGTCACTCTAAAAGTATACGTGTTAATTACTTCAAATCCATTAAATAATTGTTCAATAAATAAAGAAATGACATCTTCTAAAAATACAATATACTTTTTACCATCATATTCCAACTTAATAATTCTATCTAATAATGTTGGTACAGGTACTATTGCTGACTTTATTTCACCATCATTTAATTTTATATCAACAAATAAATTGAGCATTTTATTATTTAATTTAGGAAATGGTCTATAAGCATCAATTCCTAATGGTGAGAGCGTTGGTAATATTTCAGTATTGAATTGATTGTGCAGTTGATCAATTAAATCTTCTGGCAGTCTTTCTGGTTGTGTAATAAATATATTATAAGTTTTTAATAAATCCTTTAATTCATTAAATCTCTTATATTGAAGCTCCACGTTTTCTCTATTTTTCTTTTCTATACCGGTAAGTTGTTCTTTTGGCGTTAATTGTGCTTTATTCTCTGGTTCATTAAAATTCATTTTCACTTGGTCTTTTAAACCTGCTACTCTGACCATGAAAAATTCATCTAAGTTAGAACTATGAATTGCTAAAAATTTTAGTTGTTCAAGCAATGGATTGTTCGGATCAATCGCTTCCTCAAGAACACGATAATTAAAGTCAAGCCAACTTAACTCTCGATTATTATAGTACTCTGGATTGTCTAAATAAAACCCGTTCGTTTGCGTTTCCATAATTATCTCACCCTTTACTTATTTCCATTCATCATTAAAAACTGACACTGTTTCATTAAAACGCAAAATTGTTAACCTTGTGTAAATATTATATTAAGTTTTTTTGGTAGTAACTTTTCTATATGTTTTTTCTGTCTTTCTGACTGATATTCTTCTGCAATTGGGTCTGTTACATAATCCACTATTAAGTCAAATTCATTTTTCTTGTCAATTAACTCCAAAGTTTCTATGCAATCAGTATTTGAAACATTTAATGCATTAGCGAATTTTATTATTCCACCTAGCTTTTGAATGAGCTCAATTTCATTATCTTTAAACCATGATGTTTCTTTTACATAAAACTTAAGTAATGATTTATTTTTAAAACTTGCCAGAAGCGCTAATTTCACTCTATCTCTATGTGAGAACCCATTAATACTTGAATTTGCGATAATATAATAAGTATGTTGAGAACTAGAATCCGCATCAATAAATGCACCTAAATAGTATAAATATGCCGCTTCTTTCAACAATTTCCTATCTTCATTAGAAACTTCAAAATCAGTTATTTCTATCACTTTATTAAGTAAATCTTCTGCTAATCTCATACGCTGTTTACCGTTAGAAGGATTTATATTATACTCATTTGCTAAATATTTTAAAGCATCTGTAGTCACATTATCTTTATTAAACGATTTAGGGAAATCTTCTTTCAACCTTGTCATAACTAAACCTTCACGTAACCCTTTTCTAGAAAAAGTGAAACGAGTTGCATCTGTTATATCATAAAGCGTGTTAAATACAATAGAACTTGGAATAATAATATCTGTACGATCTCTACTTAATCCATCTAAATCTTTTAAATCACTTTTATCTGATTTTTTTAATTCATCAAACACTTCTTCTAAATCTTTTTTAGTCATATCATAACCATGTACCCCCGCAATAGGATAGTTATTTAAAGACTGATGAATACGTGCATTATTTCGTGCTGAACCACCAATTCCAATAATTGGAACTTTTTTATCTTTTATCCATTTTTCAGATTCAAATTGTTCTTTAACGAATTTCTCACACTTTTTTATCGCATTTTTATCATTGTGATCTTTATCCACGAAAAACATTTTTTCTAACGTTACAACACCAAAAGGAAAACTAATCGCTTCTTTTAATTTCTTATTTTCAAAATAAGTAACCTCTGTTGAACCACCACCAATATCTACAGTTATACCGTTTTCAATATTTAGTGTATGTGTTGCTGCATAAAATCCATAAAAAGCTTCATCTTGTTCTGGAATAATTTCGATATCAAGATTAGTTTTGGATTTTACGCTTTCAATTATTTGATCTACATTTTTTGATTGTCTAACTGCTGCAGTTGCTGCAGGGACAAGTTCTTCAACATGAAATTTTTTAGCTACTTTTTTAAAACTATTTAAAGTTTCTACTAAAACGTTAATGCCTTCTTCGTTCATATTTTTATCTTCATCTAAAAATTGACTTAAACGAGCAGGTGTTTTAATATTTTGTAGTTCATTTAATCCTGTTTCTACTGAATATTCAAAAATAACAAGTCTTATTGTATTAGAACCTATATCTATTAATCCTATTCTTTTCATAAATTTCCTCCAGGAATCTATATATTTATACACAAAAAGGTGCCATAGCACCTTTTTGTGTTCTTAATATTTATGTCTTACAGATGCTACTATTTTTTAGAGCTTATCATATCTTCAGGTTTAATCCATTCATCGAATTGTTCTTCTGTTAAATGACCAGATTGAATGGCTGATTCTTTTAAAGTTAGTCCATTTTTATGAGCATTTTTTGCAATAGCTGCTGCATTTTCATATCCAATATGTGGATTTAAAGCAGTAACTAACATTAAAGATTGATTTAAATATTTATCAATATTTTCTTCGATAGGTTCAATACCAACAGCACAATTATTGTTAAATGTTTCGATACCATCAGTTAATAAATAAATTGATTGTAATGTATTATACAAAATAACTGGCTTAAATACGTTTAATTCAAAGTTACCTTGTGAGGCAGCAATACCTACTGCTGAATCATTTCCAAGGACTTGTACTGAAACCATTGTTAACATTTCACATTGAGTTGGGTTTACTTTACCTGGCATAATTGATGATCCTGGTTCATTTTCAGGAATAGAAATTTCAGCTAAACCAGCTCTTGGACCTGAAGCTAACCATCTAACATCATTTGCAATTTTCATTAAATCACTTGCTAATGCTTTCAATGCACCATGCACATAAACTACTTCATCATGTGCAGTTAAAGCATGGAACTTGTTTTCAGAAGATACAAATGGATAACCTAATTGTTTACCAATTTGTTTAGCAACTTTATCACCAAATTCAGGATGTGCATTTATACCAGTACCAACAGCGGTACCACCGATTGCTAAGTTCAATAATTGACCTTTAGATTCATTTAGTAGTGATTCACATTTATCCAACATATATCTCCAACCACTAACTTCTTGTCCTAATGTTAATGGTGTCGCATCTTGTAGATGAGTTCTACCAATTTTGATGATATCTTTAAATGATTCTTCTTTATCTTTAAAAGTATTTCTTAACGTACTTAAAGCTGGTAATAATTTAGATTCAATTTCATGATATAAAGCAACGTGCATTGCAGTTGGATATGTATCATTTGAACTTTGAGACATATTTACATGATCATTTGGATGAACACTATCATCTGAACCTTTTTCTTTTAAGTATTCGTTAGCTACATAACTTACAACTTCATTAACATTCATGTTACTTTGAGTACCACTACCAGTTTGCCATACAACTAATGGAAACTGATCGTCTAGGTTTCCTTTTAAAATCTCATCTGTTGCATAAACAATTGCATCTTTTTTATCATCTGATAATTTACCAAGTTCATGGTTTGAAATTGTTGCTGCTCTTTTCAAGTGAGCAAATCCATATATAACTTCAATAGGCATTTGTTCTTTTCCTACTGGGAAATTTTGTTTACTTCTTTGTGTTTGCGCTTTCCAATACTTATCGCTTGGGACTTTAATTTCACCAAATGTATCATGTTCAATTCTGTAACTCATTGTAATTACTCCCCTTTATTCCTTGTAGTCATCACTCATTATTCATCTTTATTATATCTTATACAGCCAATGATTTAAACTCTCAGTTGTCAGATAATTTAAATTATCATAAAAAAAGGAGTGGAACCGAAATCTATTCTATTAAAAAAAGATTTCGTCATCCCACTCCCTATAAAATATAATGCATTTTATGAATCTTGTGCTTCTTTCTTTTCTTCATATGCTTCATCATTTTGTTCTGAAATTTGTTCCATTTCTTTACCTAGTTCTTTTACATCTTCTAAGTCTTGAACCATTTCATTTTCTTCTTCTGGCTGTTTATTCAATATATTCACCTTCTTATGAAAATTGAATTGAGAAGTAAGATCTAACATCTTCTGGCAATCCTTGTGCCGCTTCATTATCTAATATAACTGTTACCATTCTATGTTGTTTTAATTTTGCTGATTCAACTGAGCCGTTAGCTGGTTCTTCATACAACTTGCTAACTGCTTTTGCTTTTTCTTTACCTGTAACTAATACAATAACTTCTCTAGCTGGATGAATTGCTTGATTATAATCTAATCCAGTTCTGCTATCTTCAGTTAAAGTCACAACATCTAACATCAATTTATTTTTCTTTTTGTCAGTGTTCACTTTTTCTTTAATGAATGATTCTACATCACTACCAACATCTGTTTTTAAAACTTGCTTAGCTGGTACACCTAGTTCAGTATAATAATCTTCTTTACCATCAAAATCTAAAATGTGTACTTGACTAAAGTTTACTGGATTTTTCTTAACATCATCTAATAATTCATCGAAAAATGTTGTATTCTCTGCATCTAAGTGCACGCCAACTACTGAAGTACTATCTGAATTAAATTGTTTGCGAACTACGTCTGCAGCGTAACGTGCAGCGATATCTTTCGTTTCAAATACTTTAAAGTTTAAAGCCATTTTGTCCACTCCTCATTTCAACTTATCTATTTTCAAAAAATTAATCTTTAATCATTATTTATAATATACCCTTTTTTAATAGTAGTTAAAACATTTAATTCTGAATCAACTACAACAAAGTCTGCTTGCTTGCCAATTTTAATAGAACCAAGTCTATCATCTACATTTAAACGAATAGCTTGATTTAAACTTGTTGTGCGCCATGCTTCTTCAAGTGACACGTTTGCAAAGTCCATCAAGTTCTTTAATCCCTTATTCATTAAAAGTATGCTTCCTGCTAATGAACCATTTTCTAGTCTTGCCTCATTATTTTTCACATAAACATCTTGACCACCAAGATCGTATTTTCCGTCTGACATTCCTTTTGCTCTCATTGCATCAGTTATAATACAGAAGTTCTCATTCCCTTTTGCCAAATAAGCTAATTTAACCGCTGCTGGATGTGAATGTACACCATCAACAATAACTTCAGTTGTTAGTCTTTCATTAGTCAGTGCTGCTCCAAATACTCCAGGTTCTCTATGCGTAAAAGTTGTTTGTGCATTATATAAATGTGTTACATGTTTAAGTCCATAATTTACCGCTTCTTCAATCCCGTTATAATCGGTAACTGTGTGTCCCGCAGAAAAAATAACGTCATTGCTTAAATGTTTTATCGTTTCTTTTGCACCTTCTACTTCTGGAGCAATTGTTACTATTTTAATATTCCCGTTTGATTTATCTTGGAACTCATTAAATTTTTGCACTGTGGGTCTTGCAACAAATGCTGGATTCTGAGCACCAACTTTATGTTCAGAGATAAATGGACCTTCTAAATGTACACCTAATATTTCTGCACGCTTTTCATCTAGCGGTTTATACTTCGCAACATTTTCCAACGCAGCATTAACTGCATCTGTAGACTGCGTCATAGTAGTAGCTAAAAAGCTTGTTGTTCCTTCTGATAATAATTTTTCAGATAATACGTTTAAAGTTTCTGGAGTAGCATCCATAGCATCTTGACCATAACCACCATGTATATGTATATCAATAAAACCTGGTATCAAATGTTGTCCTTTTAAATCTACAACACGAGCATTACCTTTATAGTCACCTTCTTGAATATCATAAATAAAGCCATCACGCACTTCGATATATCCATTTTCAATCTTTGTTTTTTCAGTATAAACTTGTGCATTTTTTAAAATATAATTATCCATTTGTATGTCTCCTTAAAAATGTATTTAAATATTCCCCTAATTCGTTTATAATAAAGATAACATAACATTACGAGGGGGCTAATTAAATGAACACGTTATTAATTTGTATGGTTGGTGTAGCATTTATTACTGCGATGTTAACTGCTGGTCGCGATTCTAAAGACTATGGTCTTAAAGAAGAAGATTTAAATAAAGAGCTTGAATCTTTAAAATCAAATAATTAATAACTGAGACCATTTGGCCTCAGTTTTTTTTATGATAAATTAGGATAATTTTGTTGTCTTAAAGCTTCATAAATTAAAATTGCAGCAGTGTTAGATAAATTTAATGATCTTACATTTTCATTCATTGGAATTCTTAAAGCCGTATCTTTATATTTTTCTTTAATCCAGTCTGGAAGACCAGTCGTTTCTCTACCAAACACAAAATAATGATCTTCATCTAAACTACTATAATCAAATTCAGTGTGTGGTTGTGTACCAAATTTAGTTAATAAATAATAGTTACCACCTTCTGTTTTCTCAAAAAATTCTTCAACACTATCATAATAAACAATATTTACGAATTTCCAGTAATCTAATCCTGCTCTTCTTAACATTTTATCATCAGTACTAAAACCTAATGGTCTTATTAAATGTAAAGTTGTATCTGTTGCTGCACAACTACGTGCAATATTCCCTGTATTTGCTGGTATTTCTGGTTGATATAAAACTACATGATTTGTCATATTTTATTTTCTCCTAATCTCTAATCCTTTTATCATTTCTTCTTGAACTTCTTCAATTTCACGTTCATAGTGCGACATTATAAATGATCTTGCTTCTTCACCTTGAATTTGTCCAATTGCCCAAAATGCTGTACCTCTTATCATTGGTCTAGGATCTGTTAATGCAACATCTTTCAAATCAGGTATTGCACTTTCTTCATTAAAATGTGCAAGTGCAACAATTGCATTTCTTTGAATCGGTTTCTTTCCACGCCATGCACCAGCTAAATGTCCATAAGTATTCTTAAATTCTTTGTTAGACATTTTTAATAATGGAACTAATCTAGGCTTCAAGACTTCAGGTTCTAAGACGATATCATCTTGTTCTGTGTTAATCCCTCTATTTCTTGGACATACTTGCTGACATGTATCACAACCATATAATCTATTACCAATTTTATAACGATATTCATCTTTTAAATACCCTTTAGTTTGCGTTAAAAAGCTGATACATTTTTGACTATTTAATTGTCCATCACCCACTAATGCTCCAGTAGGACATCGATCTACACATATATTACAATCACCACAACTATCGATAACCGGGTCGTCAGGTTTAAATGGGATACTCACTAACATCTCACCTAAATAGCTCCATGTCCCTAAATCTTCATTTATAATAAAGCCATTTTTTCCTGCAAATCCTAAGCCCGCTCTTTCAGCAACAGCTCGATCAGATAGAACACCTGTATCAACCATCGATTTCACTTCTACATCTGGTACTTTCTCTTGTAGGAATAAACTGAGTTTATCTAGTCGATTTCTCATAATCGTATGATAATCTTGACCCCATGAAGCTCGTGCAAATAAACCTCGTCTGTCACCTCTTACACTTTTAGGTGCATCTTTTAATTTATTAGGATAACCTACTGCAATAGCAATTATTGATCTTGCAGATGGTAACGTGAGTTTTGGAACTGTTCTTAATTCAATATCACTTTCTTCAAAACCAGACGCGTAGCCTTTTGAGTGATAATCTTCTAATTTCTGTTTTAATTCATCAAAGGGATCTGCCGTTGTAAATCCAATGCTATCTATTCCAATAGAATGCGCGTAATCTATTACTTCTTGTTTCAATAAATCTAAATTCAAATTGATTCACCTCACTATCAAACATGCTTATATATTTTAACATATTTATATGAAAGTTTTAGATTTTAAAGTTATTTAAAACAAATTAAATCTTGAATATAAACAAAAAAGCTGCCAACAAAGATAGTGAATTTGTTGGCAGACTAATCATGTTGAATTGTTATATCTTTAAGAAGTAATCGTAGTACCTATTTCATTTGATATCGAACTCTTTAATAAAGCATGTTCTGATGATCCAGAAATAATTTTTACGCTTTTACAACCATCTTTTATAGCTGAAATTGCACCGGTAACTTTAGGTATCATTCCACCATATATTTCAGTCGTTTCAATATAATTATTAATATCTTTAATACTTAAGTTAGCTTGAACTTCATCTTTAATGAGTACACCTGGAATATCACTTATTAGAAATAAATCGCCTTCCATTTCACTTGCAATTTTATAAGCTAAACTATCAGCATTTATATTGTATCGTTGTCCACTGATACTATCTATACCTATAGGAGCTACAACCGGGATACTATTTGAACAAATAAGTTCTAGAGCAGCTTTGTTAACTGAAGAACATTCTGCAACAAAACCGTATTTAGGATGAAGTGGTTCTATATCAAATAAATTCATATCTATTCCATTAACACCTATTGCTAATGGTTCATATTGATTGATTTGAAATACTACTTGAGGATTCACTTCACCTATCAATGTACTAGAAGTTTGTAGCAACACTTCCTCATCAGTTACACGTAATCCATCTACAAATTTACTTTCAACTCCTATTTTACTAAGTTGCATATTTATAAATGGACCTCCACCATGCACGATTATTGGTACATAATTTTGCTTTTTTAAAGTGAGAATATCTTCAATTATTGATTTGCTAAGATTATTTAATATACTTCCGCCTATTTTAATTACTGCATACTTCACTTAAAGACCTCCAATTAGGTTCTATATAATGCATTAATTTTCACGTAATCATAAGATAAGTCGCACCCAAATGCTGTAGATGTAAAGGATGAATCACCAATCTTAGCATTGATTTCAATAGTTTCCTGCTCCATTTTCGCTTTTAAATCTAACTCATCAAATGAAACATTCATTCCTTTGCTAACCAATAAATGATCACAGAGCCATACATCTATATCAGTTGGATTTATCGTAATATCAGCATATCCAATTGCTGAAATGATTCTGCCAAAGTTTGGATCTGCTCCATGAATAGCCGTCTTGACTAAACTAGAACCGACGATTGTTTTAGCAATAATATTGTTTTGTTCTTTTGTTTCGGCACCTGTAACTTTAACTTTTATTAATTTCGTTGCACCTTCGCCATCCCTAGCAATACTTTGTGCTAAATATCGACTTACATGTTGCACTGCTTTAGCAAATTTATTCCATTCAGGATGTTGCTTACATAAAGGTTGGTTATTACTTTGGCCATTTGCTAAAAGAATAACCATATCGTTAGTACTTGTATCTCCATCAACAGTAATCATATTAAAAGTTTCATCAACAGATTCTTTCAATAAACTATTTAAATCTTCAACTTCTACGTTTGCGTCTGTAGTCATAAATCCTAACATAGTAGCCATATTCGGATGTATCATACCTGATCCTTTACAAGTTCCACCAATTGTTATCACTTCATTATCAATAGTCACTTGTACAGCTATGTGTTTTGTTTCTTTATCTGTTGTTAAAATAGATTCATTAAAATATTCAGAATTAAAATCATTTTGTATATCTATATTATTAACGCCATACTCTATTTTTTGCATTGGCAAAAATTCGCCTATTAAACCTGTTGAAGCAACTGCAATTTCATGTTCTGGTATTTGTAATTTTGATGCAGCCCATTTTTGAGTTTGTTTCGCATCTTCAATACCTCGTTTGCCTGTACAAGCATTTGCTATTGCAGAATTAATGATTACTGCAGAAAGTTTATTATTAACACTTATACTCTCCTCTGTAACTTGTAATGGTGCAGCTTTGAAAGCATTTTGTGTATATACTGCTGCACAATTAGCTGGAACTGATGAAAATAGCCAACCAAAATCTTTCTTTTCTCTACGAAGGCCCACGTGTGTTCCACCTGCTACAAAGCCCTTAGGTGTCGCAACGTCACCTTCTTCTATAATTGTCATTTCAAAGTCAATTAATTGTTCAGTTTCTTCTAACATCAAATTCCTCCATTTCTAAGGATATACTGGTAATAAATTCAAACCTTCATCTTCATTAAATCCATATAAAATATTCATGTTTTGAATTGCTTGACCACTTGCACCTTTTACTAAATTATCTATTACAGTTACGATTACAGCTTTATTTCGTTCTTCGTCAACGTAAATACCTATATCGCAAAAATTACTACCTAATACTTCCTTAGTTTTTGGAAATTCACCTATTTTCCTAATACGGACAAACGGTTTATTTTGATAGGTTTTTATATACATTTTATGTAATGCTTCTTCTGATATTTCTTCATTTAAATCTACATAAATTGTAGCCAGTATGCCTCTTGTCATAGGAACAAGATGTGGTGTAAACATTACTTTAATATCAGATCCTGATAATTTTGACAAATATTGCTCAATTTCTGGCGTATGTTTATGTGTTCCTAATTTGTAAGCAGAGAAATTCTCATTCGCTTCTCCATAATGAACATTCTGACTTAAACTTCTACCTGCACCAGAAATACCTGTTTTAGCATCTATAATTATTGATTCCTTATTAATTAAATTGTTTTTTAATAGTGGATGTAGAGAAAGTAAAATCGCTGTTGGAAAACATCCTGGATTAGCAATAATTTTAGTTGAATCATTGTTTATATCGGACCACTCAGCTAAGCTATAATTAGCTTTATCAAGTATGCTTTGTTCAGCTGGTTTTTCACCATAATATTTTTCATATAATGCTGGATCTTTTAGTCTGAAATCTCCTGATAAATCAATAACTTTTATTCCTCGTTCAATTAATTTAGGAATAAAATGTTTACTCACATTTGATGGCGTAGCAAAAAATATTAAATCGCAATCTACTTTATCAACATCTAAACTTGAAAATGGTACATTAATATTGTCTTGCAAATGTGGATATGTTTCTTTAATGTCTTCCCCAGACTTAGAATGTGAAAAAACATATTTAATATTCACTTCTTTATGTTGTTTGAGTAATCTAATTAGTTCAACTGCACCATATCCACTTCCGCCGACTATACCTATTTCTAACACGAAAACACCTCTTTTATTTTTTAGTATTACAATACTTTAGATAAAAATTGTTTCGTTCTACTATTTTGCGGATTATCAAAAATTTGTTCAGGCGTACCTTCTTCTTGTACAATTCCTTCATCCATAAAAATGACATGATCACTTACATTTTTAGCAAAGCCCATTTCATGTGTAACAACAACCATTGTCATGCCTTCTTTAGCTAAATCTTTCATAACACTTAACACTTCCCCAACTACTTCAGGATCAAGTGCTGAAGTTGGTTCGTCGAATAAAATAACTTCTGGATTCATAGCTAATGCCCTCGCAATAGCGACACGCTGCTTTTGTCCTCCAGAAAGTTTTGAAGGATAAACATCCGATTTATCTTCTAATCCAACTTTTTCAAGCAACTGATGAGCTTGTTTTTCTAATTCAGATTTATTTCCTTTTTTCAAAGTCAAAGGCGTTAAAGTAACATTATCTATAACTTTTTTGTGAGGGAACAAATTAAAACTTTGGAACACCATTCCCATTTTTTGTCTTAATTGATCAAGCTTTGCTCCCTTAGTATTCGTTAGGTCATTGTTTTCAAAAATAATTTGACCTGAAGTAGGATCTTCTAATAAGTTTAAACATCTTAATAGCGTACTTTTACCACTACCTGATGGACCTATTATGGCAACTACTTCTCCTTTTTCTATATTTAAATTTATACCTTTTAACACTTCATTTTTACCAAATGTTTTGTGTAAATCATTAACTTTAATCACTGACACTGAACCTCCTTTCAGCAACATACATCACTCTAGATAACGTAAACGTTAAAATGAAGTACAATACTGCTGCTACTAACAATGGTGTGAATGGGTCAAACGACGCACCTTGCACAACTTGTGCATTAAACATTAATTCACTAACACCTATTACTGATACAATAGATGATTCTTTAATTACAGTTACGAATTCATTACCTAAAGCTGGTAGTATATTTTTAATCGCTTGAGGCATAATAACTTTTTTCATAGCTTGTGATTTATTTAAACCTAATGATCTTGCGGCTTCCATTTGACCATTATCAACTGCATTAATCCCTGCTCTAATAATTTCTGCTATGTAAGCACTACAGTTAATAATAAGCGCGATAATACCGCAAATAAGTGCAGATAAATCTAAACCAAGTACTGCTGTTGTACCAAAATACACTAAAAATACTTGAACTAATAAAGGCGTTCCTCTTATAAATTCTATATAAACTGATGCAATAGATTTTAAGATTTTACTGTTGCTTAATTTCATCAATGCAAAGAAAACACCAATAAGTGCACCAGCTACAACTCCTAAGAATGATAATAGAATTGTATATCCAACACCATGTAAGAAATATGAGCCATATTTGCTAAAAAATGATCCATCATCAAACATTGCTTCTGTGGCTTTATCTTGATAATCTTTTATCAAATTATTATCTCGAACTTCTTTAACACTTTTATTGACTCTCTCCATTAATTGAGGAGAATCTTTAGGTAAAGCGATGGCAGTTGTTTTATCTGCATCAGAAAAATCAACATCTGAATAAGTTAAATTTGGATTTTTCTCTAAATATGCATCTGCTACAGGACCTTCAATAATCATTCCATCTACTTTTCCTGAATTAAGTGACATAATAACTTCAGGTACCCTTGCAAGTGAGCTCACTTGAGAGTCTGGCATTTCAGTTTTTGCTAATTCCTCTTGCGTTGTTTGCTTTTGTACTCCAATCATTTTCCCTTTGAAATCTTCAATAGTTTTTAATTTATCTTTATCTTTCTTTTGTATAATTAGTCTTTGCTTAACTTCCATATAGTGATCTGAAAAATCAACTTCTTTTTTTCTTTCAGGAGTCGGTGCCATACCTGAAATAATCATATCTATTTTTCCAGTTTTTAAAGCACCTAATAAACTATCAAATTGCATATTCACTATTTTAAGCTTTATACCATTGTCTTTCGCAATTTTTTTAGCAAGTTCAATATCTATACCTGCATACTCACGCTTTCCATCTTTGGTATGTTCAAATTCATATGGTGCATAGTCTGCTGATAAACCTACTCTTAGCTCGCCACGTTCTTTAGCTTTATCCCACTGGTCAGTTTCTTGGGCGTGTGACTGTTTGGGGACTAAATATGGGATAGTAAGTAGTAAACAAACTGTTATAAGTACTACTTTCACAAATAAATTTCTTTTCAAAGTTGTAACCTCCTGAATTAATAATATTCATTATTATACACATTTATGTAATTTTATGCAATGCTTTTTATAAAAGTTTTTGAATGGTTATTCATTTAGTCGTTACTAAATATAATCTCATTTTAAAATCAAATTTTTGTAACCGCTGTTATAACACTTTTCAAAGTAACTAGCACTGATTTAATACATTTATCAATATGATATCAATATGCAAATTTATGAATAATGATTTATTCTACCTCACTTTATGAAAACAAACAATATATTTTCATAATATTCTAATAATTATAGTTAAATTTATATATAAAATGTAATATAAAAAAGCGTCCTCTAACTGAGGGCGCTTTTTAGTATTCAATTCTTATGCATTTTCTTTAAACAAAAACATTTCCTGATTATATTTAGGTAATAATTTCAAGCATAATCTATGTACAATATAAGCAAATACAAATGGTATAACAAAGTACGCGAATATTAAAAGAACTATATTTACAATTATTGAGCCGTCCATATATTTTATTGCATTAGCTGGACCAACAAAACCTGTATAACCGAATCCTGTAGACATAGGTGTTCCTTTTATTCCTACAAAATACGTTAGCAAACCACTCATTAACCCATTAATGATCAACGGTATTGCTATTATTGGATTTTTAAAGTAGACAGGTATCATCATTTTTGCAGCACCAATAATAAGTACGATATTAATCCCTTTATCATTTACTTTCCATGATCCCATTAAGAATGTTACACATGCCGCAACGATTCCCATATTACCTGCACCTGAACTTAGACCTTCTAATCCTACAGCTGTTGCAATTGCTACCACTGAAATTGGAGTGACCATAAGGAGAGCATATGTAATTGCTATCAAAATACACATTAACAATGGATTTAAAGTCGAGAATTGTTCTATTAATTTTCCAATGCCTTTTGTTACATTACTTACATATGGCAAAGTAAGCATTCCAATAAAACCACTAACTACCGAAATAAATATTGGCATAATTAGCATATCTAAAGAACCAAATTTACCTTTTAATTTAATCATTAAATAACAACTAATGATTAATACAACTATTAAATTGACCACATCGCCAATACTAACAAACATAAATTGGCCATTTTGGACTTTCACAGCACCTGAACCTATTAATCCAGCTGCCCCTATCATCACGGCATCTGTAGCTTGAAATTTAAATTGATTAGCTACAATTATTCCTATAATAAAACTCATAGCATATTGCATAAGTAATAAAGCTTGGTTAAACATTTCAAGTACAGGGTGAAACTGTGATAAGTAACTAAATAAAACACCTAATATTGCATTTGGTATAAGCGCAATAACGATACCTACGCCTATACCATTTAATATGTTAAAGAAAAATTCCTTTACAGTGAAATGTCTATCCATAAAATTCCTCCATATTTAAATATGTATTAATCATATATGAGATTATTTTAATAGACAATCACATTTTTAATTTTAAATAATTGTACCTTGATGAAATCGCATTTTCCACTGATTATTTTTTCTGATCCACAAAGTACTTCTATTCGTTAATACATTATCCGTCTCATTGAATAATTTATATGTAACCAATACAATGCCTTTTTGAATCTTTTCAGTTACAAAATCACTAATTTGATATTCAAAAGTATGTAAAGTGCTGTTTTCAATATCATTTTTATAAATGACTCTACCCGACTTTCCAATCTCTTTGAAATTATCATCAAGTAAATCTAGTATAATATTATGATCTAATCTATTATTTGCGTTTAAATGAGAACATTCTAGTTCAAAAAATTGTTGTTTAATAAATTTCACCTACCTTATAATTTAAAGATAATTTTTAAGTTATTATGCTAAAATATTTATATAATACATAGTATAAATGAGGAGGAATCCGTATGACAAATCTAAAAGAAGTCGCAAGAAAAGCTGGTGTTTCTCCCAGTACTGTATCAAGAGTAATTAATAACCACCCTTATGTAAACGAAGAGAAAAGGAATAGAGTACTCCAAGTTATTGAAGAAATAAATTATATACCTAACATTAATGCCATACATTTAAAAAAAGGTAAAACAAACTTAATAGGTGTTGTTATTCCTTTTTCTAATCATCCTTATTTTTCTCAGCTAATACAAGGTATATCAGAAGAAGCAATTAAATTAAACAAGAAAATTGTACTTTTCCAAACTTCTTATGATACCGACCAAGAAATAGACGCTTTAGAAATGCTTAAACTAAAACAACTAGACGCCTTAATTATATGTTCAAGAAATATTTCATTAAATATAATCGAACAGTATGTTCAATACGGGCCTATCTCTATTTTTGAAGATATAACACATTCTAAGCTTCGTACAACCTATATTGATCACTATAAGGCCTTTTACACGGCATTAAACCATTTGTACGAACATGGACATCGAAATATCTCATGTGCTATTAATAGAAAGAATAGCACAAGTTCTTTATTAAGGATTGCAGCTTATAAAGATTTTTGCAAAGAAAAATCACTAACTTTCAATAATAAAAAGATCTATGAAAATTATGTATTACTAGAAGATGGTTATATACTTGCTAAAGATTTAAATAAATCACCAACTCCCCCATCAGCAATTATAGTTTCAGGTGACAACACAGCTGCTGGTCTATTACTAAGTATAAACAATGATGCAAAAGAACATTTATCTATTATTGGCTTTGAAAATCATAAAATATCAGAGATGCTTAATCTGACAACGATAGAAATACCACTTATCAATATAGGCAAAAGTCTCTTTAACCAATTATACGATAATAATATAACACATCACTTTTTTGAAACTAAATTAATAAAAAGAAATTCTGTAAAAAATATTAATTGTTGACATGAAATGCATTTCATAGATTATCCTTTATTTAATCACATATCTTAGGGGGTAATTTAAATGAATAAACAAAAAGTCGGCATTGATGGTTGTAACATTACTTCAGAAATATATGTAGAATTAGTTCAACACACAAGAAATATTGACATAGTAGCGTGTGCAGATGATAATTTAACAAAAGCAATTAATATGAAAGATAAATACGGAATTCCAAAAGTAATGACAAGAAGTAAGTTGTATAATGATCAAAAAATTGATTATATTATAAAACTTTAAATTGCAGGTTAGTAAAAGAAGAAGACAGTAATCTAATGATGAAATTATAAAAGGCTGAGACAAATTAATTGTCTCAGCCTTTTTGTTATAAGTACCGGTGGTCGGGTTCGAACCGACACGTCCTCAACGGACACGGGATTTTGAGTCCCGCGTGTCTGCCAATTCCACCACACCGGCATAATTATATTTCCTACAAAAAAATCTTCCCAATGGAAGAAATAATGGAGCGGAAGATAGGACTTACACCTATATCTCATTCCGGGAAGGAATGTATTCTAAGAGTTGAAATACTCCCGCATTTTAATAATTAGTAGTACTGAAAAATAATGGAGCGGAAGATAGGATTTACACCTATATCTCATTCCGGGAAGGAATGTATTCTAAGAGTTGAAATACTCCCGCAAAATATTAATGGAGGCGGCAACCGGATTTGAACCGGTGAATAGAGGTTTTGCAGACCTCTGCCTTACCACTTGGCTATGCCGCCAGACTACTGGGCTAGCTGGATTCGAACCAGCGCGTGACGGAGTCAAAGTCCGTTGCCTTACCGCTTGGCTATAGCCCATTAATAAAAGTAAGGGCGGCTGATGGGAATCGAACCCACGCGTGTCGGAACCACAATCCGATGCGTTAACCACTTCGCCACAACCGCCATGGCAGGGGCAGTAGGAATCGAACCCACATCAAAGGTTTTGGAGACCTCTATTCTACCGTTAAACTATGCCCCTATTAAATTATAAGAAATATGGTGGAGGGGGGCAGATTCGAACTGCCGAACCCGAAGGAGCGGATTTACAGTCCGCCGCGTTTAGCCACTTCGCTACCCCTCCGATAGATGGTGCCGGCCAGAGGACTTGAACCCCCAACCTACTGATTACAAGTCAGTTGCTCTACCAATTGAGCTAGGCCGGCATAATGTTAAAAGATGGCTCAGGACGGAATCGAACCGCCGACACAAGGATTTTCAGTCCTTTGCTCTACCGACTGAGCTACTGAGCCATACATAAAATTTTAAAAATGGCGGTCCCGACGGGAATCGAACCCGCGATCTCCTGCGTGACAGGCAGGCATGTTAACCGCTACACCACGGGACCTAAAATAATAATTGCGGGAGGTGGATTTGAACCACCGACCTTCGGGTTATGAGCCCGACGAGCTACCGAACTGCTCCATCCCGCGATAATAATAATTTAATTTTACAAATATAATGGCGGAGGAAGAGGGATTCGAACCCCCGCGAGCCGTTAAGCCCCTGTCGGTTTTCAAGACCGATCCCTTCAGCCGAACTTGGGTATTCCTCCACTATATAAGTATGGACCTTGCAGGACTCGAACCTGCGACCCAACGGTTATGAGCCGTTTGCTCTGACCAACTGAGCTAAAGGTCCAAAATTTAAAATATGTATTTCATATTCAAAATTTTAATGGCGGCAGAGGGGATCGAACCCCCGACCTCACGGGTATGAACCGTACGCTCTAGCCAGCTGAGCTACGCCGCCGTAATAATATTATTTTAAATGGTGGAGACTAGCGGGATCGAACCGCTGACCTCCTGCGTGCAAAGCAGGCGCTCTCCCATCTGAGCTAAGCCCCCATTTAATATGTAACTTTTAAAGAGTCGGGAAGACAGGATTCGAACCTGCGACCCCTTGGTCCCAAACCAAGTGCTCTACCAAGCTGAGCTACTTCCCGTAACCAAAAATGGTCATTACGCGCCCGAGAGGAGTCGAACCCCTAGCCTCTTGATCCGTAGTCAAACGCTCTATCCAATTGAGCTACGGGCGCATATTAAAATGGTGCCGAGGACCGGAATCGAACCGGTACGGTAATCACTTACCGCAGGATTTTAAGTCCTGTGCGTCTGCCAGTTCCGCCACCCCG